>JBHHZM010000005.1:0-48201 GCA_046758065.1 Alphaproteobacteria bacterium | reverse complement strand
TCGTCGTCCGGTAGACCGGCACCCGGCTCGTCGTGCGCTCGTGGGCCCCGGCGAGCGTTCTCATCATGTCGCCCTCGCGTTCGACCGTGCAGCCTGCGGCCTGAAATCCGACGTAGGCGATGCGCGGCGGGGTTTCGCGCAGCGCCGGATGGGCCTCCGCCGCCTCGCGGATGGTTTCCTCGATGCGGCGTCTGATGTCTGCGGGGCTGACCCCGGGAAAGAAGCCGACGCGCATGTGGAAGCTGCACTCGGTCGGTACCGAGGAGGCCCATTCGCCGCCCCGTATGATGCCGAGATTGAAGTTGATCGGGTGGGTCTCGCCGACGTAGGACGGATGGCGCGCTTCGGCGGCGTTCCAGCGCGTCTCCAACCGCTTGAGCGCCTGCACGAGATCGAACGCCGCTTCGATGGCGTTGACGCCCGCCGAGGTGTCGCGCACATGCGCCGGCTTGCCGCGCACATGGACCTGGAACCACATCACCCCCATCTGCGCCGTCATCAGCGTGCCATCGAAGGGCTCGGGAATGATCGCCGCGTCGGCGGTGTAGCCGCGCGCGAGACAGGCGAGCGCGCCGTTGCCCGTGCATTCCTCCTCGATCACGCTTTGCATGTAGACCGGCGCCGCGGGCTGAACGCCGAGCCGTCCGAGCGCCTTGAACGCCATGCAGTAGGCGACGATGCCCGCCTTCATGTCGCCGCCGCCGCGGCCGTAGAGCCGGCCGTCGCGGATCACCGGCTCGAACGGCGGGTCGGTCCACATGTCGGTGGGTCCGGTCGGCACCACGTCGATGTGTCCGTTGAGGATGAGCGAGCGGCCGGCGTTGGTCCTCGGCCGGTGGGCGGCGACCACGTTTTCCTTGCCGGCGTAGCTCCAGTCGACGGGTGAGAAGCCGGGGTGTCTCTCGATGACGTCGAGCTCGATTTCGAACCTGTCGACCGAAAGGCCGAGGTTCTCGAAAGCTCGCGCCATGTAGTCCTGCGCGTGCGCCTCGCTGCCGAGCGTCGAATCGAGACGCACGAGATCCGAGAGCATCGCCACGGTTTCCTCTTCGAGCCCCTTGCAGGCGCGCGCGATATCCTCGACCGAGACGTTGCGGGATGGCGCGTTCATGTCGTTGTCTCCGCTATCGCTTTCCGGCCTCGATCGCCGGCATTCCCGATCGCCCGGCTGAAAATCTCAGGATCGGCGTTGCCGCCCGAGGCAACCACGGCGACGGTCTTGCCGCGGGCGTCGAACCGGCCGCTCGCGACCGCAGCGAGCGCCACCGCGCCGCCGGGTTCGATGATCAGCTTGAGGTGGAGGAAGGCGAGCCGCATCGCCCGCGCGACCTCGTCGTCGCTCACCGCAAATCCGCCGGCGAGCAGCCTGCGGTTGACCGCGAAGGTGATTTCGCCCGGTGTCGGCGCGAGCAGTGCATCGCAGAAACTGCGCCCGCCCGAAGCGTTGGTCTCACGGCTGCCGGCGGCGAGCGAGCGCGCCGTGTCGTCGAAGCCCTCGGGTTCGGATGCGTAGACCGGCACGCCGGGCGCCCGCTCGGCAAGCGCGAGAGCGCAGCCGGCGATCAGCCCGCCGCCGCCGCAGGGCACCAGCACCGCGTCGAGTGTCGCGCCGAGCGCCTCGGCCTGTGCGGCGAGTTCGAGGCCGACGGTGCCCTGACCCGCCATCGTCATCGGATGATCGTAGGGCGGCACCAGCGCCGCGCCGCGCTCGGCCGCGTGCCGTTGCGCCACGTCCTCGCGCGAATCGCGCTCGCGGTCGTAGAACACGATCTCGGCGCCCCAGGCGCGGGTGTTCGCGACCTTCACCGCCGGGGCGTCCTTCGGCATGACGATCAGCGCCGGGGTTTCGAGAAGTCGCGCCGCCGCCGCCACGCCCTGTGCGTGATTGCCCGACGAATACGCGACGACGCCGCGCCGGCGCGCGTCCGCGCCCAGTCGGCTGATGTTGTTGTAGGCGCCGCGGAACTTGAACGAACCGGTGCGCTGCAAGGGTTCGGCCTTGACCAGAACGCGCGCCCCCAGATCCTCGTTGAGCAGCGGCGATTCGAGAAGCGGGGTTGTCACCGCCTTGTCGCGTAGCCGCTCGGCCGCATCCGCGATGTCGGCGAAGACGGGCGGCTCAAACGTCGGCGAGGAAATCATCGATCGCACTCAGACATTCGGGCTCCTCGAGCAGGGGGGCGTGACCGACGCCGGCCACGGTGATCCGTGCGAGATCGGGCTTCACCCCGGCCATGCGTTCGACGGTCGCCGCGCTCAGGATATCCGATTCGCCGCCCCGGATGGCGAGCGCCGGCACGCGGCGCAATGCACCGAACAGCCGCCAGGAATCGGGGCCAGCGTCCGGGGCGCGGCCGAACGCCTTGGCGATCGCCGGATCGAAGTCCGAGCGCAACCGGCCGTCGGCCTCTTCGCGCCAGGTGCGCCGGGCGATCCGGAGCCAGTCCTCGTCGCTCGCGAGGTAGCGATTGACGACGCTTTTCCTGAGAAACGCGACGGCCGACGGCCAATCGGCCTGTTGCGCATGGGCGCGGACGTAAGCCGCGATGCGGGCCAGACCGGCGGCGTCGATGTCGGGACCGATGTCGTTGAGTACGACGCCGGCGAGCGCGGTGGGGCGGGCGACCGCGAGCATCATGGCGACAAGGCCGCCGAGCGAGGTGCCGACGACGACGACGCGGTGCAGACCGGCGGCGCTCAGCAAATCGCTCACGTCGCCGCTATAGACCGCGGGCGTGTAGCGCCGCCAGTCGGGGTCGTGGTCCGAGCGGCCGCGACCGCGGTAGTCGAGGCACAGCACCCGGCGCTTGCGCGCCAGTCGCGGCGCCAGCACCTCGAAATCCCGGCTGTTCCTCGTGAGGCCGGCGAGGCAGACCACGGGCGTGTGCGGCGACAGCGCGTCGCCGTGGTCGCGATAATAGAGCGAAAGACCGTCCTGCGCCGTGAACCGGCGCTCGCGATAAACCGCCGCGTCTTCGCCCACCCGTCTAGAGTCCCAGAAGCGCCGGGAGTTCGTCGAGCGTGGAGAGTTCGGCGTCGGCGTCACCCGGCAGACGCTCCGGCCGCTGACCGAAGCGGTTGACCCAGGCGACGTGGAAACCGAAGGCGGCGGCGCCGTTCGCGTCCCAGGCGTTCGACGACTGGAAGGCGATGCGCCCGGCGGCGACGTCGAGACGATCGACGGCGCGCTTGTAGACCCGGGGATCGGGCTTGTAGATGCCGATCTCGTCGACCGAGATGACCGCATCGAGCAGGTCGTCGATGCCCGAGTTGCGCACCGCGGCGGCGAGCATTTCGGGCGCGCCGTTCGACAGGATGGCGCATTTGAGGCCGTCCTGCTTGAGCCGCTCCAGGACCTCCTTGACCTCGGGATAGGCGGCAAGCGCGAGATAGCAATCCATCAACCTTTGGCGCAGCCCCGGGTCAGCGACGTTGTGGGTTTCGAGCGCAAAATCGAGCGCGTCGCCGGTAACCCGCCAGAAGTCGACGTAATGCCCCATCAGGCTGCGCAGCCAGGTGTACTGAAGCTGCTTGTCGCGCCAGGTCTGCGATACCGCGTCGGCCTTGTCGCCGAGGTCGTTGCGGCAGCGCGCGGCCGCCGAATGAACGTCGAACAGCGTGCCGTAGGCGTCGAACACGCAGGCGCCGATATCTGCGAATCGCGGGTGTGTCATCGTGTCATGTCCTCCCTCCGTTCCGAAGCGGCGTCGTCCCGCCGGACCCCTTGCGGGAAGGTACCCGAGGCGACGCGAAACGCAACCGTAAGATTGCGTCCGCTTGTTGGCCCCCCGGCGCGTGGGAAGAGAGTGGGGCGCGCGACATGGCCGCGGGTGCGGGAAAGGGCGCGTGGAATCCTGTCCGCGCATTATCCAGAATACATCTCCCGCGATGTGGATGAGACTTTGCGCGCGCGCTTTCCCATCCGGCTGGCGTGCGAAGCGATGCGCCGTGACGGCGGGCGCTGGTAAGCGGCAGGGGTCGCGACGACTAAAGAATTAGAGCGTCTGGGGCGCCTTTGCCGGTTGGTCGCTTTCGGCGAGATTGGGCGGCGTCGCCATGCCGCGCTGCAAATCGCCGGCGAGACCCTCGGGCGGTAGCGTTTCGCCGAGCCGCAACCGGTAGACGGCGAGCGCTTCGAGGACGCGCTGCACGTAGTTCCGGGTCTCGGAGAGCGGGATGAGTTCAACCCAGTCGATCGGGTCGATCTCACCGGCGCGCGGGTCGCCGTATTGCTTGATCCAGCGCGTCGCGCGTCGCGTGCCGGCGTTGTAGGCGGCGAGCGCGAGCACGTACGAGCCGTCGAATTTTTCGAGCAGATCCTCGATATAGGCGCGCCCGAGGGTGAGGTTGTAGTCGGCGTCGTTGGTCAGGCGCTTGCGGCTGTACGGCAGCTTGAGACGCCGGGCGACGACGCGTGCGGTTCCCGGCATCAACTGCATCATTCCGCGCGCCCCGGCGTGGCTCACCGCTTCGTTGTAGAAACCGCTCTCCTGGCGCAGCATGGCGAGCAGGAGCGCGGGTTCGGCGGCGGGGTCCTTGCCGCGGCTTGCGGGCAGCGCGACCACCGGAAAGCCTTGCTCGACGAGGATAATGCCCTCGCGGGCGGCGCGCCGGGCGACGGCGATCGCGAGATCGGGCCGGTTGGCGGCGCGCGCTACTACCGCCACCATTTGGTAGCGCCCGGGTGTCTTGGCCCGCGCCGCAAGATGCATGATGAACGGGCGCAGGTGACGCTCCTGACCGACGCGGGCGAGAGCGTTCGCCACGCGGGTCATCCCGTCCGATTCGACGAAGGCGATATCGTCTTCGTCGACGGCGGGCTCGTCGGGCAGCGAGAGGCCCGCGTCGCCGCCGAGCCGGGCGCGCGCAAGCTGGCCGTAGTAGGCAACGGGATGCTCCGCCGCCTTGCGGTACCAGTTTTCGGCGTCCTCGGCGTGGCCGAGAGCCTCCGCTGCGCGTCCCGCCCAGTAGGCGGCGCGGGCCAGGCTGATCGGATAACGCACGCCGGCGTGCATCGCGGTGAAGTGAGGGTAGGCAAGCTCGGGATCGCGCAGGAAACGCAGCGCGATCCATCCGGCGAGCCATTCACCTTGGGCGCGCGGCAATCTTCCGTCCTGGCGATGCTCGCTCGCCAGCCGGTAGCCTTCCGAGATGAGACCGTCGCCGAGCGCCCTGCGGACGAGAATATGCGCCTCGCGCCACCATGCCTCGGGGCGGACCAGCGCGGCGGGAGGCGCGGCGAGAATCGCGCGGGCGTCCTGGTCGCGCCCCTTGCGCCGGCGCCAGCGTAGGCGCTCGTACCACAGGCCGGAATCGTTGCGCAGACTTTCCGGAACCCGGGCGATGGCGGCGTCGACGCCGCCCGCGCGCATCATGAGCCGAATGCGTGCCACGCCGAGCGCGCGGTGCCCGGCATCGACCCGGCGCAACATGCGTTCGGCGGCGCGCCGGCGGCGGTCCCAGATCAGGCGGTCGAGCCGGGCGACATGATCTTCGAGGCGAAGGCGTTTCCGGTGGCGCTTGAGAAACGCGCGTTCCTCGCGCGCCGTGAAATCGCCCTCGACCCAGGCTTCGCGCAGCAGGGCCGTCGCCCCCGCTTCGTCGCCGTCGCGCAGCTTGGCCTCGGCCAGCCGCAACTTGCCGAGACCGGTGAGCGGCGGATGCCTGGCGAACCAGGCGAAGACCTCGGCGTCGCTGACGCGATCGTCGATTGCCGCCTCGGCGCGGCGGCGCAGCCGGTTGAATCGCGGCCAGTCGGGGTTGTCGTCGATGAACGCGGCGATGTCCGCGAACGGGGGAAGAGGCTGCGCCTCGGTGAGGGCCAGCCAGCCGATGACCTTGTTCACCAGCGGCTCTTCGCCCTTGGCGGCGAGTTCGCGCGCCTTCTTCCAGTTGCCCTTTTCGGCCGCCGTGAAGGCCGGCGAGTAGATCGGGTGGGACGGCGCCTCGCCCTTCGCCTCATGGGTTTCGCCGCGCGCGGCGGCGACACACAGCACCACAAGTCCGATAGCTAACGCGCGCACCGCAGGCACGGTGACCTCTCCGCTGGATCGACGGGCGGCGCGCCGGCGCCGCGGGCGATCAACCTAGCCCGTCATCATTTACGCATGGTTAACCAAGACCGGCAAGTCGGCGCTGCTTGCCGGTCCAGGCCGTTGCCGCTATGTTCGGCCAAATTCCTCTATCCAGGGAGCCGTACCATGTTCAGGGGTTCCTATGTTGCGCTGATTACACCGTTCAAGAACGGCTCGCTCGACGAGACCGCCTTCCAGTCTTTCGTCGAGTGGCAGGTCGGGGAGGGCACGCACGGCCTCGTGCCCTGCGGCACCACGGGTGAATCGCCGACCCTCACGCACGCCGAGCACGAACGCGTCGTCGATCTTTGTATCGAGGCCGGGAAGGGTCGTGTTCCCGTGCTCGCCGGCGCCGGCTCGAACTCGACCGAGGAAGCCATCTCGCTCAGCCGTCACGCGAAGGAGTCGGGCGCGGACGGGGTGCTGGTGGTCACGCCGTACTACAACAAGCCGACGCAGGAAGGGCTCTACCAGCATTTCAAGGCGATCCACGACGCGGTCGATATTCCCATCGTCATCTACAACATTCCGGGCCGCTCGGTGGTCGACATGAACGTGGCGACCATGGCGCGGCTCGCCGAGCTGCCCAACATCGTCGGCGTCAAGGACTCCTCGAACGATCCGGTCCGACCGTTGGCGACGCGCATTGCCTGCGGTCCGGACTTCATCCAGCTTTCGGGCGAGGACGCGGCGCGGCTGGCGCTGCTCGGCAACGGCGGCCACGGCTGCATCTCGGTCACCGCGAACGTCGCCCCGCGCATGTGCGCCGATCTGCACGATGCCTGGGATGAGGGGCGACACGACGAGGCGCTCCGGGTGCAGGAGCGCCTGATGCCGCTGCACGAGGCGCTGTTCGTCGAGACCAGTCCGGCGCCGGTGAAGTATGCCGCGAGCCTGCTGGGCTTGTGCAGCGCCGCGGTCCGCTTGCCGCTCGTCGAGCCGATGCCGGCGACCAGGGAGCGGGTCGAAACGGCGATGCGTTCGGCCGGCATCCTCAACTGACGACGGGGCAACGCGCGGCCATGACCCGTAAGGCGCCCGCCGCGGGGCGGGTTGCGGCGCTTAACCGCAAGGCGCGCCGCAACTACTTTATCGACGAAACGCTGGAAGCCGGCATCGTCCTCATCGGCACCGAGGTCAAGTCGTTGCGCGAAGGCCGCGCCAATATCGGCGAGGCCTACGCCACGGTCAGGGAGGGCGAGCTCTTCCTGGTCAACGCGCATATTTCGGAATATCGCGGCGGCAACCGCTTTAATCACGAGCCGCTGAGGCCGCGCAAACTGCTCCTGCGCAAGCGCGAGTTACGGCGTCTGATCGGGGCGATACAACGCCAGGGCGTGACCCTGGTGCCGTTGTCGATTTATTTCAACGACCGTGGTCTCGCCAAGGTCTCGCTCGGCGTCGCCCGCGGCAAGAGGCAGTACGACAAGCGGGCGACGGAGCGCGAACGGGACTGGCAGCGCCAGAAACAGCGTCTGCTCCGCGCCGGATCACGGGACTGAACGAAGTACGGCCGGTCCGAAATTGCATCGGTTCTCAGCCCGCAGCGTTGAGTTGCGCGCGAATCCGTGCAAACACCGCGCCGAACATGGCCTCGGTGAGACGGCCCGTGTTGGTGTTGTAGCGCGAGCAGTGGTAACTGTCCGCGAGAACGCGCCCGCCGGGCAGGTCGTGGACCGCGCCATGGCCGAAGCGCGCCGCCGCCTGGCGCAGGTCGAAACAGCGCAGAACGGCCGCATGCGCCACCGTGCCGAGCGCGAGGATGACGCACAGGCGGGAGAGCGACATGATCTCGGCGGTGAGAAAGGCGCGGCAGGCGTTGGCTTCGGCCGCCGTCGGCCGATTTTCGGGCGGCACGCAACGGACTGCGTTGGTGATGCGGCAATCGACGAGGCGGAGGCCGTCGTCGGGACGCGCCGCATAGCGACCGGCGGCGAAACCAAAGCGCTCGAGCGTGGCATAAAGCAGATCGCCGGCGAAATCGCCGGTGAAGGGCCGTCCCGTGCGGTTGGCGCCGCGCAGCCCCGGGGCCAGACCGACGATCAGAAGACGGGCGTCGCGATCGCCGAAGGACGCCACCGGGGCGTTGTGCCAGTCGGCGTAAGCCGCGCGATTGGCCATGCGAAACCGCGCCAGCCGCGGACATAACGGGCAGTCGTGCCCCGGCGCGCGGGGCGGGGTAGGATTTTCGGGTGTTTCCGGCGTGTCTTCAGCCCTGGGCGATGACCGTGGCCTCGTCGCGGTCGCGTTGCAGCGGCTCGCGCATGATGCTCGGCGCAATGTCCTGAAGCTCGATGAAGCAGTCGGCCTGCCGGCGCAGTTCGTCGGCGACCATCGGCGGCTGCGAACGCACCGTGCTGACCACCGAGACACGAACGCCGCGTCGTTGGGTCGCCTCGACCAGGCGCCGGAAATCACCGTCTCCCGAAAACAGCACGATGTGATCGAGATGCTCGCACATTTCCAACATATCGATAGCGAGCTCGATATCCATGTTGCCCTTGATCTTGCGCCGGCCGGCGGAATCGGTGAATTCCTTGGTCGGCTTGGTCACCATTGTGTAGCCGTTGTAGTCGAGCCAGTCGACGAGGGGGCGGATCGGCGAATACTCCTGATCCTCGATCAGAGCGGTGTAGTAGAAGGCGCGGATAAGACGGCCTTGCGACGAAAACTCTTCGAGCAGCCGCTTGTAGTCGATATCGAAACCCAGCGACCGGGCGGCCGCATACAGGTTTGCACCGTCGATGAATAGAGCGATCCGTTCTTGCGGATAAAAGTTCATTGTTTTAATTCCATAGTCATTGCGTTGCACTTTACACGTTTCAGGCGTAAATCCCCCCGGGTCGCAACGACCCAGTTTTGTTATTTGACTGCATGACATTTAGGTCTTTTGGATGATGACGACAAGAGCGCGATGACCGCGGCGGGCGGCGATATTCTGATCGGCCTGGGCGCCAATCTGCCCTCGGCGCACGGTACGCCGCGGGAGACCTGCGAGGCAGCACTCGCTGCGCTTGACGCGGCCGGCGTCCGTATCCTCAGGCGCTCGCGCTGGTACCGCAGCGCTCCCGTACCGCCATCGTCGCAGCCGTGGTTCGTCAACGGCGTGGCGGCGCTGGAAACCACGCTTGATCCGGCGGCGCTGCTTGCTCTTCTGCTCGACATCGAGCACCGCTTCGGGCGCGTCCGCGAAGCGCGCTGGGAAGCCAGGCGGCTCGATCTCGACCTTCTCGATTACCGCGGCCAACTGCGCGCCGCTCCGCCTCCCGAGCTGCCTCACCCCCGGCTCGCCGAACGCGCATTTGTGCTGCTCCCGCTTGCCGAGGTGGCGCCTGCGTGGCGTCATCCCCGGCTCGGGATGCCGCTCGAAGCGCTGATCGCCGCGCTGCCCGAGGGACAGGAAATCGACCCGCTGCCGCCCTGATCGACCGACCTGTCGAGAGATATCGCGACCACGCCGTGGCGCTTGCTTTACAAGCGACGCCAAGATACTACATATCAAGCAACTCTGCCGTCCGTTCTAGGAGAAGCTCCGAATGGCTCGTGTTACTGTTGAAGATTGCGTCGTAAAGGTGCCTAATCGCTTCGAGCTTGTGTTGCTTGCCGGGCAACGCGCCCGCAACCTGTCGGCTGGCTCTCCGCCGACGGTCGAAAAGGAAAACGATAAGAACCCGGTAATCGCCTTGCGCGAGATTGCCGAGGAGACGATCGAGCTCGAGGATCTGCGCCACTCGCTGGTCTCGGGTCTGCAAAAGCACGTCGAGATCGACGAGCCCGAGGATGACAGCATGGCGATCCTCGCGGCGGCCGAGAAGGAATGGGCCGGGATCGCCGGCGAGGCAGGCGACGAAACCGGGGGTGTTGCCAAGAAGGCCGAGGTAAAGGATGTCGAGCCTGCTGCCGATGCTGACAAGGAGGGCGCCGATGCCGGGGTCGCCGAGGCGCTCTTCAGCGACGCGGAGCAGACCGTCGACCCGGGAACGGAGAGCACGTAACCGACTCCTGTCGGAGGCCTCGCGCCCGCTGCCGGAGTGGGCGCGGCAAGGCTTGTGTTTGGGGCAGCCGGCGCACCGGCTGGAATACGATTGATTCGTCAGTACGAACTCGTCGAGCGGGTTAAGGCGTACGAACCCAAGGCCGACGAAGATGCGCTTAATCGCGCCTATGTCTTCGCGACGAAGGCGCATGGCTCGCAGAAGCGGGCGTCAGGCGATCCGTACTTCTCGCACCCGGTCGAGGTCGCCGGGATTCTCACCGGCATGCGACTCGACTGCACCACCATCATCACGGCGCTGTTGCACGATACGGTCGAGGATACCGGCGCGACGATCGACGAGATTCGCAATCTGTTCAGCGACGAGGTCGCGCGCCTCGTCGACGGCGTCACCAAGCTGACGCGCCTCGAACTTCAGTCGGATCAGACCAGGCAGGCGGAAAACTTCCGCAAGCTTTTGCTCGCGATGTCGGAAGACATCCGCGTTCTCTTGATCAAGCTCGCCGACCGTCTCCACAACATGCGCACGCTGCATTTCATCAAGGATCCAGAGAAACGACTCCGGATCGCTCGCGAGACGATGGAGATCTTCGTTCCGCTCTCCGAACGCATCGGCATGCAGGGCATGAAGGACGAACTTGAGGATCTCGCGTTTGCCGTGCTCAACCCCGACGCGCGCGCCTCGATCATCGCCCGGCTCGAATTCCTGAGCAAACAGGGCAACAACCAAGTGCCGCGCATCGTCGAGGAACTAAGACGAACCCTGGCCGAAGCCGGCGTCGAGACCGCGGTTTCGGGGCGCGAGAAGAAGCCCTACTCGATTTGGCGTAAGATGGAGCGCAAGAATGTCGGCTTCGAACAGCTCTCCGACATCGTTGCCTTCCGCATCGTCATCGACACTGTCGCCAAGTGTTACGAGGCGCTCGGCGTTGTCCACAGTGCCTATTCGATGGTTCCCGGCCGGTTCAAGGACTATATCTCGACGCCCAAGCCCAACGGTTATCAATCGCTGCATACCACGGTGATCGGCCCCGAAAGCCAGCGCATCGAAATCCAGATCCGTACGAACGAGATGCAGGAGTTCGCCGAGTACGGTGTCGCCGCACACTGGCATTACAAGAATGCTGCGGGTGCGTTTGGCTATCCGGAGGGGCGGCAATATCGCTGGATTCGCGAACTCCTCGAAATCCTCGATCACGCTTCCGGCCCCGAAGAGTTTCTCGAGCACACCAAGCTCGACCTGTTTCAGGATCAGGTTTTCTGCTTCACGCCCAAGGGCGACCTTGCCGTATTGCCGAGCGGCGCGACCCCGGTCGACTTCGCTTACTACGTTCATACCGAGGTCGGCGACACCTGTGTCGGAGCCAAGATCAACGGCCGCATGAAGCCTTTGCGCACTGTGCTGCAGAACGGCGATCAGGTCGAGATCATCTGTTCCAAGGCGCAGACGCCGTCGCCCACGTGGGAACGCTTCGTCGTCACCGGCAAGGCCCGCAGTTGTATCCGCCGCTTCGTTCGTCTTCAGCAGCGGGCGCAGTACATGGATCTCGGGCGCTCGATTCTGCAAAAAGCGTTTCGCCAGGCCGGCAAGCGGTTCGCGGAAGCGCCGCTCAAGCGTGTGCTTGCCCGTTTTCGGTACAAGACCGTCGAGGATCTCTATGCCGCCGTGGGCGAGGGTGTGCTCACCGGTCGTCAGGTGACCGACGTCGTTTTCCCCGAGAACCGGCAGAAGAAGGAAAAGGCGGCGCCCGCATCACGGCGCACCAGGGAAAGCAAGGCGGGTGATACCGCCGTGCCGATCCGTGGTCTCATTCCCGGCATGGCGGTACACTTTGCCGGCTGCTGTCATCCCCTGCCGGGAGACCGCATCGTCGGTATCGTAACCACCGGGAAGGGCGTGACCATCCACACCATCGATTGCGACACTCTCGAAACCTTCGCCGACACGCCCGAGCGCTGGGTCGACGTGGCCTGGGACGTGGACCCGAGCCAGCCTGAAATCCACATCGGACGCCTCAACCTCGTCGTCACCAACGAGCCAGGCAGCCTGGGCAGCCTGTCCACCGTCATCGCTAAGAACCTGGGCAACATCAGCAATCTCAAAATCACCGACCGTTCGCTGGATTTTTTCGAAATACTCGTCGATATTGAGGTTCAGGACGTCAAACACCTGACAAATATCATCGCCGCACTACGAGCGACTCGGGTCATCAGTTCGGTCGAGCGGACGCGGGGCTGACGGCATGGAGGAGAGAGGCCGCGAGATGGCGGGAAAGGCCGAAAGTCAGACCCGCGACGACGTGCTCGACGAGTTTCGCGAGGCGGGCGCGCTGCTGGAAGGTCATTTCATCCTGAGTTCGGGTCTGCGCAGCTCGGCCTACCTTCAGTGCGCGCGGGTGATGATGGATCCCCGACGCGGTGAGCGGCTGTGCCGTGCGCTAGCGGACCGCATCGTCGCAAGGCTCGGGGCGGATGCCTTCGACCTCGTCGTCTCGCCGGCGCTCGGCGGGCTTATCGTCGGCTACGAACTCGCCCGCCAGCTTGGTCTCGAGGCGGTCTTTACCGAACGTGTCGCCGGCGCATTCGCGCTCAGACGCGGTTTCGGCATCGCCGCCGGCGCCCGGGTCCTGATGGCGGAAGACGTGGTGACCACGGGCCGGTCGTCGCATGAATGTATCGACTGCATCACCGCCAACGGGGGGCGGGTGGTGGCGGCGAGCTGCCTGATCGATCGCAGCGACGGGGATGTCGACCTCGGCGTGCCGCTAATTGCGCTCGCGCAGTTTTCCATTCCCGTCTACGCGCCCGATTCGCTGCCGCCGGAGCTCGCCGCACTACCGGCGACCAAGCCGGGCAGTCGACCTGCGCCCTGAGCGCGGCAGCCATGTTCAAACGCCGTAACAAACCGGGGCTCTACCAACGTGCACGAAACTTCTTCTGGCCGCATACCGGTTGGCAACGGGCGGCGGCTTACATCTATTACCGGCTCTTGCGCCTGCCCGGCACCCCGCACACCATCGCCGCCGGATTCGCCTGCGGCGCGGCGGTTTCATTCACCCCCTTTGTCGGATTTCATTTCGTACTTGCGAGCCTCCTGGGCCTGATCACCGGCGGCAACGTGATCGCCGCGCTGATCGGCACTGTCGTAGGCAACCCCTGGACATTTCCGTTCATCTGGTTGGGAACCTATCGTCTGGGCAGTATGATTCTGGGCTGGGACCCGACCGCTTCGCTTTCCGACGGTCTGACCTTGACGTATCTTCTTGAACACCCGATTCTTGTACTCGTGCCCATGGTGATTGGCGGCGTTCCGGCGGGGGCCGTGGCTTGGGTCGGCAGTTACTGGCCGGTGAGACGTGTCGTGCAGGAGTACCAGGAGTTGCGCCGTCGCCGACGGATCAGGCGGCGGGCCAAGGGCGGCCGGCGGCGCGACAAACTCTCCTCCCACCGACCGCCGGGAATAAAGGAAGATAGCGCATGAACAGGAAACTGCGTCTCGGGGTGAATATCGATCACGTCGCGACCATCCGCAACGCGCGCGGCGGCGGTCATCCCGATCCGGTGCATGCGGCACGTCTCGCCGCGGAAGCCGGCGCCGACGGGATCACCGCGCATTTGCGCGAGGACCGACGCCACATCTCCGACCGGGACATCGATCGGCTGAGCGGCGAGATCGACCTGCCTCTCAACCTCGAGATGGCGGCCACCGAGGAAATGCTGGCCATTGCGCTGCGCCATGCGCCGCACGCCGCCTGTCTGGTGCCCGAGAAGCGCCGGGAAGTGACGACCGAAGGCGGCCTCGACGTACTCGGCGGTCACGATCATCTTAAACCTTATGTCGAAGCGCTGAGCGCCAAGGGCATCCGTGTTTCGATGTTCATCGATCCGGATGTCGCACAGGTCGAGGCCGTCGGGAACATTGGCGCGCCGGTGATCGAACTGCATACGGGGAGCTACTGCGACGCGGCTCCGGGACTCGAACGCGACGCCGAGTTCAGGCGCCTCGTCACCGCCGCGGCCGCTGCCGAACGATTCGGGCTCGAATGCCACGCCGGCCACGGTCTGACCTTCGACACGGTCGGCCCGGTGGCCGGGATCACCACGATCGTCGAGCTCAACATCGGCCATTTCCTCGTCGGCGAAGCGATCTTCGGTGGGCTCGACAGCGCCATCAAGCGGATGCGCGCGCTGATGGACAAGGCGCGCGCCGAGGCGCTCGGCGCGCGTAGTGCCTGAATGCCGCGCACGCGCGAGCGATGATTCTGGGTCTCGGCAGCGACATCATCGATATTCGCCGCATCGAGCGCACGCTCGAACGCTTCGGCGACCGTTTCGTCAACCGTGTGTTCACCGGCGAGGAGCGGCGCAAGGCCGAAGGTCGGGCGAACCGCGCGGCGACCTACGCCAAGCGCTTCGCCGCCAAGGAGGCCTGCGCCAAGGCGCTCGGCACCGGCTTCCGCCGCGGTGTCTACTGGCGCGATCTCGGCGTCGTCAACTTGCCGTCGGGCAAACCGACCATGGCATTGACCGGAGGCGCGGCCCGCCGGCTTGCCGAGATCACCCCGGCGGGCATGGAGACCCGGATCGACATCACCATCACCGACGACCATCCCACCGCCCAGGCGATCGTCCTGATTTCGGCGCTTCCGTCCGTATCCGGATGACTCATCGCATTTCCCGCCGTGTGTCGGCGCGGCCGTTCCTTTCCGTAAGATGGAGACAATGCCCGATTCCCGAGAGATCATGACAACCAAGAAAAGCGCCGGTGTCTGGGAGACCGTGAAGACGGTCGTCTACGCCGTCCTTATCGCGCTTGCCGTGCGCACCATCGCGTACGAGCCGTTCAACATTCCTTCGGGCTCGATGATCCCGACGCTGCTCGTCGGTGATTACCTGTTCGTCGCCAAATTTTCGTACGGCTACAGTCGTTATTCGCTTCCTTTCAGCCTGCCGTTGTTTTCCGGCCGTATTTTCGCGGACCCGCCGGAACGGGGCGATGTCGCCGTGTTCAAGCTGCCGCGTGACAATTCGACCGACTACATCAAGCGCATCATCGGACTGCCGGGCGATCGCATCCAGGTGACCGGCGGCGTGCTCTTCATCAATGGCGAGCCGATCCCGCGCGAGCGCATCGAGGATTTCGTCGAAACCGACGCCTTCGGCAACACCCGGCGCGTCACGCAATATCGCGAGACCCTGCCCAACGGCCACAGCTATCGCGTACTCGACCGTACGATTAACGGACGCCTGGACAACACCGGGGTCTACGAGGTGCCCAAGGGCCATTACTTCGCCATGGGCGACAACCGCGACAACTCGCTCGACAGCCGGGTACTCGATGGCGTCGGCTTTATCCCGGCCGAGAACCTCGTGGGGCGCGCCGACATCATTTTCTTCTCGACCAACGGCAATGCGCGCTGGTGGGAGATATGGAAGTGGCCCTGGGCGATGCGCTTCGGCCGCTTTTTCAGCGGCATCGCGTGAGCGCCGCCGGCGACAACCGCATTGCCGCCGCTGCGGCGGCACTCGACCACCGATTCACCTGCCCGACGTTGCTCGCCGAGGCGTTGATCCATCCGAGCGCGCAACTGCGCGGCGCGAGTTACGAACGCCTCGAGTTCCTCGGCGACCGGGTCCTCGGGCTGGTGGTTGCCGAAATGCTGTACGCGGCCTTTCCGGCCGAGGCCGAGGGCGCGCTCGCGAAACGCTTTACCGCGCTGGTACGGCGCGAAACGCTGACGCGCATCGCGGCCGATCTTGATCTCGGCGCTTTCCTCAGGCTCTCCCGGGGCGAGGAAGAATCGGGCGGGCGTGCGAATCCCGCCGTGCTCGCCGACGCTCTCGAGGCGGTGATCGGCGCGCTTTTCCTCGATGGCGGCTTCGCCGCGGCCGAAACCTTCGTTCGTCGCCACTGGAGCGCACCGATGGCTGCGACCGACAGGCCCCCGGAAGACGCCAAGTCGCGGCTTCAGGAATGGGCGCAAGGGCACGGTCTGGCGCTTCCGGTCTACACCACGGTTTCCTCACGCGGGCCGTCGCACAGCCCGACCTTCGAGGTCGAGGTCCGGGTCGAGGATCAACCGCCGGCGCGGGCCACGGGCGCGACAAAGCGCGCCGCCGAGCAGGCGGCGGCCGCGGGCCTGCTCGCTCAGATGGCGGGGCTCAAGCGAAGGCGTCCCGAGTGAGCGGTTCAGGCGAGCCTGTGCGGCGTTGCGGTTTCGTCGCCCTCGTCGGCGCACCCAACGCCGGCAAGTCGACGCTGCTCAACCGTTTTGTCGGCAGCAAGGTCTCGATCGTCACGCCCAAGGTGCAGACGACGCGCACCCGCGTCACCGGCATCTGCATCGCCGGCGACGCCCAGATCGTCTTCGTCGACACTCCCGGTATCTTCAGGCCACGCCGTCGGCTCGACCGGGCGATGGTCGCCGCCGCATGGGCGGGGGCGCGCGACGCCGACGCCATCGTCGTGCTGGTCGACGCTCATCGCGGGATCGACGATGACGCCGGACGCATCATCGACGGCCTGCGGGCGAGCGGACGCAAGGCGGCGCTCGCGCTCAACAAAATAGACCTGGTGAAGCGCGAGGTCCTGCTGCCCCTCGCCGCAAGGCTCGACGAAACCGGCGTCTTCAGCGACGTCTTCATGATTTCGGCGCGCGACGGCGACGGCGTCGACGACCTGCGCGACTTCTTGGCCGCGCGTCTGCCGATCGGCCCCTGGCTCTATCCCGAGGACCAGCTTTCCGATATGCCGCTGCGACTGTTGGCCGCCGAGGTGACGCGCGAGAAGTTCTTCCTGCACCTGCGCCAGGAGCTGCCTTACGGGCTCGCGGTCGAGACCGAGAGCTGGCAGGAACGCGCCGACGGCAGCCTGCGCGTCGACCAGGTCGTCTATGTCGCACGCGAAGGCCACAAGCCGATCGTTCTGGGCAAGGGAGGAAGCCGGATCAAGGATATCGGCAGCGTCGCCCGGCGCGAGCTCGAAGCGCTGCTCGAGCGTCGGGTACACCTCTTTCTTCGCGTCAAGGTCGCGCCGAAATGGCTCGACGATCCCGAGCGTTACCGCGACCTCGGCCTCGAATTCCCGCGCTGAGAGCCATTCACCTCGAAGTCGATGGAAACTGAAACTCCCGCAGAGTCTCCGAGTGACTGAAGACAGAGTTTTCGATGGACTGGTCCGATGACGGCATAGTGCTGGCGGCGCGCAAGCATGGCGAAACCTCGGCGCTGGTGCAGTTGCTCACGCGCGAGCACGGGCGTCACGCCGGTCTGGTGCGCGGTGGCGCGGGAACGAAGGCGCGCGGGATCTATCAGCCGGGCAACCTGGTGAGCGCGCGCTGGCGAGCGCGCTTGCCCGACCATCTCGGCGCGTTTACCTGCGAGCTTGCGCGGGCCCATGCCGCCGCGCTTCTCGACGACGCCATGCGGCTTGGCGCGCTGGCCTCGGCCTGCGCCATCGCCGAGGCTGCGCTGCCCGAACGTCATTCCTATCCCGTGCTCTACGACGCTTTCCTTGCGCTGATCGCGGCGCTGGTCGAGGCGCCCGCCTGGCCCGCGGTCTATGTGCGCTGGGAACTCGGCCTGCTCGAAGTGCTCGGTTTCGGTCTCGATCTACGCTCTTGCGCTGCGACCGGCGAAACCCGGAATCTGGTCTATGTCTCGCCCAGGAGCGGCCGCGCGATCAGCCGTGCCGCGGGCGAACCCTACCACGACCGGCTGCTGCCCCTGCCCGGATTCCTGGTCGGTACGGGCGAGGCCGACGCGGCGGACATCCGCGCCGGCCTGCGGCTCACCGGAGATTTTCTCGACCGTTGCGTTTTCGCCCCGCATCAACACGTGCTGCCACCGGCAAGAGAGCGATTTGTTGAGCGTTTTACTCGCATGACCACAACATCTGGTGTTATAAACGGCGCATGAGCGAGCCCTTGCCGAGCGATAACATCCGCCCTGTGCCGCTTGCCGACGCTCTCGGCGAGCGTTACCTGGCTTACGCGTTGTCGACCATCATGTCGCGTTCGCTGCCCGACGTGCGCGACGGCCTCAAGCCGGTGCACCGGCGGCTGCTCTACGCCATGCGCCAGCTTCAGCTCGACCCCAAGACCGGCTTCAAGAAATGCGCCCGCGTCGTCGGCGACGTCATCGGCAAGTTTCACCCCCACGGCGACACCGCGGTCTACGACGCGCTGGTCAGACTGGCGCAGGAGTTCGCCGTGCGTTATCCGCTGGTCGACGGTCAGGGTAATTTCGGCAACATCGACGGCGATAACGCGGCGGCCATGCGTTACACCGAGGCGCGCCTCACCGAGGTCGCCATGGCGCTGCTCGACGGTATCGACGAGGACGCGGTCGACTTTCGCACCACCTACGACGGCGAGGACGAGGAGCCCGTCGTCCTGCCGGCGCGCTTTCCCAATCTGCTCGCCAACGGCGCCTCGGGCATCGCCGTCGGCATGGCGAGCAGCATCCCGCCGCATAACGCGGGGGAACTGTGTGCGGCGGCGATCCATCTTCTGAAACACCCGGGCGCGAGCTTCGAGACCCTCGTCGACCTCGTGCCGGGACCCGATTTTCCCACCGGCGGCGTGCTCGTCGAGCCGCGCGAATCGATCATCGAGGCATACCGTACGGGGCGCGGCTCGTTCCGCCTGCGCGCGAGCTGGGAGGTCGAGCGCCTCGGCCGCGGCCAATACCACATCGTCGTCACCGAGATGCCCTATCAGGTGCAGAAGGCGCGCCTGATCGAGAAGATCGCGGGACTCATGCAGGAGCGCAAGCTCGGTCTGCTCGCCGACGTGCGCGACGAATCGGCCGAAACCGTGCGCCTCGTCCTCGAACCCAAGAGCCGGAGCGTCGAGCCCGCGGCGCTGATGGAATCGCTTTTCCGCCGCACCGACCTCGAGGTGCGCATCGGCTTCAACATGAACGTGCTCGACGCCGACAACGTTCCCCGGGTGATGAACCTGAGGGAGGCTTTGCAAGCGTTTCTCAACCACCGCCACGAGGTGCTCGAACGCCGATCGCGTCACCGCCTCGCCGCCATTGCTCGCCGGCTCGAAGTGCTCGGCGGTTATCTCGTCGCCTATCTCAACCTCGACGAGGTGATCCGGATCGTGCGCGAGGAAGACGAGCCCAAGCCGGTGCTGATCGCTGCATTCTCTCTTACGGAGACCCAAGCGGAGGCGGTCCTGAACATGCGCCTGCGTTCGTTGCGCCGGCTCGAAGAAATCGAGATCCGGCGCGAGTACGCCGCGCTCGAAGCCGAGCAGGCGGGGCTCGAGGCGCTGCTCGGCGATGAAAGCCGCCGGCGCAAGGTGCTCGCCGGGGAACTCGCCGACATCCGCGCCCGTTTCGGCGACGCCACCGCGCCGGGCCGTCGTCGTACTCGCCTGGAAACGCTTCCGGACGCGATCGAGGTGCCGCAGGAGGCATTGGTCGAGCGCGAGGCAATTACCGTCTTGTGTTCGCGCAAGGGCTGGATTCGCGCGATCAAAGGCCACGCCAACGGCGGTGACGCCAAATACAAGGAAGGCGACCGCGCCCGCTTTCTGGTGCGCGCCGAGACCACCGACAAGCTGATCGTTTTCGCGACCAACGGGCGTTTCTATACGCTGCCGTGCGACCGTTTACCGCGTGGACGTGGCTATGGCGAACCGCTCAAACTGCTGCTCGGGCTGGGCAACGATCACGACGTGGTGGCCCTGTTCGCGCACTGCCCCGGGCGGCGTCTTCTGGTCGCGTCGAGCGACGGGCGCGGTTTCGTCGTCGCCGAAGACGATGTAATCGCGCAGACCCGGCAGGGCCGGCAGGTGCTCAACCTCGCCGGCAGCGCCGAAGCTGCGGTGTGCACGCCGGCCGAAGGCGATGCGGTGGCGGTCATTGGCGACAACCGCAAGCTGCTCATTTTCCCGCTCGATGAAATTCCGGCGATGGGGCGGGGGCGGGGAGTCATTCTGCAACGCTACCGCGACGGCGGACTCGCCGACGCGATCGTATTCGAGCGGGCGAGCGGGCTGGTCTGCCGGACCGGCGAACGCAACCGGACCTTCACCGACCTCGAACCCTGGATTGGCAAGCGCGGACAAGCGGGACGTCTGCCGCCCGCCGGCTTCCCCAAAGCCAATCGTTTCGCCTGAGCGCAAGGCGAACCCGCCGCCATGGCGCAGCCGCCGACGCTGGCGACCGAGCGGTTGACGCTGAGGGCGTTCGAACCGGGTGACATCGACGATCTCGCACCTCTGTTCGCCGACGCCGGGGCGATGTGGGACGTGCTGTCGATCCCGGGCATGCCGCGCGATCCCCGCGAGGCTGCGGCGCAGCGCATCGGCGACGCCATCTCCGGCTGGGAGACTTACGACGCCGGTTTCTGGGCGGTGGTCTCGCGCACGTCCGAGCTCGCATCTCCGGGCCGTCTTCTCGGCTACTGTGGCTTCGTCAATCCGGCAAAGGGCGAAATCGGCGCCGGGGCGGAGGAGACGTTCGAGGTCGGCTGGGCGATCTTCCCCGCGTTCCGACGGCGCGGTCTTGCCGCCGAGGCGATGACCGCCGTGCTCGATCACGCTTTCCGCCGCATGGGCTGTACGCGACTGATCGGCATCACCGATCCGGCGAACCGGGCCTCGCGGGCACTCATGGAGCGGCTGGGCTTCGTCTTCGAGGCCGACGTTCATGCCTACGGCGTGCCTCAGGTGCGCTACGAACTGACGCGGGCGGCACACCTCGCCCATAAGACGCGCCGATCCGGTTGTCGATGATGTCGTACGCTATAAGCAACGCGCCCGTGCGCGCCAATGGCGCCGTCTATTCGGCGGCGAGCATGGCCTGTGGCTGATGCCGTGACGGTTCGACCAGGGGCTGCCAGCCGTCCGGTCCCAGCATTTCGAGCGGGCGGTAGCGCGCCTTGTAGGCCATCTTGTTGCACTCGGCGATCCAGTAGCCCAGGTAGACGTAATCGAGGCCAAGGGTCCGGGCGCGTTCGACGTGCCAGAGGACGATATAGGTTCCCGCGCTGCGCCGCGATTCCACGGGATCGAAGAACTTGTAGACGCCGGAGAGAGCGTCGCCCATTCGGTCGCTAAGCGACACGGCGATCAGGCGGCCCGATGCGTCGCGAAACTCGACCACCATGGTATCGACCTCGGTTTCCTCGACCATCGCCCGGTAATCGGCGAAGTCCATGGTAGCCATGCCGCCATCGGCGTGCCGCGAACGCTGGTAGCGCGAGAACAGCTTGAACTGCTCGGGCGTTGCATAGGGGCGGCGTTCCTCCCAGCGAAGGTCCGCGTTGCGCCGTTGCACCCGTCTGAGCGAACGGCTGTAACGAAAGGACGCCACTGGAATGCGAACCGCGACGCAGGCGTTGCAGCTTCGGCAGGCGGGTTTGTAGATCAGCGTGTGACTGCGCCGAAATCCGGCCTTGGCGAGGTCGTCATGGAGCAACGCGGCGCGCGGGCCCTGCAACTCGGTGACGACTTTGCTTTCCCAACGTCCCGGCAGATAGGGACAAGGCTGGACCAGGGTGCCGAAAAAAAACTGAAGCGGGCCTTCGAGCGACTTGTTCATGGTTAATTACTTATGCTCCCTGCGCCCGTTATTTCGGGCTTCCTATGGCGTTACAATAACCCGAAATACCACGGCGCAAAAAGGGAAAAAACTGCCCAAAGCAACACGATGAGTGGGGACCCCGCGCGCACGAAGTCGACGAAGCGGTAGTTGCCCGGGGTTATCACGAGCAGGTTCGTCTGGTAACCAATCGGCGAGGCGAACGAACAATTGGCGGCGAACACCACGGCGACGGCGAACGCCGTGGGATCCACGCCGAGACCGTGGGCGATGCCGACGGCGATCGGCGTGAACAGGACGGCGCAGGCCTTGGTGCTGATGATGTTCGACAGAACGGCGACGAGCAGGAAGAAGACCGACAGCACGATGGCCGGATGGGCTTCGTCGAGGGCGTGAAGCAGTGCGTCGGCAAGGAGGTCGGCGCCGCCGGTTTCCTGCAACGCGACGCCCAGCGCGAGCGCGGCGGCGATCGTCATGACGAGCTTGCGATCGAGCGTTTCGGCCGCTTGGCGGGCGTTGAGCACGCCGGCGGCGACCATGAGCGTCGCGCCGCCGACCGCGGCTACGGCAATCGGCAACAGACCGCTCGCCGCACAGACGACGACGGCAAGAAAAATGAGGCCGGCGCGCGGCGCGTGGTGAGGCGAGGGCAGGTCCGTCGCCGACCATTCCATGAGCACGACGTCGGGATCGAAGCGCAGGGCACCGACGTCATCGGGACGGCCCTGGACGAGCAGTACGTCGCCGGCTTCAAGACGAATCTGGGTGAGCTGTGCGCGCAGCATGCGCAGCCGGCGACGCACGCCTATGACGGTGCAGTGCCGGGTATCCTGCCCCCGCACCTGATCGAGCGTTTGACCGATCAACCGGGAAGTCGGCGTGATCATCGCCTCGGCCAGCACCTCGCTTGTGGCGCGCCGATCGCTTTCCTCGCGTCCGCTGTCGCGTCGAAGCTGGCCGGGGTCGTCTCTGAGGGTATCGGTCAACGCCTTGCGGGTCGCCGCGACGACAAGCACGTCGCGGGGCTGGAGCGTCACGTCCTCGAACGGCGGCAGGATGCGTTCGCCGCCGCGCTGAATCAGCCGCACCGTGATGTCGGGCAGACTGCGGAAAAGGCCGGCGACGGCGGTGGCGCCGACGAGTTTCGAAGTTTCCGAAATGCTGATCTGGGCGACGAACTGACGGCCGCCGCCTTCGGCGGCGACATCGTCGCCTTGCGGCACCCGCACCGGCAATAACCGCGGTACCACCCCGAGAACGTAGCACAGCCCAAAACCGGCGAGCACCAGGCCCGGTACCGTGAAGTCGAAGAAGGCGAAAGGCGCCACGCCGACCTCGACCAGCGCGCTCGAGACAAGAAGATTGGTGCTCGAACCGATGAGCGTCGTCATGCCGCCGAGGATGGCGGCGTAGCTCAGCGGCATCATCAGACCGCTGGTTGGCCGGTTGAGCCGCTGTGCGAGCGCCTGCATGATCGGAATGAAGATGACCACTACAGGGATGTTGTTGAGAAAGGCGCTTACCGCGGCGACGATAACGAGAGCCAGCACCAGGGCGAGCCAGCTTCCGCCGCCGATGTGGAACACCGCCTGCGCGACTTGGTCGAGGACTCCGGTGCGCACCAGCCCCTGGCCGATGACGAGGAGCGAGAGAACCGTGATCAACGCCGGATTGGCGAAGCCGGCGAGGAGGTGCACGGCAGCCAACCGGTTGACGCCGTCGGGACCGGATACGGGAAAAAAATGGAACAGGACGAGCAGCACGGCGATCACGGCGAGCGAAACAAGTTCCATCGGGATGCGCTCGATGACGTAAAGCGTCAGCGCGACCACGATCACCGCGAACGTTGCGAAGATCTGGAATGTCATTTCGGTCTCGACCATGGCGCCCGCATCTTGGAGGCGCGCGACACGCTTGCCAAGCGCTCTTGACGCAACCGCGAGGCAAGCTACCCTCGCCGCCATGAACCGCGCCGCCCATGCCCCTTCCTACTATGCCGCTACGGCGACCCCAGGCCCCGAATTACCCGAACTCGAAGGCGAGATCGAATGCGACGTCTGCGTCGTCGGAGGCGGATTCACGGGGCTCTCGGCGACGCTTCATCTCGCCGAACGGGGATATGCGGTGGCGTTGCTCGAAGCGGAACGCATCGGCTGGGGCGCTTCGGGCCGCAACGGCGGTCAACTCGGGAGCGGACAGCGCGAAGGCGCCTGCGATCTCGTGGCGCGTTTCGGCCGGGAAGAGGCGCGACGGCTGTGGGATCTCGCCGAGGAAGCGAAGCGTACGGTGCGCGAGCGCATCGCGCGCCACGCCATCGCCTGCGACTACACGCCGGGTGCGCTCGCCGCCGCCGCCAAAGAGAAGCATCTCGATTGGATGGCGCGTAACCTCGCCTGCATGCAGGAGGTCTTCGACTATCCGCACGCCCGCTTCGTCTCGCGCGACGAGATTACCGGCATGGTGGCGAGCACGCGCTATCATGGCGGCGTTTTCGACGCCGACGCCGGTCATCTTCACCCGTTGAACTACGCCCTTGGTCTCGCCCGCGCCGCCGGGGAAGCGGGCGCCCGGCTTTACGAAGGTTCGCGGGTTAGCGATGTCGAAGCGGGCTCCCGGACGGTACTTCACACGGCGCATGGCGCGGTGCGCGCGCGATACGCCGTACTCGCGTGCAACGGCTATCTCGGGGGGCTCGATCGCCGGATCGCCGGCACGATCATGCCGATCGACAACTATGTCCTGGCCACCGAACCGCTGGACGAGGCGGCGACGCTCATCCCCGGCAACCATTCCGTGCACGATACGAAGTTCGTGGTCGATTATTACCGCCTCTCTGCCGACCGGCGTCTGCTGTTCGGCGGCGGCGAGACCTATTCGGGGCGCGCGCCGAGGGATCTCAAGGGGTTCGTGCGCAAATACATGCTGCGCGTCTTTCCGCAGCTTGCCGACGCACGCATCGACTACGCCTGGGGCGGGCGGCTCGCCATCACCTGGAACCGGCTGCCCCACTTCGGTCGTCTCGCCGGCGACGTTTACTTCGCCCACGGCTTCTCGGGGCACGGCGTCGCCCTCACGTCGCTTGCCGGCAAGCTCATCGCCGAGGCCATCGCCGGCAACGCCGAACGTTTCGATGTGTTCGCCGGCATTCGACACCGCGAGTTTCCGGGCGGCACGCTTCTGCGCAAGCCGGCGCTCGTGCTCGGCATGCTCTATTACGCACTCAGGGACCGGCTTTAACCCGGCTTTCTCACCAAAGTCACGAGCGTGCCGCAGAGAATATCGTGCAGCGTGCGCCCCCGCGGATTGAACAGGGCGATGAGCAGAACGAGCATGCCGGTAAAGCCGACCGTCGCGTAGAACATGACGGTCAGCAGCCCTGCCTGCAGGAAACCGGGGCGGGTGCCGTCGAGGCGTCGCACCTCGAGACGGAAAAGCCGCATGCCGGGCGTCGCCGATGCGGGTCCGCCGATGAACAGGGTGTGATAGGCGAGGGGAATGAACAGGACAAGGAACGAGAGAAGCGGGCTCAGCAACCCGAAGCTGAGCAGTCCAAGCACCGCGAAAATCAAACCGATAAGAGACGCGACGAGGGCGATCAGGATGACGTCGATCGCATAGGCCAGGACGCGCCGCCAGGTAACGCCGACGAACAGGGCGGCGTGCGCGCCGGGATCGAAGATATCGTCCGCCGGGCCGGCAATTTCTGTTGACGGAAGGTCCGACACACGCCTCGCCTCAAGTGCCTTGTCCTTATGTGGCGTCTTGCGGCGCGCGGAACAAGTCTGACCGAATACGCCGTCGGAGGCGCTATGGGGCTTTTTTCTTCTCCGATTGCCGCAGGAGCAGGATGCTGATACGCCGGTTCTGCGCCGAATAGGGGTCGTCCTTGACGAACGGATCGTTGCCCGCCTTGCCGCTGACGCGCACGATGCGCCAGTCGGGAAGGCCGGCGCCGACGAGCGCCCGACGGCTGGCGTTGGCGCGGTCGGTCGATAGCTCCCAATTGGTATATCCGCCGTGGCTGCGGAAAGGCGTCGCGTCGGTATGGCCGATAACGGCAATGTCGTTGGGCAGTTTGGCGATGGTCTGGGCGACTTTTTGCAACAACTGTTCGGTGTAGTCGTACATGGTGCTGCCGCCGCTTGGGAACATCGAGCGCTGTTCGGCGTCGACGATCTGGATGCGCATGCCTTCGGGCGTCATGTCGATGTACAGGTTCTTGCTGAATTCCCGCAGATCGGGCGACGTGTCGATCGCCGCGCGCAGTGCGGCCTTGGCCTTTTCAAACTCCTGCTGCTCGAGCTTGGCGCGCAAATCTTCGAGCGCCTGTTCCGAAGGATCCGTGGCGGCGTCGTTGTCCTTGGGCTTCTCCGCCGGTTTCCCTTCGGTATCGGGTTCTTCTTTCTGATCGAGCGGCAGCAAACTCACGGTGACCCCGGGTGCTGTCTTGGGCGTCGCCATCGCGCCCGGCGACAGCATGCTGGTGCCGCCGAGGACGCCGCCGGCGCCGCTGCTCGACTGGCTGGAAGTGGTGGGGGAAAAGTAATCGGCGATACCGGCCATCTGTTCCTCGGTGGTCGAATTGAGCAGCCAGAGCAGCAGGAAAAACGCCATCATCGCCGTCACGAAATCGGCGTAGGCGACCTTCCATGCGCCGCCGTGATGGCCTTCGTGCCCGCCCTTCTTGACGCGCTTGATGATGATGATGGGGACTGCGTTCTCTCCGGCCATCGGATGCTCTCTCTTAGGCCGGTACCGGTTCCGCGCTCACCGCTTCTTCAAGCTCCTCGAAGGTCGGCCGCTCGTTCGAGAACAGCATCTTGCGCGCGAATTCGATCGAGATCGCCGGCGCGTATCCCTGGATATGGGCGATCAGCGCTGCTTTCATGCAGGCGTAATACTTGGTTTCGGCGTCGGCGTAGTGCTTGAGCGCGTTTCCGAGCGGGCCGACGAAGCCATAGGCCAAGAGTACGCCGAGAAAGGTACCGACCAGCGCGGCGCCGATCAGGCCGCCCAGCACCTCGGGGGGTTCGAGGATGCTGCCCATGGTGGTGATGACGCCGAGCACCGCGGCAACGATGCCGAAGGCGGGCAGGCCGTCGGCCATGTTGGTCACTGCCGCGGCAACGCGCCCCAGCTCGTTGTGATGGGTCTCGATCTCCTCGTCGATCAAAGGCTCGATCTCGTTGGCGTTGTCCGTGCCCATGGTGACCATGCGCAGATAGTCGCAGAGGAAAGTGACTGCGTGATGATTGGCGGCGAACTTCGGAAATTTATTGAAAATCTCGCTTTCCGAGGGATTCTCGATGTGCGCTTCGAGGGCGAGAGGGCCTTTCGACTTGGCCAAACGCAGGAGGGTATAGAGCAGGGTGAGGAGTTCGATGTAACCCTGCTTGTCGTGCGGAGGCCCTTTGAACACGAGAGCGATGTTCTTGAGGGTGGCGAGGAGCACTTCCTTGGGGTTGGAAGTGATGAAACCGCCGATCGCGGCGCCGAAAATGATGATGAACTCGAATGGCTGCCACAGGACGGCGACGTTGCCGTGCGGCATGTAGCCGCCGAGGATTGCGCCGATGACCACGACAAGGCCAATGATGATGAGCATTCGACACTCCGCTTCGCCACCGTTCCGACACACCGGCGGGTGGCGCCGGTCGCTTCCAACCGTCGGTCAATCCTTGCTCCGGCCGGTGAAAATTCAGTTAAGTCAGAGCTTTTGAGGCGCGAAGAGGGTCAGTTAGGCTGGTGTATCGTGGCCCAGTCGAGCATTTCTTCGAGAAGCGACCGGAGCAAGGGGCGGACCCCCGCGGCGCGCTCGGGCAGGTAGGTGAAGGGGGGATCTTCGAGCATATAGGTGATTTGCGCTTGTTCGAGCTGCACGGCGTGGACGTTCTTCGCCGGTTCGCCGTAAGCGCGGGTGATATAGCCCCCTTTGAAGCGGCCGTTGAGCACGCTGGTGAGGCCGTCCGCACGGCCGCACAGTTCGGCCAGCCGTTCCGCGAGCCGGGGGTCGATACTTGCGCCCCCGGCGGTTCCGAGATTGAGGTCGGGCAGGCGGCCTGCGAAGAAACGGGGCACTTCGGAGCGGATCGAATGCGCCTCGAACAGCAGGGCGACGCCGTGGCGCGCCTTGAGACGGGCGATCTCGGCGGCGAGTTTGACGTGGTAGGGTCGCCAGTAGGTTGCGAGCCGGCGGGCGATCTCGTCCGCATCGGGCTCGACGCCCGCCTTGTAGATCGGTTCGCGCGCGAAGGTGGTTGTCGGGCACAGCCCGGTATTGTCTGCGCCCGGGTAGAGGGGCGCGTCGTCGGGCGGGCGGTTAAGATCGACGACGTAGCGCGCGTGAGTGGCGGCGAGGACTCCGGCGCCGAGATCGCCGGCGAAATCGTAAAGCCGATCGACGTGCCAGTCGGCATCGGCGACGAGGCGGCCCGCGTCCGTCATGCGTGTGGCGATGTCCGCGGGCAGATGGGTGCCGCAATGGGGAATGCTGACGAGGAGCGGCGTTTCACCGGCTGTGAATCGATAGGGCTCCATTGCTTCGCACGTTCCCGTTCTATTAAAACACAATATAAATCAATATCTTATACTTTATTCTTCGAGTTCAGAAAGAATTTTGTCGCGGTGCGCGTCGAGGTCGGGAACCCCCGGCCGCTTCGCGGGGTCGGCGAAACCCGAGAGCTTGATCGGGTTGCCCGCCATGCGACAGTCGCCGGTCTGCGGATCTTCGACACTCACCAGCATGTTGCGCGCCTGTACCTGCGGGTGAGCGACGGCCTCGGCGACCGTGTTGATCGGGCTGCACGGGATGCCGGCGTCTTCGAGCCGTTCGAGCCAATGCGCGGTGTCCCGTGTCCTGGTCGTCGCCTCGATCTCGTCGGCAAGCGCCGCGACGTGGCGGGTGCGCGAGTCGTTGTCGGCGAACAGCGGGTTTTTGGCGAGGTCCGGGCGGTCGATGGTGTGGCACAGCTTGTCGAACAGGGCGTCGTTGCCCGCCGCGATGATGACGTAGGCGTCACGCGTCGCGAAGGCCTGGAAGGGCGTGATCGAGGGATGGCGGCTGCCCAATGGCTCGGGCACTTCGCCGGTCGCGAAGTAGCGCGAGATGGCGTTTTCGAGAATCGCGATCTGGCAGTCGAGCATGGCAACGTCGATCTTCGTGCCCTCGCCGCTGCGCGTTCGGTGATGGAGCGCGGCGCCGATGCCGATGGCGGTGAACAGGCCGGCGGTAATGTCGCCGATCGAGGTGCCGACGCGCGTCGGCGGCCCTCCGGGCTGACCCGTCAGGCTCATCACGCCGCCGAGGCCCTGGACGACCATGTCGTAGGCCGGGCGCCGGGCATGGGGTCCGGTATGGCCGAAGCCCGAGGCGGCGGCGTAGATCAGCCTCGGATAACGCGCGTGCAGCACCTCCCAGCCGTAACCCAGACGTTCCATGACCCCGGCCCGGTAGTTCTCGACCACGACGTCGGCGCGCCCGAGCAGGGTCTCGAAGATTTTCCGGTCGGCATCGTCCTTGAGGTCGAGCGCGATGCTCTCCTTGCTTCGGTTGAGCGACATGAAATAGGCCGATTTGCCGCCGATAAACGGGCCGAAATGGCGAGCGTCGTCGCCCTTTCCGGGAGGCTCGACCTTGATGACCCGGGCCCCGAGGTCGGCGAGCACCATGGTGCAATAGGGACCCGCCAGCACGCGGGTCAGGTCGACCACCGTGATGTCGGACAGAGGGCCTTCGAGCGCCATGGCGTCCTCGCGTTTCAACCGTTTCCAACCGGTCATAGCCGAGCCGTGACGCGGGCGCAATCGCCGGCCGCCGGAATGATGTCTTAAGGGGCGCGACAGACGACGGCGAAGCAACGGTGCGGCACGGAAAGCGGATCGTCGCGAAAGCGCGTCTTCAGAAACGCGGCATGCGTCGAATCGAAGCGCGCGACGGCGTCGGGATCGAGGCTCGCCCCGACCCCGGCGCTCGCCCGGATACGGCCACGCCAGGCTTCGTGCGTATAGGGCACGGCAACGTCGAACGAGAAGGTCTCGATATCGCCGAATCCGGCCATGGCGACGTCACCGGGCTCGTCGGCATGGATCCCGGTCATGCCGTCGAACCCCCAGTCAGGGTTATGCGCCTTGATCAGCTTCTCCGTGATGTCGACGACGTTGCCGGGCAGCGGCAGCCAATCGAAATGACAGATCGCCAGGCGCCCGCCCGGAACCAGAAGGCGCCGGACCTCGCGCGCCGCGCGTTTGCGGTCGAACCAGTGCCAGCACTGGCCGGCGGTCACCGCGTCGAAGGCGGCGTCGGGCAGGCCCGTCGTCTCCGCCTCGCCGATGACGTAGCGCACCTCGACACCGGCCTCGTGGTCGAGCCGCGCCGCTTCGGCGATCAACTCGGCCGAGCGGTCGAGACCGGTGACGCGGCAACCCCGGCGGGCGAAACCGCGCGCGAGCGCGCCCGTGCCGGTGCCGAGATCGAGCAATCTCTGGCCCGGCGCACCGATCCTGTGACCGGCAAGCCGATCGAACAGCGCTTCGGGAAAGCCCGCGCGGAAGCTGCCGTAATCCGTCGCGGTGCGGCCGAAGTCGATTTCCATGGCGTGCGTTCCGCCCCCCGGGAGACACGGCGCCGACACGGACTTGTGAGGTCACGCCCGGCGCTTGCAATGTCATATTAACGTTGTATAGCTACGCTTCTTCACTGATGGCAATACTGGGCATTCGGGCAATGAGCGAGAAGCGCTTCGTCAACGCCGAGGCAATGGTGGAGGCGTTGACTCCCAGTTATCCGGTCTATTGCCTTCGTCCGGCGGCGCTTGCCGAGGCGGCGCGGCGTTTCCTCGACTGCTTCCCGGGCCGCGTTCTCTATGCCGTCAAGTGCAACCCGCATCCGCGGGTGCTCAACGTTCTCTACAACGCCGGCATCCGCCACTTTGATACGGCGTCGCTGCCCGAAATCGCCCAGGTGCGCGAGCTGTTCCGCGACGCCGGTGCCTATTTCATGCATCCGGTCAAGGCGCGCGCGGTCATCAAGGCGGCGTACGAGGTTTACGGAATACACCATTTCGTGGTCGACCATCCGAGCGAGCTTGCCAAGGTCCGCGACGAAACCGGCGGCGAAGGCGTGGCGATCATCGTTCGTCTGGCCACGCCGCAGGCCGATACGGCCTACGATCTTTCGAGCAAGTTCGGGGCGTCGCCCGAAATGGCGGCCGAGCTTCTGCGCGAAGCGCGCCGCGAGGGCTGCCAGGCGGGACTCGCCTTTCACGTCGGCTCGCAGTGCCTCACGCCCCGCGCCTACCGCACCGCGCTCGAACTCGTCGGCGAGGTCATCGAAGCCGCCGGGAGCGACATCCACTTCCTCGACGTGGGCGGCGGTTTTCCGGCGGCCTACGTCGGGGTCGACCTGCCGCCTTTCGAGAACTACACCGCCGAGATCGAGGCGGGCCTCTCGAGGCTGTCCCTGCGGCGCGACTGCGTGCTGATGTGCGAGCCCGGCCGTGCGCTCGTCGCCGGCGGCTGTTCGCTCGTCGTTCAGGTGCAGCTTTGCAAGGAGGACCAGATCTACATCAACGACGGCATTTACGGCAGCCTCGGCGAGATGGTGACGGCGCGGATCCGGATGCCGGCCCGGCTCATCCGGCTCGACGGGGTGCCTTCGGACGAGATGCGGGATTTTGCGGTCAACGGCCCGACCTGCGATTCGGTCGATGTGCTGCCGTTTCCCTTCCGCCTGCCGGCGGACGTGCGCGAGGGCGACTGGATCGAGATCGAGCAGATCGGCGCCTATTCGAACGCCGTGCGCAGCCAATTCAACGGCTTTTATCCCGATACTTTCGTCGAACTCGACGACGTTCCCGAACGCCGCGGCGCGCCCTTGCGCGCGGTGGGGACGTAGAGCGGTTCCGCTCTAGACGCTCCGGCGTCAACCCGCGCGCAGCAGTTTTGCGACCTCGACCGCCGCGTAACTGAGCACCCCGTCGGCGCCGGCACGCTTGAAGCCGAGCAGCGATTCGAGCAATGCGCGCTCGCCGTCGAGCCAGCCCTGCGCCGCGGCGCCCTTGAGCATGGCGTACTCGCCGCTCACCTGATAGGCGTAGGTCGGCACGCCGAAGGCCTCCTTCACCCGCTGCAGGATGTCGAGATAGGGCATGCCGGGCTTGACCATCACCATGTCGGCGCCCTCGGCGATGTCGAGCGCGACCTCGCGCAGCGCCTCGTCGCCGTTGGCGGGGTCCATCTGATAGGTGCGCTTGTCGCCGCCCGCGAGGTTGGGCGCCGAACCGACGGCGTCGCGGAACGGGCCGTAGAACGCCGACGCGTACTTGGCGGCGTAGGACATGATGCGCACTGCTTCGTAGCCGTTCTCGTCAAGCGCTTGGCGAATCGCGCCGACGCGGCCGTCCATCATGTCGGAAGGCGCGATCACGTCGCAGCCGGCCGCGGCCTGGACGAGAGCCTGGGCGCAGAGCACCTCGACCGTTTCGTCGTTGACGATGCGGCCGTCGCGCAACAGGCCGTCGTGACCGTGGCTGGTGAACGGGTCGAGTGCCACGTCGCAGATCACGCCGATATCGGGCACGGCGCGTTTTACCGCGGCGATGGCGCGGCAGACGATATTGTCGGGGTTGCAGGCTTCGTCGCCGTCGGTCGATTTGCGTTCGGGCGGGGTCACGGGAAAGACGGCGACGGCGGGGATGCCAAGCGCCTTCGCCTCGCCGGCCGCCTCGACGAGAAGGTCGATCGAGAGCCGCGCCTGTCCGGGCATCGACGGCACTTCGATGCGCCCGTCGCCGTCGTGGACGAACACCGGCCAGATCAAATCGTCGGGCGCGAGACGGTTTTCGGCCACCAGCCGGCGCGACCAGTCGTCCTGCCGGTTGCGCCGCATGCGGGTGCGGGGATAAGCGCCGAGCGGCGGCTGGGCTTCGGGAGTCGTCGGCCGCCTGCTTCCGGCGGCGCCGGTCCCCGAACGACGCCTGAAACGCAAGATGTGCTCGTCCGCCATCGCAAGCCTGACATACGCTTCTGCGGCGCCGGTTTCAAGCGGTGCGTCGGCGAGGCTTCCATTGGCCTTGGCCGCGGTCCGGGGTACATTCGGCGCAGTCTGGATCACGAGCCTGCGGTCACCCGCCCCATGGACTTCCGCCTCACCGACGAACAGCGCGCCATTCAGGATCTCGCCCGCGACTTCGCGGCGAAGGAAATGGCGCCCTTCGCCGCCGAGTGGGACGAGACCTGCCGTTTCCCGATCGAGACCCTGCGCAAGGCGGCCGCGCTCGGCTTCGCCGCGATTTGCGTGCGCGACGACGTCGGCGGCGCGGACCTCGGCCGTCTCGACGCGGCGCTCGTCTTCGAAGCGCTCGCCGGCGGCTGCACCTCGACAGCGGCGTTCCTCTCGATCCACAACATGGCGGGCTGGATGATCGACCGGTTTGGTTCGGAGGCGCAACGAGGGCGCTGGCTGCCGGCGATGGCGACGATGGACAGGATTGCCAGCTATTGTCTGACCGAACCCGACTCGGGCTCCGACGCCGCTTCTCTCAGGACGCGCGCGGTGCGCGACGGCGACGACTACGTGCTCAACGGCACCAAGGCGTTTATCTCAGGCGCCTCGGCGAGCGATCTCTACCTCTGCATGGTGCGCACCGGCGGAGAGGGCGCCGGGGGGATTTCATGCATCGTGGTCGAGAAGGATGCGCCGGGTCTGAGCTTCGGCAAGCAGGAGCGCAAGCTCGGCTGGCACAGTCAGCCGACGGCGATGGTTTTTTTCGAAGACTGCCGCGTGCCTGTCGCCAACCGGCTGGGTGCCGAAGGCGAAGGCTTCAAGATGGCGATGCAGGGGCTCGACGGCGGACGGGTCAATATCGCCGCCTGCTCGCTGGGCGGTGCCGAGGCCTGCCTCGCCGCCGCGCGCGAGCATATTCTCAGCCGCGAGCAGTTCGGCCGCCGCCTCGCCGATTTTCAGGCGCTTCGGTTCCGCTTCGCCGACATGGCGACCGAGATCGAGGCGGCGCGCTTGATGATGCTGTGGGCCGCCGCCGCGCTCGACGCAAGCGAGGCCGACGCGACGCTGCGCTGCGCCATGGCCAAGCGTTTCGCTACCGACGCGGGCTTTTGGGTCTGCAACGAGGCGCTGCAACTTCACGGCGGTTACGGCTATTTGCGCGATTACCCGGTGGAGCGTTTCCTGCGCGACGTCCGGGTCCATCAGATCCTCGAAGGCACCAACGAGATCATGCGGGTGATCGTCGCCCGCAAGCTGCTCGACGGGAACTAGGTAGGCGTGGAAGGCGACATCCTGTTCGCGGTCGAGGGCGCGGTCGGGCGGGTGACGCTCAACCGCCCCAAGGCGCTCAACGCGCTGACCCACGACATGGCGCTCAGGCTCGACCGCCGGCTCGCCGAATGGGCGAGCGACGACACTGTTTCGGTGGTGGCGGTCGACGCCGCCGGCGAACGCGCGTTCTGCGCCGGCGGCGACATCCGCGCGCTTTATCGGGCGCTGCTGACGCCGGGCGATCCGCTGATCGCCGATTTCTACCGCGATGAATACAGGCTGAATCATCGCATCTTCACCTATCCCAAGCCTTACGTCGCCCTGATCGACGGGGTGGTCATGGGCGGCGGAGTCGGGATTTCGGTGCATGGTTCGCACCGGGTGGCGAGCGAGCATATCCTGTTCGCCATGCCCGAGACGGGCATCGGCCTGTTCCCCGACGTCGGCGGAAGCTGGTTTCTGCCGCGCATGCCGGGCGAGATCGGGATGTATCTCGGCCTTACCGGCGCGAGGCTCAAGGCTGCCGATGCGCGCTATGCTGGCGTCGCCACCCATTACGTACCGCGCGAGCGCCATCCGTTGCTGCTTCGGACGCTGGCCGAGATGAGCTATGGCGACGACGCTTACGGCGCGGTCGGTGCCGTGCTCGCGCGGTTCGACGAAGACCCCGGATCGCCGCCGCTCGCCGCGCACCGCGACGCGATCGACCGCTGCTTCTCCGAGGACTCGGTCGAGGACATTCTCGCCGCGCTTGCCGCCGCAGGCGGCGACTGGGCGCAAACAACGATGGCGGCGTTGGCCGACAAGTCGCCGACCAGCCTCAAGGTCGCCTTCCGCCAACTGCGCGAAGGCGCGGCGCTCGACGATTTCGCCCAGGCAATGCGCATGGAATACCGGCTGAGCCAGCGCTTCTGCGCCGGGCACGATTTCCGCGAGGGCGTGCGCGCGGTGGTCATCGACAAGGACAACGCGCCGCAGTGGCGTCCCGACCGGCTCGACCGGGTGAGCGTGGCGACCGTCGACGCCTACTTCGCGCCGCTCGGCGACGACGATCTGGTACTCTAGAGCGAGAGGATACGAGGGAGAAGTGCCATGACGGATATCGGCTTCATCGGCGTCGGCAACATGGGGGGGCCGATGGTTCGTAATTTGCTCAAGGCCGGACACAACGTCACCGCCTTCGACGTGGTCGAAACGGCGCGCGAGACGGCCAGGGCGGCGGGCGCCACAATCGCCGGCAGCGCGACGGAAGCGGCCCAGGCCGGCGAAATCGTCGTCACCATGCTGCCCGCCGGCGCCCATGTGCGCGACGTCTACCTCGGCGAAGGCGATGTTATTGCCGCCGCCCGCTCCGGCACGCTGCTCATCGACTGCTCGACCATCGACGTCGAAAGCGCCCGCGCCGTCCACCTAGCGGCGGCCGACGCCGGCTTCGAGATGCTCGACGCGCCGGTCTCGGGCGGGGTCGCCGGCGCCCAGGCGGCGACGCTCACCATCATGGTCGGCGGTTCCGACGCCGCCTTCGCGCGCGGCGAGCCGATCCTCGCGACGATGGGGAAGAACATCGTCCATGCCGGTCCCGCCGGCAACGGGCAGGCGGCGAAGATCTGCAACAACATGATCCTCGGCATTACGATGATCGGCGTTTCGGAAGCGTTCATGCTCGCCGAACGGCTCGGGCTCGACGCGCAAAAGCTGTTCGACATCTCGTCGAAATCGTCGGGTTCGTGCTGGGCGATGCTCAATCACCTTCCGGTTCCCGGCATCGTCGAGACCTCGGCGGCGAACCGCGACTACCAACCCGGATTCGCCGCGGCGATGATGCACAAGGATCTCAAGCTCGCGCAGGCGGCGGCGAATACGTCCGGCGCGGCGACGCCCTTGGGAGCGGAAGCGGCGGCGCTTTATACCCTGTTCGTCAACGCCGGCAACGGCGGGCTCGACTATTCGGGCATCATCAAGATGATCGGCGCCAAGAACGGCTGATCGGCCGACGTCGGCGCATCGGGGCCGCGCCGTCGTCGTCGCGGCGGAGGAGAAGGGGATGGATACCAGCGAGAACAAGGATTGGCAGGCGCGGCACCGACGTCTCGAAGCGGCGGTCGAACGCCACATGATCCGCTATGTCGACGCCTTCTTCCCGTTCTTCGTCGAGCGCGGCGAAGGCGCTTACGTCTATGACGAAAGCGGGCGCAGGATCCTCGATTTCACCTCGGGCCAGATGTGCGCCACGCTGGGCCACAACCATCCGGCGGTGGTCGCGGCGGTCGAAGGGAGCTGCCGGCGCGCGATGCATCTGCTGAGCTGGATGCTGGCGCCCGAGGTGGTCGATCTCTGCCGCGAGCTCGCCGGACTTCTGCCGCCGACCCTGCAGAAGGTGCTGCTGCTCAACACCGGCAGCGAATCGAACGAAGCGGCGCTGCGCATGGCGCGCATGGCGACCGGGCGCTTCGAGGTCGTCGGCCTCAACAACGCCTATCACGGCCTGACCGCCGGCGCGGGCTCGTCCACGTACGCGCGGCCGCGCCGCGGCTACGGGGCCGGCGTTCCGGGCACGATGGCGATCCCGGCGCCTTACGCCTACCGCTGCCCGATCCGCCATTGCGAGGGGCACTGCGACATGACCTGTCTCGACGTCGGCTTCGAGCTCGTCGACCGCGCCTCGGTCGGCTCGCTCGCTGCCTTCATCGCCGAGCCGGTGATCTCCTCGGGCGGCATGGTGGTGCCGCCGCCGGGCTATTTCCCGCGCCTCAAGGCGATGTGCGAAGCGCGCGGCATGCTGTTGATTCTCGACGAGGCGCAGACCGGGCTGGGGCGGGTCGGCGCCCATTTCGCCTTCGAGCAGGACGGCGCCGTGCCCGACATCCTGACGCTTTCGAAGACTTTGGGCGGCGGTCTGCCGCTCGCCGCCACGGTGACCGGCGACGACATCGAGGAGACGTGCTTCGAAGCCGGGTTCTCGCATCTTACCTCGCACGTTTCCGATCCGCTGCCCGCGGCGGTGGGCCTCGCCGTGCTCGAAGTTCTGGCGCGCGATAAACTGGCCGAGCGCGCGGCGCGGCTGGGCGAACGCCTCGCAGCCGGGCTCGACGACATCAAGCAGCGCTACGAGGTGATCGGCGACGTGCGCGGGCGCGGACTGATGTGGGGGGTCGAGCTGGTCAGCGACCGCAAGACGCGCGAACCCGACGCCGCGCTCGGCGCGCGCATCACCCGCCGCGCCCTCGATCTCGGTCTCAGCATGAACATCACGGCGTATGCCAGCATGGCGAGCGTCTGGCGCATCGCGCCGCCGCTGACCATTTCGGAGGCCGAGCTCGACGAGGGTCTCGCCATTCTTGACCAGGCGATCGGCGAGACGCTCGCGACCAGCGACCGGTGAGGCGCCGGCCGACCCGTCGGCCGTCGGGTCGTCACAAGCAAATGTGATCCGCGCGAGGTGGACTTTCCGTTCCGGAGGACTTGTTTCTTTTGAGGAGGCGCCGCAACCGGCGGCGCCGCATGGTCCAACGGTTTCCCAGGAGGGTTCAGATGCTGGTTTCGCACATCCTGAAGCGCAAGGGCTCGAAGGTCGTCACCGTCGATCCGTCCGAAACGGCGATCGGTCTTGCGCGCCTGTTCCGGCTGAACAATATTGCGGCGGCCGTCGTCGTCGACGGCGCCGACATGGTCGCCGGCATCGTCTCGGAACGCGACATCGTCGATCGCATCGCGGTGCACGGCGACAAGGCGCTCAGGATGCAGGTGCGCGACCTCATGACGTCGCCGCCTTTGGTCTGCAAGCCGGACGACAGCGTCCAGCACGCGATGGCGGTGATGACCGATCGCCGGGTCCGCCACCTGCCGGTCATGCAAGACGGCGAACTCCACGGCATCGTCAGCATCGGCGACGTCGTCAAGTCGCACCTCGACGAAACCCGTCTCGAAGTGAACGTCCTCAGGGACTACGCGCGGGTGCACGCGATCTGAACGGCGACGGGTTCCGGTCTTTCGGGCCGGTCCGGCCGTCTGCCGATCCCGGCGCCTTACCCGGTGAACGCCTGAATGCCGGTCTGGGCGCGCCCGAGGATAAGGGCGTGGATGTCGTGCGTGCCCTCGTACGTATTGACGGCCTCGAGGTTCATGACGTGGCGGATGACGTGGTACTCGTCGGCGATGCCGTTGGCGCCGTGCATGTCGCGCGCCATCCGCGCGATGTCCAGTGCCTTGCCGCATGAGTTGCGCTTGAGCAGCGAGATCGCCTCGGGCGCGGCGCGGCCCTCGTCGCGCAGGCGACCGACGCGCAGCGCCGCCTGCAGGCCGATGGCGATTTCGGTCTGCATGTCGGCGAGCTTCTTCTGAATGAGCTGATTGGCGGCGAGCGGGCGGCCGAACTGCTTGCGGTCGAGCGTGTAGTTGCGCGCCGCATGCCAGCAGAACTCGGCGGCGCCCAGTGCTCCCCAGCCGATCCCGAAGCGCGCGTTGTTGAGGCAGCCGAACGGTCCTTTGAGGCCCTCGACGCCGGGAAGCTGGTTCTCGGTCGGCACGAACACCTCGTCCATCACGATCTGGCCGGTAACCGAAGCCCGTAGCGAGAATTTGCCTTCGATTCTGGGCGCGGAAAGTCCCTTCATGTCCTTCTCGAGGATATAGCCGCGGATCGTTGCGGCGTCGTTCTTGGCCCAGACGATGAAGACATCGGCGACCGGGGCGTTGGTGATCCAGGTTTTCGATCCGCTGAGGACGAAACCGCCCTGTGCCTCGCGCGCCCGGGTCGTCATGCCGCCCGGGTCGGAGCCATGGTCGGGCTCGGTGAGGCCGAAGCAGCCGACGAGGTCGCCGCGGGCGAGCGCGGGAAGGTATTTCTCGCGCTGCGCTTCGGAGCCGTAAGCGTGGATTGGGTGCATCACCAGGCTCGATTGCACGCTCATCGCCGAGCGGTAGCCCGAATCGACGCGCTCGATCTCGCGCGCGACCAGACCATAGGAGACATAATTAACGCCGGCGCAGCCGTAGCCTTCGATGGTGCAGCCGAGCAGGCCGAGCGCGCCCATTTCGCTGAGGATTTCGCGGTCGAAGCGTTCGTGGCGATTGGCCTCGAGGATGCGCGGCATGAGCTCGGCCTGGGCGTATTCGCGAGCGGTGTCGCGGATCAGGCGCTCATCCTCCGAGAGCTGGTCGTCGAGCAGAAACGGATCCTCCCATTGGAAGGGCGGCCTCGTGGAGGTCTCGGCGGCGGGCTTCGCACTGGCGGCGAGCGGCTGGCTCATGACGATCTCCCGTGCGGGGTCTCGGGCGTTGTTCGGATACTAGCCCCTGAAGCCGCCTCTTTCCAGCGACTGGCGTCGATCGAAGGGTTGGGTTGTCGCCGTTTCGCGGATAGATTTGGGCGTTCCTGCGGAAACAGCGTGCAGGCTGGGGCGGATGGCGCGAAAGAACGGCGATTCGAACAACGACGACGTGATCATCGAGTTTCGCCAGGTCGGCAACGCCGTCAAGGTGAGCGCGATGGATCCCAGGACGCTGACCGAAGTCTCGATCGTCGGCCCGCTCACGGCCACCAAGGATACCCTCACCCGCAACGTCCTCAGGAAGCTCGAATACGTGCTGGCGAAACGGCGGAAGCGCTAACCCGGTCTTTCAACCCGGACCCTGCACGGTTTTGTTCACGATTCGGCCCAATACCGACGCCGTTCTCGGATTTGAAGCAACGCACGGGTCCGGCGTGCCTTGGGCGCATGAATCGCGACAAGTTGCGGGCTTCGCGCTATGGTCGTGGCGGGACGATCGAGGGGGATCCGGCGGCGCGATGACGTGCGAGGATTACGGCGAGACGAGTGATCTCGAGGTGATCGACCGTCTGGTCGCGCTTTCCGGCCTCGACCTCGTCGACGTGGGCTGCGGCGCGGGCGCGCTGACGCGTGCGCTCGCCCAGCGGGGGGCGCGGGTGCTCGGAATCGAGCCGGATCCCGGCCAGGCGGCGCGGTTTCGCGCCGGCGACGAGACGGCCGGCGTGTCTTTTGCCGAATCGGGCGGCGAGACGCTGCCGCTGGCCGATAGTTCGGTCGACGGCGTGTTTTTTGCCCACTCGCTGCACCACGTCCCGATCGCGTTGATGAATACCGCACTCGACGAAGCCCTTCGCGTGCTGCGGTCCGAAACCGGGTTTCTCTACGTGATCGAGCCGGTGATGGCCGGGAGTTACGGTGAACTGGTGCGGTCGTTCAACGACGAGAGCGAGGTTCAGCGACAGGCGCGCGAAGCGCTGGAACACCGTGTCGCGCCGCGCTTCCGCGAGGCGCGTGAAATCCACTATCGGTCCCCGGTCGTCTACGCGGACTTTGAAACCTTCCTCGCCGAAAAACTCGGCCAGACCTACAACGACCATCGACGCGAACGGATCGATACGCCCGAAGTCCGCGCCCGATTCGCTGCCGGGTGGGCCGGAAACGCCTATCGTTTCGAACAGCCCACCCGCGTGAACTACTACAGGGCGCCGATTCCTTCCATTTCATTTTCCGCATAAGGATTTCATGGCTTCTCATTGATTCACTGAATAATTGCATATGCAGATAACTGAACAGAAAGTGGTCGCCACCGGCGCCCTGGCCGTTCTCACCGTGGCGCAGTCCTACGCCGCCGACGCGGCAGCCATCGAAGTCGGCGTGGCGAGCGAAGCCCTGATGGAAACGGCCGGGGCCGCCGTCGCCCGGGCGATCGGCGCGCGCTGGTCGCCGCGGCCGGTGAGCGTGCTTTGCGGGCCCGGCAACAACGGCGGCGACGGCTTCGTCGTCGCCCGTCACCTCGCCGCAGAGGGCTGGCCTGTCACCCTGGCCCTTCTCGGCGAACGTGCGGCGCTCACGGGCGACGCCGCGCTTATGGCCGGGCGCTGGGAGGGTGAGGTTGCGGTGCTTGCCGAGGCGGCGCTCGACGGCGCCGGTCTGGTCGTCGATGCGCTGTTCGGCGCCGGCCTTACCCGGCCCGTATCCGGCCCCGCCCGCGCCGTCCTCGAGGCGGTGGCGGGGCACGGGCTCACTTGCGTCGCGGTCGACGTGCCGAGCGGCATCGACGGCGATTCGGGCGCCGTACGGGGGTTCGCCGCTCCGGCCGCGCTGACCGTCACCTTCTTCCGCCGCAAACCGGGGCATCTCCTGCTGCCGGGCCGGGAACTCTGCGGCGAAGTGGTCGTCGCCGACATCGGCATTCCCGCCGCGGTGCTCGATTCGCTCGATCCGCGGCTCTATGTCAACGATCCGGCGCTGTGGCGGGCGCAGTATCCGAGGCCGCGGCTTACGGACCACAAGTACCGCCGCGGCCATGCCGTTGTGGTGGGCGGTGGTGCGACGAGCACCGGTGCCGCCCGCCTCGCGGCGCGCGCCGCTCTCAGGGCGGGCGCCGGACTGGTCAGCATCGCGACGCCGCCCGAGGCACTGCCGATCTACGCGGCCGCGCTGACCGCCGTCATGACCGCCGTGGTCGCCGGAGACGCGGATTACGACGTCCTCCTCGCCGACAGGCGCAAGAACGCCGTGCTGCTCGGTCCCGGGGGCGGCGTCGACGAAACCACCCGGCGACGCGTGCTGGCGACCCTCGCCGCCGGCAAGGCCTGCGTCCTCGACGCCGATGCGCTTACGATCTTCGAAAATACGCAAAAACAACTATTTAAAGCAATAGGTTCACCTTGTTTATTGACCCCGCACGAAGGTGAGTTCCGACGTCTCTTCGCCGTCGAAGGCGACAAGGTCGCCCGCGCCCGCGCCGGCGCCGCGGAAAGCGGCGCGGCGTTGCTGCTCAAGGGGGCCGACACCGTCATCGCGGCGCCCGACGGCCGCGCGGCGATCAACCATAACGCGCCGGCGGAGCTCGCCACCGCCGGTGCCGGCGACGTGCTGGCCGGTATCGCGCTCGGTCTGATCGCCCAAGGTATGCCGCCGTTCGACGCCGGCTGCGCCGCCGCCTGGCTGCACGGCGAGGCGGCCGCCCGGTTCGGTCCCGGCCTGATCGCCGAGGACTTGGTCGAGGCGTTGCCCGGCGTCCTCGAAACACTTTTCTCGGCCGAGATGTAATTCCCCGCCCCTTGATCCGCCCGAGCAGCGCTGCCAACATCGCCGTCATGCCAGATAGCGCCAAACAATTCGGCCTTCTCGACCGCACACTTTCCCATTTGCGCGGCGCTTGGCGCGACATTTCGGCCTCGGCGCGGGTGAAGCTGAGCGGCGCGGTGCGGCCTGATCTCCCTGAAGACGACGCGGCCCGGCTGGTTCCTTACATGCACGAGTGTCTCAAGACGCGTGGCGGCGAAGTGTCGGCGCGGGCGCGGGCGGCCGACCTGGGGCGCACCTATCTCACGCTCGACAAGACGGGACGGAAGCGGTTTCTTAGGCTGCTTGCGAGCGAATTCGACACCGATCAGGCCGCGGTCGACGCCGCCATCGCGGCGGTTCAGCGCGAAACCGACACGGAAAAGCGCCGCCGCGCCGAAGCGGCTCTGCGTCGTGTCCTGCTGCCTCCTCGGGTTATATTGCTTCGTCAATTCAATACGTTGCCTGAAGGTATTAAGTTTCTTGTCGATCTTCGGGCCGATCTGCTCGAACTCGGAAAGCGCGATTCTCTCCTGCGCGCCCTTGAAGCCGACCTCAAGCAGCTTCTCGCCGACTGGTTCGACATCGGTCTGCTCGACCTGTTGCGCATTACCTGGAACTCGCCGGCGGCGCTTCTCGAAAAGCTCATCGCCTATGAAGCGGTGCACGAAATCCGCTCGTGGAGCGACCTCAAGAACCGCCTCGACGCCGACCGCCGCTGGTTCGCGTTCGTTCACCCGAAAATGCCCGACGAACCAATCATTTTCATCGAAGTCGCGCTGGTCGACGGCATGGCCGACAATATTCAGGCGCTGCTCGATGAATCCGCCCCCCGGTGCGACCCCAACGCCGTCGATACGGCGATATTCTATTCGATCTCGAACGCCCAGCCAGGGCTCGCCGGGATCGGCTTCGGTAATTTTCTGATCAAACGCGTCGTCGATGAGCTTGTGCACGAGTTGACGGGGCTCAAGACTTTTGCGACTCTCTCACCGGCGCCGGGCTTCTGCGCTTGGCTCGAATCGCGGCTTGTCGTCGGAGGCGACGACTTGGTAACGCCGGCGGAAGCGAAGGCGCTTGCCGCCCATGTCGGCGGCGCCGGCGGCAGCGAAGCGTTGCGCCGAATCCTCGATAGTTCGTGGCGCGGCGATGACAAGGCTGTCCGTCTCGTCAGGCGGCCGCTGATGAGGCTTTGCGCCCATTACCTGCTCAATGAAAAACGCGACAACGGCCAACCGCTCGACCCGGTAGCCCGCTTTCACCTCATCAACGGCGCGCGTATCGGTCGCATCAACTGGCTTGCCGATACGTCGGCGAAGGGCCTGCGGGAATCCGCGGGAATGATGGTCAACTATCTCTACCTGCTCGACGAGATCGAGAAGAACCACGAGGCTTTCAGCGGTGAAGGGAAAATAACGGCGAGTACAGCGGTACGCGCTCTGCTGCGTGGCCGGCCGCTTGGCCTCGCCAAGCCTGAACGCGATTGATGTTAGAAATTAAATTCTGTCATCAACTTTTTGTTTAGTGAGATTTTTTTCGGTTCACTATCTGAATTAAAGCGCCACCGGCGCGCTTGCGGAAAAGCGTGCGTCCGCCGTTGACCGTTAGAGGTCGGTTGGAGGATAACGGGGGCGCAACCGGTAGCCGCTACGGACCTGCTCGCCATGGCATCGCCACGACTGCGCGACGTGACCGACCCCCGCGCCGCCGAGCGGACACACCGGCTCGCCTGCCTGCGCGCCCTTGAAGCAAAAGTCCTCTGGCTCTCGGCGTGGACGATCCACAACGCCAACCATCTGCGGCCGTCGCGCGACGGCCTCAAGGTCGGCGGTCACCAGGCTTCCTGCGCCTCGGCGGTGACGCTCCTGAGCGCGCTCTACTTCCATGTCCTGCGACCCGAGGACCGGATTGCCGTCAAACCCCACGCAAGCCCGGTGTTCCACGCCATCCAGTACCTGCTCGGCAATCAGGATCGCGGCCGGCTGGAGAAGTTCCGCGCGTTCGGCGGGGCGCAATCGTACCCGTCGCGCACCAAGGACACCGACGACGTCGACTTCTCGACCGGTTCGGTCGGTCTCGGCGGGGCGGTGACGCTCTTTGCCTCGCTGGTGCAGGACTATCTGCGCCTCCACGGTCTCATGCCCGAACACCGCCCCACGGGCCGCCTGATCGCCCTGATCGGCGACGCCGAACTCGACGAAGGCAACGTTTTCGAGGCCATGCTCGAAGGCTGGAAGCACGACGTGCGCAATCTATGGTGGATCATCGACTACAACCGCCAGAGTCTCGACAGCATCGTCACCGACCGGCTCTACGGCCGTATCGACCGGATGTTCCAAACCGTCGACTGGCGGGTCGAGGTGCTCAAATACGGCAAGCGGCTCGAAGCGGCGTTCGCGCGGCCGGGCGGCGACGCGCTGCGCGAGTGGATCGACAACTGTCCCAACTCGCTCTATTCGGCGCTGACCTTCAAGGGCGGCGCGGCCTGGCGCGAGAATCTGGCGCGCGACCTCGCCGGAGTGCGCGGCATCAAGGCCCTGCTCGACGATCACGACGATGCTGCGTTGCAGGCGCTGATGACCAATCTCGCCGGTCACGACATGGAATCGGTTCTCGAGGCGTTCGAAGCGGTCGAGGACGATGCGCCGCGCTGCTTCATCGCCTACACCATCAAGGGCTTCGGGCTACCGCTCGCGGGTCACAAGGACAACCACGCCGGGTTGATGACGCCCGCGCAGATGATCGATTTCAAGCGCGCCATGGGCATCGCCGACGGCGAGGAGTGGGCGCCCTTCGCCGGCCTCGACGTCGACCCGGAGGCACTGCGCGACTTCCTGGACGCGGCGCCGTTCAACCGCGAGGGCAGGCGGCGCTTCACCGCGTGGCGGGTTCCGGTGCCGGAAACGCTGCCGTTCCGCGCCGCGCCGCGGATGGCGACGCAGGAGGCCTTCGGCCGCATTCTGCACGAACTCGGGCGCGGCGACAGCGAACTCGCCCGCCGCATCGTCACCACCTCGCCCGACGTGACCGTATCGACCGGCCTCGGTCCCTGGGTCAACCAGCGCGCCGTGTTCGACCGCCACGAGCAAGCCGACGTCTTCCGCGAGGAACAGGTGGCCTCGGCCCAGCGCTGGCTGATGTCGCAGAAAGGCCAGCACATCGAGCTCGGCATCGCCGAAAACAACCTGTTCCTGATACTCGCCGCGCTCGGGCTCTCGGCTCCGCTGTTCGGCGAGCGCCTGCTGCCGATCGGCACGCTCTACGATCCCTTCATCCAGCGCGGCCTCGATGCCCTCAACTACGCGTGCTATCAGGATTCGCGCTTCATGCTGGTCGCCACGCCGTCGGGCATCACGCTGGCGCCCGAAGGCGGCGCGCATCAGTCGCTCGCCACCCCGTTGATCGGCATGGCCCAGGACGGCATCGCCGCATTCGAGCCCGCCTTCGTCGACGAACTGGCGGCGATCATGGCCTGGGGCTTCGACTACCTGCAACGCGACGGCAGCGGCGGCTCGGAAATCGAGTGGCTGCGCGACATGATGGGCGGATCGGTTTATCTCCGGCTGTCGACGCGGCCGATCGACCAGGCGGGACGCGTGATGGACGACGGCCTGCGCCGCAACGTCATCGCCGGCGGTTACTGGCTGCGCGAACCGGCTCCCGGCGCCGAACTCGCAATCGTCTTCAGCGGCGCGGTCGCGCCCGAGGCAATCGAGGCGCACGCTCGCATTGTCGAGGAAATACCGGACGCCGGACTGCTCGCCGTCACCTCGGCCGACCGGCTCAACGCCGGCTGGCACGCCGCGGGGCGCGCCCGCCAGGCCGGCCACCGCGACGCCCGGGCGCATGTCGAGCGCCTGCTCGCGGCGCTGGCGCCCGGGGCCGCGCTGGTGACGGTGATCGACGGGCATCCGGCGACGCTCGGCTGGCTCGGCGCGGTACTCGGCCAGCGGGTGCATCCGCTCGGCGTCGAGCATTTCGGCCAGTCGGGCGACCTTCCCGACCTTTACCGCGCATATCGCCTCGACGTCGATGCGATTCTCGAAGCCATTGCCGCCGCCTGCCTGGAACGAGCGCGCGCAACCCGCCTCCTTTAGGGGGATTGTGGAAAACGAAATAAAATCAAGCCGTTCTCGGCCGGATACGTTCTTTCCGGTGAGCGGGGGCCACATTGGGCGGGAGGTCGACCGCGATTTCCGAGATCGATCCGATTGGCCCGATCGTGACGGATTCTTATCGCCGCTCCCCGCACATCGCCATCGAGGCTGTCGATAAATTTTACACTTTTTCAGCCGACTTTTAGGAATTAAGTTACTGTAATCTATACAATGTGTATACGTAACACGAAATAGAATTATTTAAATTATGGTTTTATGGTTAATTTTTGTTAACCTTGAATTTTTGGCCTGATATTACCGTGTCTCATATAAACATTTGTTTTATATCGAGAATTTCAAACATGCCGGCAACGCAGCGGATCGGCCGCAGATCCCGAAGTGTCGAGAAATTTTACAGTTACGCATCGGCAACCGGGTCAACCCATTGAATCTCAACAAATGTCGTGAAACGGCATGGGATTTGCATGGGACGTGCCTGAGATTTGCATGAGGCAAAGTCCGGGTCCCGACGTTCGCGGAGCGTGGCGAATACGCGAAATCGGGCCGAAGGCGCCATCGAGAGCGAGGAAAGCATGTAGCCGTCATGGTCAATCAGGGACATTCGAGACCGTTGAAACCGCTCGGGCTCGCCGCGATGGCGGTCGTCGCGTATGCACTCGTCGCGGGGACCGCCACTGCCGACGTCATCGAATACGACGGGGTAATCTTCAGCCGGTCGGTGAACGGCGCGAGCTTTTCGGAACTGCACAACGGCAACAGCGGGAGCAGCGGGCCGGTGCTCTATGTGCTGCCGAACCAGTCGCTCTCCTACAGCATCGACAGGGGCGCCAACAACGCCTTCGGCGACACCGGCGACCGGGTCTTCTTCTCCGGCTCGCAGACTCTCGATCTGGCGGCCGCCGGCGCCGACCCGGGCAGCCCCGGGACGCTGGTGGCAAAGATGGTCATTACCGGCTTCGAGGTGATAATTCAGTCCGCCACCTTCAACGCCGCGCCGGGGCTGACCGACGCGTTCGGCACCTCGATTGCGGGCCAGCCGCTTCACAGGATCCAGGACAACGGCAGCATGTCGTTCGAGATCCGCTCGCCCGACGCCGCCATGAACCTGCTGTTCTCGGGAATCTTCGACTTCGACGACATCGTGGCGGCGGATATCTTCAACGGCGTGCTCTTCGATACGCGGCCCGCTTCGATGGCCGCCGCCGGCGACCCGAACGCGGCGGTCTTGAGCACCTTCCTGTGGGGCAGTACGAACGGCACCCTGTCGAACCCGGGCAGCCTCAAGGTCAAGGACATCATCGGCGGCTCCAACAATACTCTCATCACCAATATTGGCGTCGATATCGCCTTCAGCGGCCAGCCCATTCCCGAGCCCGCCACGCTCCTCGTTCTGGGAGGCGGACTTTTAGGTCTGGGATTCATGAGACGGCGGCGGCGCAACTGAACAAACGGAGGCTGGGGGACGGAGGCGGCGGTCCGCGACGGACCGCCGTTTTTCTGACGTTTCCTTTTATCGAAACGCACCGAGCCACCGGCGTAGCGCCGCGGAATGGCGGCGGACGTCGCCTCCCGGAGGCGCCTCGCTTTCCGCTGGTTTCGCGGCGCGCATGTGTGCTATAGAGGCGCGCGTTGCTCCGGGGACCGGCATCCCCGCGGGCGTCCGCGTGGCGGGCGTGGTGGAATTGGTAGACACGCCAGATTTAGGATCTGGTACCTTCGGGTTTGGGGGTTCGAGTCCCTCCGCCCGCACCAGGCTGCGGCCGCAGCGGGGTCGCTTCTCCTTCCGGAACGAGGTTGCTTCCGGCCTTCACCCTGGCAAATCGGAAAATCAACGCTGACATGTTAGTCACGGAAACCAGTGCCGACGGCCTGTCGCGCGAGTTCAAGGTCGTCGTCGATGGCAAGGATATCGAAAGCCGTATCCGGGATCGCCTTGAATCGCTGCGCGGTTCGGTCCGCATACCGGGGTTCCGCCCCGGCAAGGTGCCGCTAGCACTGTTGCGCAAGCAGTACGGCCAGACGATTCTGGGCGAGATCCTCGATCAGGCATTGAACCAGACTTCGGCCCAGGCGCTCGCCGAAAAGGGGCTGCGGCCGGCGATGCAGCCGAAGATCGAGGTCA
>JBHHZM010000004.1:0-48642 GCA_046758065.1 Alphaproteobacteria bacterium | reverse complement strand
ATTGGAATCGCGTCTCCCTCATCCTGAGCATGTCGAAGGATGAGGGAACCCAGGCAATTTCCAGCAGCCTGCTAGTCCGGATTTCTCACCAAGGCCGCCGCCGCGCGCACGCGACGCCGCTCATGACTTTGGTGAGAAATCCGGACTAACTCGGCGAGAACGAACTGCGGCTATCCGCGCGGCACGACGAACTGGGTGCCGAACCAGCGCCAGCGGCCGTCCGGTCCGGGAACCGTGCAGTTGATGCGCGCCCGACCGGACGGGAAAGGCGCTTTCATGCGCACCTCGATGCGCCGCGAACCCAGCCGTTCGAGCTTCGCCGCCCCCTGGCCCGAGGCGAAACAGGCGAGCCGGGCGAGGTTCTCCACGCCTTCCGCCACCGTAAAGCCGAACGGCGGCGGGTTGGGGCCGAGCAGCGGATCGCTCGGGGTGATATCGCTCACCGGCAGCGGCAGGGTGTTGGCGACCAGCCGGAAACGTTTGATGTTGCCGTACTGCTCGTTGAGCGCGTAGCGCGGCAGGGCGAACATGTCGCTGCGGTTATGTGCGACGCCCGACTGCTGACCGAAAGCGGCGGCGAAGCCGCTCGCCGCCACGGTGTCGCGCAGCGCAGTGCCGTACTCGCCGTACGGATAGGCGAACAGCTCGGGCGCGCGCCCCAGTTCGGCCTCGAAGCGGCCCGAGGCGCGCGCGATATCGGCGGCGTTCTCCGCCGGATCGGCCTGCGCCATATGGGCGTGCGCCGCGCCGTGGTGGCCGATGGTGACCCCGCCGCCGGCGAGTTCGCGAATCTGTTCCCAGGTCATCATGCCGCGCAGGCCCTTGTCCACGGCGTCGGTCGAGACGAACAGGGTGAAGGGCAGTCCCGCCGCCTTGAAACGCGGCCAGGCCTCGCGGTAGACCGAGGCGTAGGCGTCGTCGATGGTGATGCCGATGGCGCGGTCGGGAAGCGGCGCGCCCGACTTGAGCGCGGCCACGATCTCGGGCACGGGCAGGACCGTATAGCCATCGTTTTTCAGCTCGGCGATATGCGCCTCGAATTGCTCGATCGTGACGTTGGTCGAAGGCAGCCTGGTCTCGCCGAAACGGTGATACATGAGGAACACCGCCGAGCCCGCCACCGCGTCGGCCGCCGGAGCGGCGGCGAGCGCGGCGAGCGCGGCAAGCGCGAGCGCGCCAAGCGCCAGACGGCGCAAGCTTCGCTGTGGCAGGCGGAACCGCATGGCCATATTGTCGCCGCTGGGCGATCGATTCACAAGACCGCACGCCGCCGTCCGCGCCCTCATATCAGGTGTGTGCCCGCGGCCGAATCGCCGAGCAGCGGATAGCGGCGCGAATCGAAGAGCTGGTAGTGCCACCACTCGTTCATATAGTTGTCCCAGCCCGCGGCGGTCATGATGCCGAGCAGGACGAAGCGATTGCGTTGCGCGGTTTGCGAAACCCCGGTCGAGGCGTGATGGGAGAGCGGGGTGAAGGCATCGACCTCGGTGCCCATCTCGAGTGCCCGCCCGCCGTCGTCGAGCAGCGTCACGTCGACCGCCACGCCGCGCGAGTGAGGCGACCCGCGGCGCGGGTCGGCGAGAAACTCCGGATCGGGCGTGTGGTTCCAGAGGCGCCACTGGGCCTCGACCGGGCGGTAGGCGTCACACACCCTGAGCCGCAGCCCGACGCCACGGGCGAGCGCCACGGCGCGTCGCAGGCGAAGGGCGGCGTCCGGATGCAGATAACAGCCCGCCCGGCGGTAGACGGGCTCGCCGGTAAAGTTGTCGGGGCCCGCGTACATCAACGCGACCTCGACATCGAACTCCGGCGGCGCGATCTCAACAAGAACCATGGCGTGTTCCAACCGTGTTACGCTCGACGGAGCAGAAATTCCATCATCTGCGGCACGGCGGACCGGCCCGCGACGCCGTCGAACGGGACCACTTCATGAACGTACTTGCGCTCGATACCGCGACCGCCGCCTGTTCGGTGGCGCTGCTCTGCGACGGCACGCTCCGCGCCCACCGTTTCGAGACCATGCGGCGCGGCCACGCCGAGGCGTTGCTGCCGATGGTCGAAACGGTGATGGCCGAGGCCGACCTCGCTTACGCCGCACTCGATCTGCTGGCCGTGACCGTCGGTCCCGGCACCTTCACCGGCCTGCGTGTCGGCCTTGCCGCGGCGCGGGGCCTGGGCCTCGCCGCCGGGCTGCCGATCGCCGGGGTCACCACCCTCGAAGCGCTCGCCTGGGGCGTGACGTCCGCGACGCGCGCCGGCCGCCCCCTGGCCGCAGTCCTCGATGCGCGCCGCGGCGAGCTCTATATGCAGGTCTTCGATGCCGCGCTCGCTCCCCTCACCCCGCCGCTGGCCGTCGCGCCCGAAACCGCCGCCCGGATGGTGCCGCCGGGGCCGCTTCTGCTGGTCGGCGAGGGCGCCGACCTGCTCGCGGCGGCGCTCGGGGAGCGCGACGGCGTCACGGTCGCGCAAACGCCGCGGCTGCCCGACGCGGCCTCGATCGCCGCACTTGCCGCGCGTCGCGCCGCCGCCGGCGTCCTGCCATCCGAACCGCCGCGTCCACTCTATCTGCGCGCATCCGGGGCGCGGCTGCCCGGCGCCGGCGCCGGCTGAGCGCGCTGACCGGAACGGCGACCGTGCATCGCGACGCGACGTCTTCCTGGCCCAAGCCTTTGATTTCGTCGCGCAGGTCATTCCCCAATACATTTACAGGCTCTCAGGCCTTGCGCAGGCGCAGGCGATGGACGGTGGCCCCCGTCGCCTCGGGTTCGAGGGCGAGGACGGCGTGACCGTGCTCCTCGACCGCGCGGGGTACGTTCTCGAGCGGTTCTCCGGCGTTGAGCCGGATCTCGGCAGTCTGTCCGCTTGACATTCGCTCGATCAACAATTTAGTTTTGACGAACGTCAGGGGGCAGACATCAGATGTGATGTCCAGAAAATAATCCGCACCTTCTGTGTCGTTTTTGACCATCGTTACCTCAGAGCCCATACGCTGTAATTGATTTACGCGAAGAATCCCACGTTTTGTGGCTATACTACTATGAAGGAGGACAACGTTTAATGTCGGATCAGTCCAGCCCCGGCGATCTTCTCGCTCTCGCCACGGAGATCGTGGCCGCCCACGTCGGCAACAACGACGTCGCCGTCGGAGACCTTCCCAGCCTCATCCAGGAGGTCTACACCACGCTCGCCACGGTACAGTCGACCGCCCCGGCGGCAGAAAAGCCTCAGCCTGCGGTATCTATTCGACGCTCCGTTACGTCCGACTATATTGTTTGCCTCGAGGACGGCAAGAAGCTCAAGATGCTCAAGCGCCATCTCAAGACGAGCTACAACATGACGCCGGAGGAGTACCGTGAGCGCTGGGGGCTTCCCGCCGACTACCCGATGGTGGCGCCGAATTACGCGGCCCAACGGAGCGCCCTGGCCAAGAAAATCGGCCTCGGCACGAAGTCGCGCAAGCGCCGCCGCCGGTCGTAGGACGACAGCGCCGGAGATCGCCCCCGCAACCAGGGGAACGTGTTCCGATCATGACGTCGCGTATCGAGCAGGCATGTATTGACAAGGGCCTCAAGATGACCGGCCAGCGGCGCCTGATCGCGCGCGTGCTGTCGGAGGCGCAGGACCACCCGGACGTCGAGGAACTCTATCGCCGCGCGGTACTGCTCGATCCCAAGATCAGCCTGGCGACGGTCTACCGCACGGTGCGTCTGCTGGAGACGGCGCGGATCCTCGATCGCCACGACTTCCGGGACGGTCGGGCGCGCTACGAGGCGGTGCCGTACGAGCACCACGACCATCTGGTCGATGTGGAGACGGGCGAGGTGGAGGAATTCCGTTCCGAGGAGATCGAGACCCTGCAGCGCCACATCGCCAAGAAACTGGGCTTTCGCCTCATCGATCACGAACTCGTGCTTTACGGCGTGCGCCGCAGCGGCAAAAAACCACCCAGGAACGAATGACCCGGGCCGGCCGCCGACCACGCCGGCGTCCGCAGCTCGGTTTCGGACTCTGCCGTGGAAGCTGAACTCAAGCATGTCGAGAATATTTTCGAGGGCCTGTGGGCGGGGAGCCTCGAAGTCCGCGTCGCACGCGAGGCCGACGAAGTGGACGCCGCGCAGGCGTTGCGCTACCGGGTCTTCTACGAAGAGATGGACGCGAGGCCCAGCGCCGACATGGCGCGCCTGCGCCGCGATTTCGACGCCTTCGACACGGTCTGCGACCACCTCTTGGTCATCGACCACGAGCATTGCGATGGCGCCGATGCCATCGTCGGCACCTTCAGACTCCTGCGCCGCTCGGTGGCGCTCAATTTTGGCCGCTTCTACTCGGGCGACGAATACGACATCGCCAAGCTCCTCGCCGTCGAGGGCGAGATCCTCGAACTCGGCCGGTCCTGCGTCGACGCCGATTACCGTAACCGCGCGACCATCCAGCTTCTGCTACGCGGGATCAGCGCCTACGTGCGGCACCACGAGATCGTTCTGATGTTCGGATGCGCCAGCCTGCCGGGGGTCGATCCGGACGCCGCGGCGCTGCCGCTTTCGTATCTCCATCACTTCCACCAAGCGCCGCCCGAGATCAGGCCGCGGGCGCTGGCCGAGCGTTACGTCGACATGAACCGGATGCCGCCCGAGGCGATCGACGAACGCGCCGCGCTCACCGCGCTGCCGCCGATGATCAAGGGATACCTGCGCGCCGGCTGCCGGATCGGCGACGGCGCCGTCATCGATCGCCAGTTCCACACCATCGACGTCTGCATCGTGCTCATGGCCGACCGCGTGACCGAAAAATACCGCCACCGATACGAGGGCGGCGCCGGCACCGGCTAGAGCGATGCATGTCGCGCGGGCATTGCCCAGGCTCGCCGTCTATCTGGCCTGGACGCTGACGCTTCTGCCCGTGCAGATCGTCGCCGTGGCGCTGGGCTGGCGTCTCGCCGAACGCCTGCCGATGTTCTACCACCGGGGCGTCTGCCGCATCGTCGGCCTGGTTGTCGAACGCCGCGGCGAGGTGTCGCAGGCGCGGCCCACGTTGTTCGCCAGTAACCACAGCTCGTATCTCGACATCAGCGTGCTCGGCGCCTTGATTCCCGGCTCGTTCGTGGCCAAGCGCGAAGTCGCGAGCTGGCCGTTATACGGGTTGCTGGCGAAGCTCCAGCGCAGTGTCTTCATCGAGCGTCGCGCCGGCCGCGCGGCCCGGCATCGCGACGAAATGGGCGCCCGGCTCGCCGCCGGCGACAACCTGATCCTCTTCCCCGAGGGCACCAGCAGCGACGGCAACCGCGTATTGCCGTTCAAGAGCGCGCTCTTCGGCGTCGCCGAGCGGCGCGTCGACGGTCGGCCGATCACCGTGCAGCCGGTGTCGATCGGCTACAGCCGGTGCGGCGGGATGCCGATGCTGCGCATCATGCGTCCCTTCTATGCCTGGTACGGCGACATGGAGCTCGTCGGCCACTTCTGGCGTTTGCTCGGGCTCGGTCCGGCGACCGTCGTGGTCGCCTTCCACCCCCCCGTCACCATTGAGGCTTTCGAATCGCGCAAGGCGCTGACGGCCCACTGCGAGGCGGTGGTTGCCGCGGGCGTTTCGGCGGCGATCCACGGTGTTCCGCCGCCGGTCGCCGCGCCGGGAGGTCCGCTTGACTCTGCTCTGCCCGATGCTACAGTCGAAAAATGAGCACGGAGCTTGGGTTTATCCTTCCGGTGCCGGCCCGATTCTACCGTTGACGCCGGTAGCGCGATAGTGTCGAAGAAGCTCTTCATAAAATCCTACGGTTGCCAGATGAACGTCTACGACTCGGCGCGCATGGCCGAGCTCATGGCGCCTCTTGGCTACGCCCCGGCCGAACGTCCCGAGGGCGCCGACATGGTCATCCTCAACACCTGCCACATCCGCGAGAAGGCGGCGGAGAAGGTCTATTCCGAACTCGGCCGCCTGCGCCGCATCAAGGACGACCGGGCGAACACCGGCCGCCCCATGTGGATCGCCGTCGCCGGCTGCGTCGCCCAGGCCGAGGGCGAGGAGGTCCTGCGTCGCGCCCCCCACGTGGACATGGTGCTGGGGCCGCAGACGTATCACCGCCTGCCCGAGATGGTTGCGCGGGTCGCGCGCGGCGCGGGCGCGGTGCTCGATACCGAGTTCCCGGCCGAGGACAAGTTCGACGCGCTTCCCGGGGCAAGGGCGCCGCAGGGGCCGTCGGCGTTCCTCTCGGTTCAGGAAGGCTGTGACAGGTTCTGCACCTTCTGCGTCGTGCCGTACACGCGGGGCGCCGAGTTCTCGCGTCCGGTCGCCCAGATCCTCGCCGAGGCGCGGGCGCTGGTGGCGACGGGCGCGCGCGAAATCACGCTGCTCGGCCAGAACGTCAACGCCTATCACGGCGAAGGGCCGGACGGGGTCTGGGGCCTCGGCCGCCTGATCCGCGCGCTCGCCGCCATCGACCGGCTGGCGCACATCCGCTACACCACCTCGCATCCGCGCGACATGGACGACGGGCTGATCGCCGCGCACGCCGAGGTGCCGGAGCTGATGCCTTTCCTGCATCTTCCCGTCCAGTCGGGATCCGACCGGGTGCTGGCGGCGATGAACCGGCGCCACCGGGCCGACGACTACCGCCGGCTGGTCGACCGCCTGCGCGCCGCCCGGCCCGATCTCGCGCTTGGCAGCGATTTCATCGTCGGCTTTCCCGGCGAGGACGATGCCGATTTCGAAGCGACCCTCGCGCTTGTCGAGGACGTCGGTTTCGCACAGGCGTACTCGTTCAAATACAGTCCGCGCCCGGGCACCCCAGCGGCGGCGTTGCCGCGGCAGGCTCCCGATACGGTGAAAGCGGCCCGGCTCGATGTCCTGCAGGCGCTGTTGCGGCGCCAGCAGGCGGCGTTCAACCGGGCGACGCTCGGGCGCGCGCTCCCGGTGCTGTTCGAACGCACCGGACGCCATCCCGGCCAGCTGGTGGGGCGCACGCCATACATGCAGGCGGTTCATGCCGAGGCGCCCGGATACGCGCCCGGCGACATCGCCGAGCTGCGGATCACGGCGTGCCACGCCAACAGCCTGGCCGCGGTCGCGTTGCCGCAACCACCGGCGCGGCCGGCGCCGCCGTCGGACGCGGCGGGAGCCCGGGCTTGAGTCGCAGACCGCGCACGGCGAACGCCGCCAGGGAGCCGGCGCCGCTCTACATGACCTTCGACGACAATGTCCTGTTGCCGGCGCTATTCGGCGAACACGACCGCAACCTCGCGCGCATCGAGCAGGAGCTCGGCGTCGCGCTGGTCTCGCGCGGCAACCAGATCGCCATTTCCGGACCGTCGTGGTCGACGCAGGCGGCCAAAGTGGTGCTCGACGGCCTCTACGGGCGGCTCGCGCGCGGCCTCGAGGTCGGCGCCGCCGAGGTCGACACGGCGCTGCGCTTCGCGCTCGAGGGCGGCGGCGCCGCAGGCGACTGGGAGCAGGACCTCGTTATCCAGACCCAGAAGCGCACCATCGAGCCGCGCTCGCTGATGCAGGCGGCCTACGTGCGGGCGCTGTGCGATTACGAGCTGGTGCTCGCGCTCGGTCCGGCGGGCACCGGCAAGACCTATCTCGCGGTCGCCATGGCGGTGTCGATGCTCGTCGCCGGCAAGGTCGACCGGATCATCCTGTCGCGGCCCGCGGTCGAGGCCGGCGAGCGACTCGGCTTCCTGCCCGGCGACGTTCGCGAAAAGGTCGACCCGTACCTCAGGCCGCTCTACGACGCGCTGCACGACATGATGCCGGGCGACAAGGTGCGCCGCCACTTCGAGAGCGGCGACATCGAGGTCGCGCCGCTCGCCTTCATGCGCGGCCGCACGCTGTCGAACGCTTACATCATCCTCGACGAGGCGCAGAACACCTCGACGGTGCAGATGAAGATGTTCTTAACCCGCTTCGGCGAGAATTCGCGCATGGTGGTGACCGGTGATCTGTCGCAGATCGACCTGCCGCCGGGCACCGCTTCGGGCCTGCGCGACGCACTCGAAACCGTCGGCGGCGTAGACGGCGTGACCGTGATCAGCTTTTCCGACGCCGACGTCGTGCGACACGGGCTGGTCACTCGCATCGTACGGGCGTACGATGCGAAGACGCGCAACGGCACGCGCAAGCCGGGCAACGCCGGAGAGCCGGCGTGATGAACGACGACGAACCCGCATCGAGACCGACCATAGACCGCAACGGCGCCGAGGCCTTCGGCATCGTCGTCGATGTTGCCTGCGCGCGCTGGCGCGGAGCGCTCGCCGATGCGGATGCGCTCTGCGCCGAGGCCGCCGCCGCGGCACTCGATGCCGCTGGATTTGTGCCCCTTGCGAAACGGATCGAGCTCGGCGTGCGGCTTGCCGACGATGCCGAGTTGCGCCGCCTCAACCGGCGTTACCGCGGACGCGACCGGCCGACCAACGTGTTGTCGTTCCCGGCCACGGCCTGTCGACCCGGGACGCTTCCTGCGCTTCCGGCCGCCGGCGCCCCGCTGCCGCTGGGCGACGTGGTGCTGGCCTTCGAAACGGTGAGCGCCGAGACGGCGGCGCAGGCCAAGCCGCTGGCCGACCACCTGCGGCATCTGGTCGTCCACGGCGTGCTGCATCTCGTCGGTCACGACCACGGGAACGACCCGCAAGCGGCGGCGATGGAACGGCTCGAGACCCGTGTCCTCGCCGGCCTCGCGGTTCCCGACCCCTATGCGCCGCGCCTGCCGCCGGCGCGCGAGACATCCGAGCGGCCGCAACCCCACGAAAGCGCATGAACGAAAACGTTCCGCCTAGACCGCCCCGCGACGACGGGGCCGAACCACCGCCATCGTTCCGCAAGACCGTTCGCAACTGGCTGCGGAGCCTGACACGCTCACGCAACGGCGACGCGAGCTTGCGTGAGAGCTTCGAGGAGCTGATCGAACAGCGGGCCGACGAGGCCGTGCCGGTCGACGCCGAAGAGCGGGAGATGCTGCTCAACCTGCTCCGCTTCGGCGCGTTGCGCGTCGACGACGTGATGGTCCCGCGCACCGACATCGTCGCCGTCGAACAGTCGACGCCGCTTGCCGAGGTGGCGCAGGTGATCCGCGAAGCGGGCCACTCGCGGATACCCGTGTTCCGCGGCTCGCTCGACGACATCATCGGCATGGTCCATGTGCGCGACCTGCTCCGATTCTGGGGAGAGAAAGAACCCTTCGCCCTCAACCGCATCGTCCGGCGGGTCCTGTTCGTGCCGCCGTCGATGCCGGTGCGCGACTTGTTGCTGCAAATGCGCGTGACCCGCATCCACATGGCGATGGTGGTCGACGAGTATGGCGGCACCGACGGACTTCTGACCATCGAGGATCTGGTCGAGGAGATCGTCGGCGAAATCCACGACGAGCACGACGCCGACGAACTTCCCGCGCTCGTCGAACGGCCGGACGGCATGCTCGACGCCGATGCGCGAGTGCCCATCGACGAGCTCGAAGCGCGGGTTGGCGTGGACCTGCTGCCCGAGGAGCAGGAAGAGCATATCGATACGCTCGGCGGACTGGTGTTCTCGCTGGTCGGCCGAATCCCGGCGCGCGGCGAGATCATCGACCACGTTTCCGGACTCCAGTTCGAAGTCGTGGACGCCGACCCCCGCCGGGTCAAACGCCTGCGCATTCACCACGTGCCCCGCGCCGCTGCGCCGGAATGATCCGCCGCGAGTCGTCCGAGCGATGATGCGCCTCAAGCTGTGGGTCGCGTCCCGCGCCGGTTGGCGTCGGGCGCTTGCGGCGGCGTTGCTCGGCGCCGCCGCGACCGCGGCGCTGCCGCCGCTCCACCTCCTGCCGCTCGATGTCGTCGCATTCACCGGGCTCGTCTGGCTGATCGACGCCGCTCGCGGACCGCGCGCGGCGTTCGCCGCCGGCTGGTGGTTCGGCTTCGGGTATTTCACCAGCGGTCTCTACTGGTTCGCGTACGCCCTCCTGACCGACGCGGCGCGCTTCGGCTGGCTCATTCCGTTCGCCGTCTTCGGCATCTCGGGACTGCTCGCCGTGTTCCCGGCGCTGGCCGCCGCCGCGGCCCGGCTGTGTCCCCGGGGAGTAGCGCGGGCGCTCGGCCTGGCGCTCGCCTGGGTCGCCGCCGAGTGGTTGCGCGGCCGGGTGCTGAGTGGATTTCCCTGGAATCTCGTCGGTTCCGGCTGGACCGTCTCGGAAACCATGATTCAAGTCGCCGCGCTGGCCGGCGTTTGGGGGCTGAGCTTCGTGACCGTGCTCGCGGGGGCGCTGCCGGCGACGCTCGCCGAGGACGTCCCGGGGCCGCGGCGATGGCTGCCGACGGCGGTCGGCACGCTTATCCTCGCGGCGGTCTTCGCCGGCGGCGCGCTGCGCCTTGCCGGGGCCGAACCCGACGTCGTCGACGGCGTCCGCCTGAGGCTGGTGCAACCCAATATCGCCCAGCACCACAAATGGCGTCCCGAATTGCGCAAGGCGTTTCTCGAACGGCATCTCGAGATGACGACGGCGCGCTCCCTCGACGGCGTCAGCGCGGTGATCTGGCCCGAGACCGCGATTCCCTACTTTATCGCCAACGATCCGGCGCTGCGCCGGCTTGTCGCCACCGCGGCGCCGCCCGGCGGCGTGCTGCTCAGCGGCGCGATTCGCACCACGCCCGAGCCGTCGACGCCGGGCAAGCTGTGGAACAGTCTGCACGCCATTGACAGCCGCGGTGCCGTGGTCGCGACCTATGACAAGTTTCACCTCGTGCCGTTCGGCGAATACGTCCCATTCCGTCGCCTGCTTCCGCTCGAAAAGCTCACCTACGGGTCCGTTGATTTCTCCGCCGGACGCGGACCGCGCACGCTCCACATTCCCGGGTTGCCTGCGGTGAGTCCGCTGATCTGCTACGAAGCGATCTTCCCGCATCGGGTCCTCGACCGCGCCGATCGCCCGCGGTGGCTGCTGAACATCACCAACGACGCCTGGTTCGGCATGAGCAGCGGGCCGTACCAGCACTTCGCCAGTGCCCGTCTGCGCGCGGTCGAGCAGGGTCTGCCGCTGGTGCGCGTGGCCAACACCGGCATCTCGGGGGTGGTCGACGCCTACGGGCGGGTGACCGCGCGGCTCGGACTGGATCGCGCGGGTACGCTCGACGCGACGCTCCCCGAGGCGCTCGACAGCCTCACGCCCTATGCCCGCTGGGGCGATGGCACACTCTTGGCAATTCTCGTCGTCGGGATCGTTTATCTCGGTTGGTGGACCCTCGGGTACCGCCGAACAATCCGAAAGAGCATTTGACGACACGCAATAGTATGTGTAGGTTGCTCAAAGTTTGTACTTTGAGGGCCAATTTCAACCAAAAACAAGGCCGTCCCCCGGCTCGTCCGGTACTGGAAGCAAGCGAGCTGTACTGCATTATGGAGTAAACGGTCATGGCGTCCGTTCCAAACCCGATTGATGTTCATGTCGGAAGTCGCGTCCGGTTGCGCCGCACGTTGCTCGGGCTGAGTCAGGAGAAGCTGGGCCACGCTCTGGGGCTTACCTTCCAGCAGGTCCAGAAATACGAACGCGGCGTCAACCGCATCGGTTCCAGCCGCCTCTTTCACCTCAGTCAGATTCTCGACGTGCCGGTATCGTTTTTCTTCGACGACATGCCGGTGCTCGAAACCGGTGGCGCCCCGGGGTTGCGCGAGGTGGCGGCTGCGCCGTTCAATTACGATCCGCTGGTCAAGCGCGAAACGCTCGAATTGGTGCGCGCCTACTACCGCATCACCGATCCGGCCGCGCGCAAGCGGGTGTTCGAACTGACCAAGGCGGTCGCCAACATGGCCGACAAGCTGGCCAAGGCCTAACCCGAAAACTCCCGAATTCTCCTTTTTCCCGGTCGCGGAAGCAGGCCGGGAATCCGCTTGACCCGAGCTTCGATCCTTGCCACAAAGGCCGCTGCCGTTCCGCTCGCCGCGGCATGCGCAGGAATTGCCGCCGGGGCGCTCGCTCAGAAAAACCGTGCGAATTCGAGGAGTTGCCGTGTCCAGGCGCGATTATCTCTTTACCAGCGAATCGGTCTCCGAGGGCCATCCCGACAAGATCTGCGATCGCATCTCCGATGCCGTCGTCGACGCCTATCTGGGCGCCGACCCCGACGCCAGGGTGGCGGTCGAGACCCTGGTGACAACCAACCGAATTGTGCTCGCCGGCGAGGTTCGCGGTCCCGACTCGATCGACCAGGCCCAGATCGAGGAGATCGCGCGCGCCTGCGTGCGCGAGATCGGCTACGAACAGCAGGGCTTCCACTGGAAGTACGCCGAGGTCGAAAGCCACATTCACGCCCAGTCGGCCGACATCGCCCGCGGCGTCGACGCCAGCGGCAACAAGGACGAAGGCGCCGGCGACCAGGGCATCATGTTCGGTTACGCCTGCCGCGAGACCGCCGAGTTCATGCCGGCGCCGATTTTCTATGCCCACGCCATCCTGCATTCGCTCGCCGACGCGCGCCATTCGGGCGCCGAACCCGGGCTCGGACCCGACGCCAAGAGTCAGGTGACCCTCGAGTACGTCGACTCCAAGCCGGTGCGCGCGCGCACCGTCGTCGTCTCTACCCAGCACGCCGGCGATCTCGATCAGGACGCCGTGCGCGAAATCGTCCGTCCGCACGTGGTCAACGTGCTGCCGAAAGGCTGGATGTGCGACGAGGCCGAGTTCTACGTCAATCCGACCGGTCGTTTCGTCATCGGCGGACCCGACGGCGACGCCGGGATCACGGGCCGCAAAATCATCGTCGACACCTACGGCGGCGCGGCGCCGCACGGGGGCGGCGCTTTTTCGGGCAAGGATCCCACCAAGGTCGACCGTTCGGCCGCCTACGCCGCGCGCTATCTCGCCAAGAACGTCGTCGCCGCCGGTCTCGCCGAGCGCTGCACCATCCAGCTTGCCTACGCCATCGGCGTTCCCCATCCGCTCGCCGTTTACATCGAGACGCACGATACCGGCGAGGTCGACGAGGAGCGGCTCGCCGGCGCCCTGCAGGCGCTGGTCGATCTGTCGCCGCGCGGCATCCGCGAACATCTTGACCTCGGCCGGCCGATCTATGCCCGCACCGCCGCTTACGGCCATTTCGGCCGCGCGCCGGAGCCCGACGGCGGGTTCTCCTGGGAGCGCCTCGACCTGGTTGACGACCTCAGGGCGGCCTTCGCCTGAGAGCCGGCTTTGGCGACGCGCGCGCCGCGCTCCACCGCAAACGAAACTCCGCCCGGGCGGCGGCTCTACGGCCGGCGTCAGGGCAGGAAGCTGCGCCCCGGCCGACGGGCGCTGGTCGATCGGCTGCTGCCCCGGCTCGAGGTTGCGTTGCCGGCGCACGGTCCGCTCGATCCCGGCTCGCTGTTCGATCCGCCGGTCGACGACGTCTGGCTCGAGGTGGGCTTCGGCGGCGGTGAACACCTCGCCGCCCAGGCGCGCGCGCATCCCGCGCTCGGCATCATCGGCTGCGAGCCCTTCATCGCCGGCGTCGCCCATCTGCTCAGCCTGGTGGCGACCGATCCGCCGGACAACCTGCGCGTCTTTCCCGACGATGCGCGGCGGCTCATCGACGCGCTGCCCGAGGCCAGTATCGGGCGTATTTTCGTGCTCTTTCCCGACCCCTGGCCCAAGACGCGGCACCACAAGCGGCGCTTCGTCAACCGCGAGAACCTCGACGCCTGCGCCCGGATACTCCGGGACGGCGCTGAATTCAGGCTCGCCACCGACCACGCCGAATACTGTCGCTGGATGCTCGATCACTTGCGGCGCCACGACGCCTTCGCCTGGCTGGCGCGCAGGCCCGACGACTGGCGCGAGCGGCCGGCGGACTGGCCCGAGACGCGCTACGAGGCCAAGGCGCGGGCGCGGGGAGAAAAGCCGGTATTCCTGCGTTTCCGGCGACGCCCCCGGCGCTGAGATGCCGCGGCGCCGCTGGGCGGCGGCCCGTGCGATCGAAGCCGGTCGGCGGGCGCGACGGAAACGGCGTCCCGGACGCGACCGCGCTTGCTCATCGGATCGTCCAAGATGAACCGGATCGTGCGCCGAGCGAAGCTTGAAAAACGCCCGAACGACGCCCACGTAAAGCGATGGCCCTAGAAGAAAAACCTTGCGGGGCGGGGCGGGATCACTATGATCCCGATTGAATTGTTGGCTTAGTCGCGAGTCATAAACTTGGTGACGGGGCCGGGCCTTCGGCGGAGGGCCGCTGGCCCGTTTTGTTTTTTTATGCCTGGTTTGAGGATGGCCTCCGGGGTAGAGAGCGAGGTCGAGAGTCTTGTCGCACCCGCGCTCGACGCCATGGGCTATGCGGTGGTGCGGGTTAAACTGATGGGCAGGAGCCGGCCGACGTTGCAGATCATTGCCGAACGGACCGACGGCGGCGCCATCGTGATCGATGATTGCGCCGAGATCAGCCGCGTGGTTTCGGCGCTGCTCGACGTCGCCGACCCGATTCACGGTCATTACGCGCTCGAGATCAGCTCGCCGGGCATCGACCGCCCGCTTGTGCGGCGCGCCGATTTCGAGCGCTTCGCCGGTCACGAAACGCGCATCGAGACGCGGGATCCGATCGACGGACGGCGGCGCTTTCGCGGTCGCCTGCTGGGCGTGAGCGGCAACCAGGTTCGCCTCGCCGTTGGCGATGGCCAGGAGCGGATATCTATCGACAACATCAGCGTCGCCAAGCTGGTGCTGACCGACGAGCTGATCGCGGCGGCCCGAAAGCGAGGGCGCGATAAGAAGCGCGCGTGAAAGGGATGGAGATGGAAGCGAGCGCCGGTTTTGACCAGGACGAACTGTTGCAGGTGGCCGACGCGGTGGCGCGCGAGAAGGGAATCGATCGCGACACCGTGCTCGATGCCATGGAACAGGCGATTCAGCACGCCGGCAAGCGCAAGTATGGCCAGGAGCACGATATCCGCGCCGAGATCGACCGCCGGTCCGGCGCAGTACGCTTGATGCGTTACCTCGAAGTGGCCGAACCGGTCGAGAACCCGGCGACGCAGGTGGCGTTCGCCGAGGCGCGGGCGCGCAATCCCGACGCCGAGATCGGCGATTTCCTGACCGAGCCGCTGCCGCCCATCGAATTCGGACGCATCGCCGCGCAGACCGCCAAGCAGGTGATCGTGCAGAAGGTGCGCGAGGCCGAACGCGAGCGCCAGTACGAAGAGTACAAGGACCGCGGCGGCGAAATCGTCAACGGTCTCGTCAAGCGCGTCGAATACGGCAACGTCATGGTCGACCTCGGCCGTGCCGAAGCGCTTCTGCGCCGCGACGAGCTCCTGCCGCGCGAGTCGTTCCATCAGGGCGACCGGGTGCGCGCCTACATCTACGACGTCAGACGCGAGCCCCGCGGCCCGCAGATTCTGCTGTCGCGCTCGCACCCGGAGTTCATGGCCAAGCTGTTCGCCCAGGAAGTGCCCGAGATCTACGACCACATCATCGAGATCAAGTCGGTGGCGCGGGATCCCGGCAGCCGGGCCAAGATCGCCGTTCTGTCGCATGATTCGAGCATCGACCCGGTGGGCGCCTGCGTCGGCATGCGGGGCAGCCGCGTGCAGGCGGTGGTGAGCGAGCTCCAGGGGGAGAAAATCGACATCATCCAGTGGTCGCCCGACTCGGCGACCTTCGTCGTCAACGCGCTGGCGCCCGCCGAGGTCAGCAAGGTGGTGCTCGACGAGGAATCCAAGCGAATCGAGGTGGTGGTGCCCGACGATCAGCTCAGCCTGGCAATCGGCCGGCGCGGGCAGAACGTGCGTCTCGCCTCCCAGCTTACCGGCTGGGACATCGACATTCTCACCGAGGCCGAGGAGTCCGAGCGCCGTACCGAGGCGTTTCACGCCCACTCGCAAAAATTCGTCGAGGCGCTCGACGTCGACGACGTTATCGCGCATCTGCTGGTGGCCGAAGGTTTCTCGACGGTCGAGGAGGTCGCCTTCGTGCCGGTCGATGAACTCGCCGGCATCGAAGGCTTCGACGAGGAGGTGGCGGGCGAGCTGCGGGAGCGCGCCCGGAGCTATCTCGCCGAACGCGACCGCGAGCTCGGCGAACGCCGCCGCGAACTGGGCGTGACCGATGAGCTGGCCGAGATCCCCGGCCTGAGCCCGGCGCTGCTCGTCGCCCTCGGCGAGCACGACGTCAAGACCCTCGACGATCTCGCCGACCTGGCAAGCGACGAGCTGCTCGAGATCGTGCCGGCGAACGCGTTGCTGAGCGAGGATGCCGACGCCATCATCATGGCGGCGCGCGCCCACTGGTTCGACGACGACGACGCGGCTGCCGAAGACGCGGCGGCGACCCGGGAAGCGACGGCGGCCGGAGACGAGAACGTCTCCGGCGACGACGCCGGTACCGGGGCGTGAGTCGGGACGAGGGAGCGGCGTCATGGTCGCGAGCGCTGTGCGGACGCGGGCCGAACCCGACGCTGCGCACCCAACAACCGGACCGCGGCGGCGCTGCTTCGTCACCCGGCGCGAGGCGGACAAGAGCGCGCTGATCCGTTTCGTTGTTGGACCGGGCGACGAAGTGCTGGCCGACGTCGCCGGTACGTTGCCTGGGCGCGGTTTGTGGTTGAGCGCCGACCGCGATGTGGTACATACGGCGAGCGCCAAGAACCTCTTCGCCAAGGGATTCCGGGCCAAGGTCTCGGTCGGGGCCGGGCTCGCCGACCGGATCGAACGGCTTCTGGCGCGGCGGTGTCTCGATCTTCTCGGTCTGGCGCGTCGCGCGGGCGCAGGCGTTGCCGGGTTCGAGAAGGTCCGTGCGCTGGTCGCTTCGGGCGATTGCGGCGTTCTGGTCATCGCTGCCGACGCCGGCGCCGACGGGCGTCGCAAGTTGGGCGGCGGGCGGTCGTCCGCGCCGGTGGTGTCGCTGTTCACCGCCGCCGAAATCGGGGCGTCGCTGGGCCGTGACCACGCGGTTTACGTCGCCGTGAGGAAAGGCCGGATGGCCGATCGCTTTGCCGCCGAGGCGACGCGCCTCGCCGGTTTTCGGCGGCTGCAAGCATGAACGCCGCCGCCGGTACGAAAGGGTAGTCAGGATTCGATGAGCGATACGACCGAGAAGGACGGGAAGAAAACCGAGCGGCTGCGCCGTCCGGGAAGACTTGAGCTGAGCACCACGGTCCAGAGCGGTCAGGTGCGCCAGAGCTTTTCGCACGGACGCTCCAAGGCGGTCGCCGTCGAGGTGCGGCGCAAACGTACTTTCATGCGCGGCGAGAGCGGGCGCATGACCGAGGTCAAACCGGAACCGACCGAGCCGGCGTTGGGGACCGTCGACGTGCGCGCCCCCGAAGACGCCGCCTCGCCGGCGGTGGACGACGAGGAGGGCCGTCGCCCAGCCGTTCTGAGAACGCTCACCACCGAGGAAAAAGAGGCGCGCGCGCGCGCCTACGAGACCGCGCGGCGGCTCGACGACTTCGGACGGGAGCGCGCCGCAATCGAGGCGCACGAACGCGTCGAGGAAGAGGCGCGCCGGGCCGCCGAACAGGCGGCGGAAGCGGCGGCGATCAAGGCGGCCGAGGAGGAAGCCCGGCGCCGGGCCGAGGAAGAAGCCCGGCGCGCGGCGGAAGCCGCGCTCAAGGCGGCCGAGGCAGCCAAAAAGACCGGGTCCGAAGCCACCGCGGCGGGCGGCCGCGCGGCGGCCGACGAGACCGAAGCCGACAAGAAGCGTTCCGGCGGACGGCGCGGCAAGGGCGAGGTGCGCCGTGCCGGCCCGGGTTTGCGCCGCGACCAGCCGCGTCGGCGTTCGGGCAAGCTGACCATCGGTCAAGCGCTCGCCGGCGAGGACAGGATGCGCAGCCTAGCTTCGGTGCGCCGTGCGCGCGAACGCGAACGCCGGGCACAGCATCCGAAGCAGCCGATGGAGCCGGTGAAGGTGGTGCGTGAGGTCGTCGTGCCCGAGACCATTACGGTGCAGGAGCTCGCCAACCGCATGGCGGTGCGCGGCGCCGACGTCGTCAAGTCGCTGATGAAGATGGGCTCGATGATGACCATCAACCAGCTGATCGACGCCGACACCGCGGAGCTTCTGGTCGGCGAATTCGGCCACAAGATCAAACGCGTCAGCGCGGCCGATGTCGAGGTCGGCCTCAAGGGCGACGACGACCCCAAAGAGACGCTCGAGGCGCGCCCGCCGGTGGTGACCGTCATGGGCCACGTCGATCACGGCAAGACTTCGCTGCTCGACGCGCTACGCGCGACCGACGTGGTGGGCGGCGAGGCGGGTGGCATCACCCAGCATATCGGCGCCTACCAGGTGACGACCGCTTCGGGCGACAGGATCACGTTCATCGACACCCCGGGCCACGAAGCGTTTACCGCCATGCGCGCGCGCGGCGCCAAGGTCACCGACGTGATCGTCCTGGTGGTCGCTGCCGACGACGGGGTCATGCCGCAGACCGTCGAGGCGATCAACCACGCCAGAGCCGCAGAGGCGCCGATCATCGTCGCGATCAACAAGATCGACCGGCCCGACGCCGACCCCGATCGGGTGCGCCAGGCGCTATTGCAGCACGAGATCGTGGTCGAGGAACTCGGCGGCGAGGTGCTGTCGGTCGAGGTTTCGGCGACCGAGAAACGCAATCTCGACAAACTGGTCGAGGCCATCCAGCTCCAGGCCGAGCTGCTCGATCTCAAGGCCAACCCCAACAGGCCGGCCGAAGGGGCCATCATCGAAGCCAAGCTCGAGCGCGGCCGGGGAGCGGTCGCCACGGTGCTCATCGAGCGCGGGACGCTCCGTGTCGGCGACATCGTCGTCGCCGGCAGCGAGTGGGCGCGGGTACGCGCCCTGGTCGACGAACGCGAACGCAACGTCGACGCCGCCGGACCCTCGACGCCGGTCGAGATCCTGGGCCTGAGCGGCGTGCCGGAAGCGGGCGACGAGGTGATCGCGGTCGATAGCGAGCGTCGCGCCCGCGAGGTTGTCGACTATCGCCAGCGGCAGCTGCGTGACGTGCGCGCCGCCGCCGGCGAGCGAGGGACGCTCGAACAGATGTTCGCCCGCATCGAGGCCGGCGAGGCCAAGGAGTTGCCGGTGGTCATCAAGACCGACGTCCAGGGTTCGGCCGAGGCGATCACTTCGAGCCTCGAAAAGCTCTCGACCGACGAGGTCGCGGTGCGCATCCTGCATAGCGGTGTCGGCGGAATCAACGAATCCGATGTCACTCTGGCCCAGGCGTCGAGCGCGCCGATCATCGGTTTCAACGTGCGCGCCAACGCCCAGGCGCGCGAGCGCGCCCGCCGCGACGGTATCGAGATTCGCTACTACTCGGTGATCTACGATGTGGTCGACGATATCAGGAAGTTGCTGAGCGGCATGCTGGCCCCGACGCTGCGCGAAAATATCGTCGGCAACGCCCAGGTCCTCGAGGTGTTCGACATCACCAAGGTGGGCAAGATCGCCGGTTGCCGCGTCACCGACGGCCTCATCCGGCGGGGCGCCAAGGTCCGTCTGCTGCGCGACGATACGGTGATCCACGAGGGACGGCTTGCCACCCTCAAGCGCTTCAAGGACGACGTGCGCGAAGTCAAGGAAGGCCTCGAGTGCGGCATGGCGTTCGAAAATTACCATGATCTCCGGATCGGCGATGTCATCGAGGCGGTCGAAATCGAGGAGATCGCCCGCACGCTTTAGTGCGAGATGTGATGACAAGAGGACGCGACAGAAACCCCAGCCAGCGCCAGTTGCGCGTCGGCGAAAGCCTGCGGCACGCGCTCGTCGAGGTGCTGGCGCGCGCCGCGCCGCGCGACCCCGCGGTTGCCGACACCACGGTCACCGTGACCGAGGTGCGCGTGAGCCCCGATCTGCGGCGGGCGACGGCCTTCGTCGTACCGCTCGGCGGCGGCGATCCCGACCCCGTGCTCGCCGCCCTGCGCCGCGCCGCGCCGTATCTGCGCGGCCAGGTCGCCCGGCGGGTGCAGCTCAAGTTCGCGCCCGAGATCGGTTTCGAGGCCGATACGTCGTTCGACGCCGCGACGCGGATCGATGCGCTCCTGCACGAACCCGATGTCGCCGCCGATCTCGCGCGCGCGCGCGAAGATGACCGCGATGGCGCGTGAGCGGCGGGGCCGTCCGATCCACGGCTGGCTCGTAATCGACAAACCGGCGGGCATGACCTCGGCGCGCGTTGTGGCCCGGGTCAAGCGAATCACCGGCGCGGCCAAGGCCGGACACGGCGGCACCCTCGATCCGATGGCGACCGGCGTGCTGCCGCTGGCCCTGGGCGAAGCGACCAAGACCGTGGCCTACGTCATGGGCAGCCTCAAGACTTACCGCTTCACGGTGTGCTGGGGCGAAGCGCGCGTCACCGACGACGCCGACGGCGAAGTGATCGAGACGTGCGAGATGCGCCCCGACGCCGCGGCGATCCGGGCCGCGCTGCCGGTGTTTACCGGCGCCATCGAACAGGTTCCGCCGGCGTTCGCCGCGATCAAGGTGAACGGCGAGCGCGCCTACCGGCTTGCCCGCGAAGGACGCCCCGTGGCGCTGGCGCCGCGCGCGGTCTTCGTCGATCGTCTCGATCTCGTCGAGATCGTCGACCCCGATCACGCCGTTTTCGAGATGCGCTGCGGCAAGGGCACCTACGTGCGTGCGCTGGCGCGCGATCTCGCGCGGCACCTGGGTACCGTGGGGCACCTCGCCCGGCTCCGCCGCACCGTGGTCGGCGGCTTCCGCGACGACGAGGCGATTTCGCTAGATAAACTAGAAACGCTGGTGCATAGTGGCGCGCTGCTTGAGCATCTGCGCCCGGTCGAGACCGCGCTGGCCGACATCCCGGCACTGGCCGTCACCGAGGCGCAGGCGGACCGTGTACGGAGCGGACAGTCCGTGACAGCGCTCGGCGGCGATCCCGGCATGGTTCGTGTCATCGCCCACCGCCGCTTGGTGGCGCTGGCCGAGGTCAAAGGCGACAGGGTCCATCCGGTACGCGTGTTCAACCTCACGGACTAGGGGCAAGCGATGTCGATCACACCCGAGCGCAAGAGCGCGCTCATCACCGAATATGCCGTCAAGGAAGGGGATACCGGTTCGCCGGAGGTGCAAGTCGCCATTCTGAGCGAACGGATATCCAATCTTACCGAACACTTCAAAACACACAAGAAAGACAAACACTCGCGTCGCGGTCTGCTGATGCTGGTAAGCCAGAGGCGTCGATTGCTCGACTACCTCAAGCGCAAGGACGAAGCGCGTTACAGTTCGCTCATTCAGAGCCTGGGTTTGCGGCGCTAAGGCGCCGGCCGGCTGCGTGGCGCGGGATTCCGTGCGCCGCGACGGCCGTGTCGCGCTCGCGCCCGCCCCGTTCAACGCAATGCCGGTCCGGGGATCGCAGGACCGGAAGCATCGCCCTCGTGGCGGAAATGAAGTGCGATCCCGGAGGCGCCGAGGGGCGCGTCCGTCGAACGCTGGAAGGATAGGAAATGTTTGAAATTCATCGCAAGGAACTCATCTGGGGCGGTCGCAAGCTGGTGTTCGAATCCGGCCGTATCGCCCGTCAGGCCGACGGCGCGGTGCTGGTCAGCTACGGCGAGACCGCCGTGCTCTGCACTGCCGTCGCCCAAAAGACGCCCAAGCTGGGCATCGATTTCTTTCCGCTCACCGTGAACTATCAGGAGAAGGCCTTCGCCGCGGGCAAGATACCGGGCGGCTTCTTCAAGCGCGAGGGCCGCCCGAGCGAGAAGGAGACCCTGGTCTCGCGGCTCATCGACCGCCCGATCCGGCCCCTGTTCGCCAAAGGCTTTCGCAACGAGACGCAGGTGATCTGCACCGTGCTTTCGCACGACCTCGAGAACGACCCCGACGTCGTCGCCATGGTCGGCGCCTCGGCGGCGCTGACGATTTCGGGCATCCCGTTCCTCGGCCCCATCGGCGCCGCGCGGGTGGGACGCATCGGCGACGAGTTCGTGCTCAACCCCACGGTCCCGCAGTTGAGTGAAAGCACCCTCAACCTCGTTCTCGCCGGTACCGGCGAGGGCGTGCTGATGGTCGAATCGGAAGCCCACGAGCTTTCCGAGGAGGACATGCTCGGCGCCGTCATGTTCGGCCACCGCGAGATGCAGCCGGTTCTCCAGGCAATTATCGACCTCGCGGAGGAATGCGCCAAGGAGCCCTGGGACCTCGCTGCGGAAGACCCCCAGAAGGATGCGGTCCAGGCACGGCTCGCCGAACTGGCCGAGAACGAGCTGCGCGAGGCCTATGCCGAGCCCGAGAAGCAGACCCGCCAGGAAAGGGTAAGCGCGGTGCGCGACGCCGTGTTCGAGACGCTCGAGGCCGAGGAATACGACCCGACGCTCGTCGCCGGACTGTTCAAGTCGCTCGAAAAGGACATCGTGCGCGGCAACATCCTCGAGACGGGACGGCGCATCGACGGCCGCGATACCGCGACGGTACGCCCCATCGTCGCCCAGGTCGGCGTGCTCCCGCGCGCCCACGGCAGCGCGCTGTTCACCCGCGGCGAGACCCAGGCGCTGGCCACCGCCACGCTCGGCACCGGCGAGGACGAGCAGATCATGGACGTGCTCGACGGCGAGTACCGCGAGCACTTCCTGCTGCACTACAACTTCCCGCCGTATTCCGTGGGCGAGGCCTCGTTCATGCGCGCGCCGGGCCGGCGCGAGATCGGCCACGGCAAGCTCGCCTGGCGCGCGGTGCACCCGCTGTTGCCGCGGAAAGAGGATTTTCCCTACACCATTCGCGTCGTTTCCGAGATCACCGAATCGAACGGGTCGTCGTCGATGGCCACCGTGTGCGGCGCCTCGCTGGCGTTGATGGACGCCGGCGTGCCCGTCTCGCGCCCGGTGGCGGGCATCGCCATGGGCCTGATCAAGGAGGACGACCGCTTCGCCGTGCTCTCGGACATCCTCGGCGACGAGGATCACCTCGGCGACATGGACTTCAAGGTCGCCGGCACCGAGCGGGGCATCACCTCGCTGCAGATGGACATCAAGATCACCAGCATTACCGAGGAGATCATGGCCATCGCTCTCGGGCAGGCGCACGACGGTCGCATGCACATCCTCGGTGAAATGGCCAAGGCGCTCAACGCCTCGCGCGAGGGCATCAGCGCGCACGCGCCGCGCATCTCGACGATCAGCATCCCGAAGGACAAGATCGGCGAGGTCATCGGTCCCGGCGGCAAGGTGATCCGCGAGATCTGCGAGACCACGGGCACCAAGATTGACATCGAGGACGACGGTACCATTCGCGTGGCGGCGACCGACGGCGATGCGGCACAGGCGGCGATCGACCGCATCCGCGGCATCGTCGCCGAGCCCGAGGTCGGCGTGATCTATAGCGGCAAGGTCGTCAAGGTCCTGGACTTCGGCGCGTTCGTGAACTTCATCGGCAACCGCGACGGCCTCGTCCACATCAGCGAACTGGCACCGCATCGCGTCAATACGGTGGGCGACGTCGTCAAGGAAGGCGACATGGTCAAGGTCAAGGTGCTCGCCGTCGACGACCGCGGCAAGGTGCGCCTCAGCATGCGTGCCGTCGATCAGACCACCGGCGAGGAACTGCCGGTCGAAGAGCGGCCGGCGGGCGGCAAGGGCGGGCGCCCGAGGCGCGGGACCGGCTGACGGACGTCCCGGGAGGCCCGCCGCACGTCGGGTGCGGGCGATGCGGTTGCCCGAAGTGATCGGCCATCGCGGAGCCGCGGGGCGGGCGCCGGAGAATACGCTCGCCGGCATCCGCCGCGCCGCCGCGCTCGGCGTCTCCTGGGTCGAGTTCGACGTCAAGCTGACGGCGGACGGCCGCTGCGTCCTGTTCCACGACGAGACTCTCGACCGCACCACCGACGGCTCGGGACGCGTCGCGGTCATGCCATACGACGCGATTCGCCGGCTCGACGCCGGCGGCTGGTTCGCGGCCGAGTTCGCCGGCGAACCGGTGCCGCGTCTCGATGCGGCGCTCGCCCTCGTCGTCGAACTCGGCCTGCAGGCGAACATCGAGATCAAGCCGTGTCCGGGGCGGGAAACCGAGACCGCGGACAAGGTCGTCGCCGAGGCGCTGGCGTGCTGGCCGGCGGCGCGCCAACCGCCGTTGATCTCCAGTTTCACGCCCGAATGTCTCGCTGTGGCGCGGACGATCGCGCCCGACTGGCCGCGAGGCCTGCTCTGCCTGAAGCTGCCGCGAAACTGGCGGACGCAGCTCGCTGCGCTCGACTGCTGCATGCTCGGCTATCTGCATCGCCGTTTGAACCGCAGGATCGTCAGCCGGATTACGGCCGCCGGGGTCGCGGTCACGGCCTTCACGGTCAACGACCCGGCGCAGGCGACGGTACTGTACGGTTGGGGCGTGACAACGATCGTTTCGGACGTTCCCGACGATCTGCTCGCCGCGCCATGATCTGCGATTTTCCCAGCGTAGCGGTTGGTTTTTCCTGCGGCGTGACTATATTAGGGCTCTCGCGTGGCGGGGACGGCGCGCGGACGCTGCCGGCAGCGTCGCGGGCGGTCCGCCGCAGTATACTGGCGAGACGGCAAAGGGCGGCAAGACCGTTCGAACGAAGCACCGGCAGGGGCGAGGCGTGAAGCCGTTACAACCGATGATCATCTCGGGACGCGAGGTGCTGCCGCTGGTCGAAGGCGGCAAGGGCATCTCGATCTCGAATGGTGAAAGCTCGGGCGCCTGGGCGGCGGCGGGAAGCGTCGGCACCTTCTCCGGAGTCAACGCCGACGCGCGCGCTGAGAACGGCGAAGTCATCCCGCAGGTCTACCACGGCCGCACCCGGCGCGAACGCCACGAGGAACTCGTCAACTTCGCCATCGAGGGCGCGCTTACGCAGGCGCAGATCGCCCACGAGCAGGCCAACGGCGAGGGCCGCGTTCACATGAACGTGCTGTGGGAGATGGCCTCCTCCGAACACATTCTGCACGCCGTTCTCGAACGCGCCAGGGGCATCGTACACGGCGTCACCTGCGGCGCCGGCATGCCCTACCGCATCGCGGAGATCTGCAGCCGCTATCGCGTCTATTATTATCCCATCGTGTCCTCGGCGCGCGCTTTCCGGGCGCTGTGGAAACGCGCCTACCACCGCTTCTCCGAGTGGCTCGGCGGCGTCGTCTACGAGGATCCCTGGCTTGCCGGCGGCCACAACGGCCTGTCGAACAACGAGGACCCCGAGTCCCCGGGCGCGCCCTATCCACGGGTGCGGGCGCTCCGCGAACTGATGCGCGAGTACGGGCTCGGCGAGACGCCGATCTTCATGGCCGGCGGCGTCTGGTTCCTGCGCGAGTGGCAGGACTGGATCGACAATCCCGAAGTGGGACCCATCGCCTTCCAGTTCGGCACCCGTGCGCTGATCACCAGGGAAAGCCCGATCTCGGACGCGTGGAAGCGCAAGCTTCTCGAGCTCAAGGAGGGCGATGTCTACCTCAACCGGTTCAGCCCTACCGGCTTCTATTCCTCGGCGGTGCACAACAACTTCCTCGACGAGGTGCGCCGACGCAACGAGCGTCAGGTCGCGTACACCACCGCACCCGTCGGCCAGCACGACGCCGAATTTCCCACCGGCGCGCGCGGGCGGCTCGTGTACCTCACCAAGGCCGACCGCGTCCGCGCCCGCGAATGGGTGCGCGAGGGCTTTACCGAGGCGCTGCGCACGCCCGATTCGACGCTGATTTTCGTGACGCCCGAGAAAATGATCCAAATCCGTACCGACCAGATCAACTGCATGGGCTGCCTCAGCCAGTGCCTGTTCAGCAACTGGTCCTGCAACGAAGCCGGCACCACCGGCAAGAAGGCCGATCCGCGCAGCTACTGCATCCAGAAAACGCTGCAGGCGATCAGCCATTCGGACGACATCGAAAACCAGCTCATGTTCGCCGGTCACAACGCCTTCCGCTTCGGCGACGATCCGTTCTACGCCAACGGCTTCATCCCCACCGTCGCCGAACTCGTCGAGCGCCTGCAAACCGGCGACTGAGACCGCTTCAAATCGGTCGAAGAACGGCGTTACACGTTAGAATTCACACTTTATTTTTCGGCCGGACGCGTCCATATTTCGATCATGGCTGAAAACGTCCGCCCTTATACCGAGGCGCTGAAGCGGCTGAGAGCGGCAAACCTGCGCCCGACCCGGCAGCGACTCGCGCTGGCGAATTTGCTGTTCTCCGGCGGCGACCGGCACGTCACTGCCGAGAGTTTGCACAAGGAGGCGCGCGCCCGGCGCGTCCGCGTCTCGCTCGCCACCGTCTACAACACGCTGCACCAGTTCACGAAGGCGGGCCTGCTGCGCGAGGTGGTGGTCGACGCCACACGGTCGCATTTCGACACCAACACCAGCCATCACCACCACTTTTTCCGCGAGGACGGCCAGCACCTCTCGGACATTCCCGGCGATTCGGTGAGGATCGACGACTTGCCGCCGCCGCCCGAGGGCACCGAAATCAGTCGGGTTGACGTCGTCGTCCGGGTGCGTCGCAGAGACCGCTGAAGCACCGCCCGGGAGGCCCCGTCGCCGAACCGTTCCATACAACCTTACGAAGCCGTTGTTTTTTTATTAGAACAATTCTAATCTATTGACAGCGGCCCGTCGCTGGTCCATAAATCGCAAACGCCCGCCGCGCCGTCGTGTAGCGAAACGGCGCACGCGGCAGGCGACGGAGGCACGTCGAACCAAAGCAGGAGGAGGAGAACCCATGCCGTCGTTAGCTGGAAGCAAGACCGAGCAGAACCTGAAAGACGCCTTCGCGGGTGAATCCCAGGCCAACAGGCGCTACCTCTATTTCGCGCAGAAGGCCGACGTCGAGGGCTACAACGACGTTTCCGCGGTGTTCCGCTCGACCGCCGAGGGCGAGACCGGCCACGCGCACGGCCATCTCGAGTACCTCGCCGAGGTCGGCGACCCGGCGACCGGCAAGCCGATCGGCTCGACCGCCAACAATCTGAGGGCCGCGGTCGCCGGCGAGACCTACGAGTACACCGACATGTACCCGGGCATGGCGCGGACGGCGCGCGAGGAAGGTTTCGACGAGATCGCCGACTGGTTCGAGACCCTCGCCAAGGCCGAGAAATCGCACGCCGGGCGCTTCCAGAAGGCGCTCGAGACGCTCGACTAGAGCGAGATGTGACGAGATCGGAGCAATTCTGTTTCCCGGGCAGCGAGGCGATCCGTCAGAAGGCGCGCGCGGCGCGATGCGGGGACATCGGGCAAGCGCGCCGACGCCGCGGGCGTCCGCCGCCCGGAAACCCGGAGGGACGGGCGCATTGGCGCCAAATCCTGCGGGCTTTGGCTGGCCCGTACCTCCTGGTATGGGCGGCGCCAAACCCCTTGACCTTGTCGCAAATGCGCTCCGTCAGAATGGTTCTATCTCATCACATCTCGCTCTAGAGAAGGTATCAGATCGATGGTCCTGAAGGCCGAAAGGGTAATCGTTCCCGTATTGCTCGCCGGAGCGGCGTTATTGGCCCCCGCCGCCGGCCTCGCGGCGACCGCCGCAGAGAATTTCCAGTGGTATTGCGCCCAGTGCCACGGGGCAAAGGGCGGTGGCGACGGCGTAAATTCGACTGTGAAGGAACTCCCCGTGGGGCCGATGAATCTCAGCAAGGCGAAGGAAATCAAGAAGTTCAGCAATGAGGACATCATCAACACCGTCACCCACGGCGGGCCCGTCAACAGGCTGGAGTCTCTTATGCCGCCCTGGGGCAACAGATTGAGCCAGGACGAGATCAAGGCGTTGATGCGTTTCGTGCGCACGCTTTGCCAGGAAGCGGATTGCCCCAAGTAATGCCAGCCAGGGGAACCGCCCCTTCAGTCGCCGGGCGCAGCCGGTGCACCCGGGTCGTGCCTTTTCCATATGCCTCCCCCCACAACGCATCGAAGCTCATGAAGATCAAGAACACGATCCTGACCCGGACAGTCGCCTCGGCGACCGCTCGGGTGAAGCGCGCCGCGACGACTCGCGCAATTCTGTGCAAAGACGGCAGGCGATTCTTCCGCTGGGCCGTACCGATTGTCATCGCGTCGCTCCTCGGCTTCCCGGCTCACCGTACGGTCGAAGCCGCGGTCGACGCCCCCGTCGAGACGCGGGTGGCCCATCCCACACCCCCGTCCCGCTTGGACGTGTATGGCAAGAGCTACGACCTAGGCACCCTCGAGAACCCGGTGCGCGCACGGGTGTTGGAGCAATGGAAGACCGATCCGGCCCGGGCCATGGAAACCTACACGGCCGCGGTGCGGGCCGGCCGCAAAGTCTACTTCCAGAACTGCTTCCAGTGTCACGGCGACCAGGTCGACGGCAAAGGCATGTTCGTCGCCGCGCAGAACCCGCGCCCCGCCAACCTCCGGAAGCCGATGCACTACGCCATGATGGATGAGGCTAACTTCTTCTGGCGCATCACCACCGGCGGTGCTGGTTTGCCCAAGGAAGCGGCACCATGGAATTCCGCCATGCCGGCCGCGCACAACCTGCTGAGCGAAGAGGACGTGTGGAATTTCATCATCTTCCTCTACGACCGCGTCGGGCAGGTCCCGCGCCTGCGGGACGAGGACGCCGCCACGGCACAGGCGGCGTTGAACGCCGAAGTCCGGGCCAAGCGTGCGGCGTCGGTCGGCAAGGAGCTCTACGAGTTCCGCTGCTCGGTATGCCATGGCGAGCAGGGGAAGGGCGACGGACCGGCGGCCGATTTTCTTTATCCGGCGCCGCGGGACTTCACGCTGGGTTTGTTCAAGTACAAGACCTCGCCTGCCAAGGTCCAGCAGCCCACCGACGACGACCTGTTTCGCACCATAAAACGCGGCTTGCCCGGAACCGGTATGCCGGCCTGGGGGCCCTTTCTCGACGACGATCAGATCCGCAGTCTGATTCCCGTCGTCAAGGGCTTCGATACCGTCGGCGTATGGGCGCCGGAGGACGCAGAGGATGAAGATTTCGACGAGGAAACGGGCCACTACTTGAAGACCGACTTCGTCCGGATAACGGCGCTCGAGCCCGTCGTTGGACAGATCGCCCCGAGCGAAGAGTCCATAGCCCAAGGGAAAAAGGCCTTCGAGAAGAACTGCAGCCCGTGCCACGGCGAAGAGGGACGGGGCAACCCCGCGGTGGAAAAACAATTGCGGGACGACTGGGGGAAGCGCATCTGGCCCCGTGACCTGACCAAGCCATGGACTTGGCGGGTGAGCAACGTGCCGGACGACGCGGAGGAGACCATCCGCAAGATATTTACGCGGTTTTCGGTGGGAATCCCTGGCTCGCGCATGCCACAACAATCGAGCGGGATAAGCCAGGAGCTCCGTTGGCACATCGCCAACTACGTCTTCACGCTGCGCAACACGACCCCGCCCGTTGCCGAGTCTCCCGTGATCCGGGGGGTCGCAGTGAACGGCCCGCTACCGGAAAGCGTCGACGACATTGCATGGGAGACTGCGCCGTCGACGACCCTGCTGATGTTCCCCAACCTCATCAAGGGAAACCGGCTGTTCAAGCCCCTCAACGACGCGGTGAGCGTGCGCGTCCTCTACAACGACAACGCTATCGCGTTCTTGCTGGAAGTCGACGATCGCACGTACAGCCGTCCCGGAGATCCGGACGCGGAGAAGATTCAGGATCGCAAGCTCGAGCTCCATTCCGACGCCTTCGCCATTCAGTTTCCGAAACGGGACGCCTTTGTCGCCGCATCAAAGGTCGAAAAACCGATGCTGGGTCACGGCGATCCCGTTCATTCCACTACCATCTGGTATTGGAACGCGGGCAGCGTCGAGCCGCAACGCGCTTCCTACAGCATGATCCTCGATGCCGCCGGCAGCGACGAGAAATTGCGTCCCCGCCAGGAAGACACCAGCCTGGGGGCGTTTGGCGAATGGACGAACGGACGCTGGCGCGTGCTGATGAAGCGCTCGCGGAACGGCGGCGAGAACGGGGACGTGACCTTCAGCGAAGACAAATTTATCCCGGTATCGTTCGCCGATTGGGACGGCAGCAACGGCGAGGTGGGATCTAAACACTCCTTGACCTCCTGGTATTGGCTGCTGCTCCCGTCCCCAGAGAATTCACCTTAGCGGGTTCCGCGGAGATCATTCGCGGCGCGTATTTGGTTGGAAGGAGAGCCCGACGACATATCCAACACGTCCAGACCAAGCAGGAGACCAATTTCCAGAACCTCAAGAAGATGCGGGAGTTTCTGGAGCGGGTTGGCAGGGTTCCCCTGCTGCCCGTCGAAATGGTGAAACGGAAACATGGCGAAAAGCGACGGGGGTCGGATGGCGACGACTGAGGATGCCGAATTGGGCATGACCTTTCGCATCCGGGCGCGTGCCGATGAAATGAGGGAAAGGTAGATTCATGAAGACGAGAGCAGCACTGGCGATCGTCGCCGCGACCATCACGGTCCTCGCGTTCGGGCCGGTCGGTATGGCGGCCTCCTATAGCGAGGTCGTTGTCACCGACGGCGGGACCATCACGGGAAAGCTGACATTCGAGGGCGAACTTCCCGCCGATGCCGTCGAGCAAATTCCAATCACCAAGAACCCGGATGTCTGCGGTACCGGAAGCCGCGAGGTGGTCTGGGTCGACGTCAAAGAGGGTGCGCTCCGGGGTGCCTTCGTCTTCATCGACAAGATCAAGAAGGGCAAGAAGTGGGCCAAGCCGAAGGACGGCAAGTACATCATCAACCAGAAGGGATGCCGTTTTATTCCCTGGGCCCAAGTCATACGACCGGGTCCCATCACCATCCGCAACAGTGACTCGGGCGTTTTACACAACATCAACACGCGCGAGATGATCGGCGTGGAGAAGGGCCGCGTCGTAAAGCGTACCATTTTCAACTTCGGCCAACCAAACCCCGGCGACATCGAGGAGACCATCAAGCCTCGACGCTCGCCCTACATTGCGATCAATTGCGAAGCTCACAACTTCATGTTCGGCTACATGATGGCGCCCAAGCACCCCTATGCCGTGGTGGTGGGCGAGGACGGTTCCTACACCATTACCGACGTGCCGCCCGGCAAATACACGCTCAAGGCCTGGCACCCGCGGCTCGGCGTGAAGAAGGTCAAGATCACCTTGTCCGCGAGCGGCACGGTGAAACAGGATTTCAAGTTTTCCCAATGAAATCTCCCGATGAAATCCCTTGTCGGGCGGCGGGAACCGGCTTTGGGATCGGGCACCGCCGGACGTCGCGCGGCGGCGACCGAGGAGCGACCCTAGAACGGCGGCTCCAAAGGATGGCGGTGCCCGTCCTGGCGGGCCTCGTTTTCCTCGCGGTGTTCCTGTCGGCGGGCCAAGCCATGGCCTTGGAGGAGAACGTCTATCGCCAGTTCCTGGGTATCGATTCGCGACGCCTGATCTGGTTCCTGGCGCAGATGCATCTGTTCTTCGGTGCCTTCGTGCTCGGCGTGCCCCTGTTCGCGGTCACCATCGAGGTCGTCGGCTGGCGCAACAAGAACCCCAAGTTCGACAAACTGGCCTATGAGTTCACTAGTCTGTTGAGCGTCGCCTATGCGACCACCGCAGCGCTCGGGGGCCTGCTCGCCTTCGCGCTCTTCACCCTCTATCCGACCTTCATGGGCTACATGGCCGGGCTGTTCAAGGACATCATGTTCCTTTACGCCCTCCTGTTCTTCGGCGAGACCTTCGCTCTTTATCTTTACTACTACGGTTGGGACTGGTTGAAGAGCGATCGCCTGTTCGCGCGGAACCCGCGCTGGCTGCTCAAGGGGTTGGGCGTTGCGGTCCTTTTGTTCGGCGCGGTCTTCGCCTTCGGCGGCATCGGCCCCGATATGCGTGTCGATACCCGCGCCTTCATGACCCTTCTCTATATCCTTCCCACCGGGATCGGCTTGCTGTTGATCCGGAGCCCGAAGTCCACCCACATCTTCATCGGTATCATCCTGAACGTATTCGGCACCGGTATCATGCAGCTCGCCAACAGCTGGGCCGGCTTCATGATGAGTCCCGTCGGTGTCGATGCCGAGGGCGCCGTGACGGGGACCTTGTGGCAAGCCTTCGAAAACGTGCTGGCGACTCCGATAGCCATCCACCGCATGCTCGGAAACCTGGCCTTCGGAGGGCTGGTCGCCGGTTCCTACGCGGCGGTCAAGTTCATCGGCGCCCGGACGCCGGAAGCCAAGGCCCATTACGATTGGATGGGCTATGTCGCCAATTTCGTCGCGATCTCGGCGCTCATCCCCATACCTTTCGCCGGCTACTACCTGGGACGCGAGGTCTATTCGACCAGCGCCATCATGGGCAACAACATGATGGGCGGAGACTTTTCCTGGACCTTCATCATCCAGGCGATGCTGGTGGGTTCGCTGTTCATCATCTCCAACTACTACCTGTGGAGCGGCATGACCCGTATCCCGGGGGCGGAGCGTTACTACAAGTTCATCAAGTTCGTTCTGTTCGTGCTGATCCTCTCGTTCGCCATTTGGCTGACGCCGCACAATCTGCCCTTGAGCCCGAGGGAGGTCGGCGAGATGGGCGGCAGCCAGTATCACCCGACGCTCAAGTTTCTGGGACTCATGCCGGCCAAGAACGCGGTGGTCAACCTGATGATCCTGTCCACCTTCTTCAGCTTTCTGCTCTACCGGCGGGGCAACAAGAAGGACACCGTCTCCATCCGTGCCCAGGGGTGGGGAGCGCGCATCGTCATCATCGTCGTAGGATTGGCCGCCCTGGCCCTGGTCGCGCAGTACGCGGTGGCCATGCTGACCATGGACCCGGGCGACCTCGACCTTCCCGCGGACCGGGCCCGATACATCCAACCGATCGGTTACGTGCTGTTGTTCGAATGCGCCGCCGGATTCGTCGCCATCGCCCTCGCACTGATCGACAGGGGCAAGCTGAGCCAGGGCATCTATCTCGGGGTCACCGCCTTCAACGTCGCCATATTCCTCGGCGTCTGGGGATTCGTCGTCATGGAGAAGGCGTCGCCGGTGTTGCGCAACGTCGCCGTTGCCCAGTTTCTGCAGCTGATCAGCTGTCTGATCTTGGTTACCGTCATCGACGTATTCCTGTTCAAGGGCGCCAAGTCGATCGGCGAACTGACGTGGGGCAAGATGACGGTGCGGAGCCAGTACGCCCTGTTGCTTCTGACATTCGTGATCACCATGAACATGGGATTGATGGGCTTCATCAGATCGGGGCTGCGCGGCGACTGGCACATTTTCGGCGTCATGCGCGACACCTCCGAGTGGGCCTACACACCGACCGATTTCGTGATGACACAGCAGGTGGCTGGGACGGTGCTGCTGTTCATGATCGGCTGCGCGTTCATGTTCTGGTTGGGCGGTATCGCCAGCAACAGGAAGGAGGACTAGATCGGTGCCGCATTCCCCCGGGATGTGCCCGCTCGTCGCCGCCGATTCGATTTTGCCGAACGGAAAACGGCCGCGATGACGAACGCGACAACCAAAGTGTTCGTATTCTTGCTCGTGGTGCTGGGCCTCTATCTCTGGGTCGGCTACTCGATCACCGAACTGACCGGCGGCGGCAATAGGGTGAGCGTCGCCGTCGAAATCAATCCGGAAGGGGGCGAGGCGATCTACTGGGGCAGGGGGCGCTGCTTCACTTGCCACAGTGTCGGCGGTCAGGGCAGCGCCGTGCGCGGTCCCAACCACGGCCAATTCGGCGAGAAATTCCCGCTGCCGATGGGTGCCCGGGCCGTTGAACGGGCCAAGGAGCGAAGCGAGAAGGAGGGTAAACACTATACAGCCGTCGATTACGTGGTCGAAAGCCTTGCCAGCCCGGGCGCCTACGTCGTCGAGGGCTACAAAAACGAAATGGCCGTCGTATACGCGCCGCCGATCTCGCTGAGTTTAAAGGAGATCAAGGCCGTCGTTTCCTACCTTATGTCCCTCGGCGGGGACCTCGAAATGGAGGCGATCGACACCAATCCCAGCGAAATCACGCAAGCCTTTTACGCCAAGATCTCCGCGGCCGCCGCCGCTGGCGGCGGCGATCCGGGCGCGGGCGCCGTTGTGTTCGAGGACAATTGCATCGAGTGTCATGCCCTTGGCGACGAGGGCGGCGAAATCGGTCCGGATCTCACCGGGATCGCCGGGAATGGGTTGAAATTTATCACCGACTCCATCCTTCGGCCCGCCAAGAAAATCACCCCGGGCTTCGAGACCTACGTTGTTGTCAACGGAGAGGGACGTCGCGTGGTCGGCCTCAAGACCCGTGACGCCGATAGCGAGATCGACATCACCAGGGCCACCGGCGAGGTCGTCACCGTCGCCAAGGACGACATTAAGGAAATCGCCGTGGACGCCAACAAGAGCGTCATGCCGGACGATCTGTCCGAGGCCATGACGGTCAAGGACTTCCAGGATCTCCTGTCCTTTCTGATGTTGCAGAAGACTACGCAGTAGGAATCGGGCGAAGCCAATGATGAAGCAACTTCGGATAGGCAGATTCGGGTCGGTCGTCTTGACCCTTGTCGTCGTTTACGTCCTGGTGAAATGGGGGATACCGGCGCTTTCGAGGGAGATCACGACGCTGCCCTTCCCGTTGACGGTGCCGGGCACCTTGATGTTCATCTATATGTTGCTGACGGTAGTTGCGCTTTTCTTGCTGGTGACATTCTCGGACGAGTATCTGGCGGAATTCCTGCGGCCGGTCCGGAAATTCCTGCGCGGCGACTACGGCTCGATTCCCCGGACATTCGTTCTGGTGGCGGTTCCGGTGGTGGTCGGCTGGCAAGCCTACGAGGTCACGGTGCCCCGGGTGGAGGTACCGTCGTCGCTGCGCATCCAGCATCCTTCGTCCAACTTCCCCAAGAGCTTCGAAGAACTCAAGAACCCCATCGCCAATCCCTCCGACGCCGAGGTCGAAGCGTTCATCGAACAGGTCAAGGCCAACGACGTCGCGCTGATCCCACAGGTCCGCGAGGACGTCGAACGATGGATGGAGGAGACCGATCCCGATCACATGCTGGCCTTCTTTCCGACGGCACCTGTCCGGAAGCTCCTGGCCGAGATCGAGTCGGGAGAGGTCGACAGGGAGACGGCGAAGGCGGCGCTATTGGAAAAGAACCTGTTCGAGGGGCGCGCCCTCTACGCCATGAACTGCCGGCCGTGCCACGGTGACAGCGTCGGCGGCGACGGGCCGATGGCCGACGGGTTCAAGCTGCGGCCCATCAACTTCACCGACAACGGCACCATCGAGACGATCGTCGAAGGCTACACCTTCTGGCGGGTGACCAATGGCGGCCCCGGCCTGCCGACGGAAGCAACGCCGTGGGACTCGGCCATGCCGGAGTGGAAGCTGAATCTGACCGAGGAGGAACGCTGGAAGATCATTCTGGCGGAATACGATCTGGCCCGGAAAACGCCGCGCCAGCCGGAGATCCACTGATGTCGAACGAGCTTGAGACCAGGACAACGGCACGGCGTCGGCGGCATGGCGAAGGCCGGAGCGCTCGGATACTGCTCGGGTTTGCCGTCGCGACGATCGCCTGGGAACTCGCCGGGACCGGCACGGTGATCGCCGCCGACAAGCCGAGCAAGCCAATGCCCGAGGTGACGCAGGCGTTTCTCGAACAAGGCCGAATCATCTACTTCAGGCGTTGCAGCTTCTGCCACGGTCTGCTGGGCGACGGCGAAGGGCCGGCGGCAAAGTTCCTGGATCCGCGGCCGCGGGACTTCACCCTCGGCACGTTCAAGTTTCGCACCACCCAAAGCGGCCAGCTACCGACCGACGCCGACCTGTTCCGCACCGTCAGCCGCGGCCTCTCCGGTACCGCCATGCAACCCTTCGATAGCGACCGCATCAAGAACGGGCTGAGTGAAGACGAGCGATGGGCGGTCATCGCCTATATCAAGACATTCGCACCCGAATTCGAGGACCCCGAGTTGGATCCGGTCAAGACCGGCAAGGTGGTCGAGCTGCCGGCGAACCAGCCGGCTTTCGGTCCCGACGTGGTGGCCAAGGGAAAGGAGGTCTTCCTCAAGGCCAAATGCTGGGAATGCCACGGTAAGCTCGGTCGAGGCGACGGCCAGAAATCCTTCGACCGCAAGGATGACTGGGGCTTTCCCATCCGCATCCGCAACGTCACCCTCCCATGGAAACTCAAGGGCGGGACCGAGGTCAAGGATATCTACATGCGGTTCTCGACCGGCATCAATGGCACGCCGATGCCGTCGTTCGCCCGTGCTCTCGACCAAGAAGAGCGCTGGTACTTGGCGAACTTCATCAAGTCGCTGCAGCACGAGACGACCGGCCAACAGGTTCTGAAGGTGCAACAGATCGAAGGCGCGCTGCCGACCGCTCCCGACGATCCACAATGGGAACAGGCGGCACCGATGGACATGCGCTTGGCGGGACAAGTCGTGGCGGCGCCCCGGTGGCAGAACCCGAGCATCGAGCTGATCACCATCCAGGCCTTCGCCAACGACAAGGATATTGCCTTCCGCCTCGCCTGGGATGATCCCTTCAAGGACACCGTCCACGATGCGGACGAGCGGTTTGATCCGGTGGAGATCACCAAGGTCGGTGCCTTCAATTCCTACGTCGAGGCGATCGACATGGTGCCGCGCAGGCTCGAGACCTTCCGCGACTCCGTCGCACTCCAATTTCCGGTCAAACGGTCCGATGGGACGAAGAAGCCCCACTTCTACCGCGGCGATTCGTCCAACCCGGTTCATCTTTGGGTTTGGAAGGCGGATCTGGACGCCCAGGGCAAACGGTCGGTCGAGGAAGGCAACGCGCGGGGTTGGAAACAGCCCATCAAGGTTCAAGCCGACGACAAGCAGCAGATCACCGCAGAGGCGCGATGGGACCAGGGCCGGTGGACCGTGGTCATGCGACGACCCTTGAAGACCGAGGACAAGAACGATGTCCAGTTCGACAAGGGCGTGTTCATCCCCATGGCCGCCAACGCTTGGGACGGCTCCAACGGCGAGCACGGGCTGATCATGAGCCTGTCCAGCTGGTTTTACGTGATCATAGAGGCGCCGACTCCATTCAGCGTCTACGTCTACGCCGTCCTGGCGTTCCTGGGGGTCGGCGGTCTCGGTATCCGGCTCATGCGCGAGGCGGAACGGAACGAGGAGGAGGTCCAGACGGACGCGTGATCATCCCGGTGCGTCCCGTCCGCGGCCCCGGAGTTGAGGAGAAAAGGCCATGAGATCGATGCTGATTGTCGCCGCCGTCGTCATGGCGGCAACGCCGACAAACGGGCGCGCGGATGCCGCTGCCGGCAAGGAGATCTTTACCGCCAACAAGTGCGGCGATTGTCACTACGTCGAGGGTCCGGCGCGGGAAAAGACGATCGAGGACCAGCTGGCCAAGAAAGGGCCGGAGCTGTGGTACGCGGGCAGCAAGTTCCAAAAATCGTGGTTGGCCAAGTGGCTCGTCGAACCCACGCCAATCCGACCGTTGAAATTCAATTCGCTCACCGAAGAGAACCCGGACGATCACCCCAAGCTCGCGGGCGCGGATGCGACCGCCGTCACCGACTTCCTGATGAGCCTGACCTCTGCCGACGTCGAGGCCGGCGTCGTCAAGCCCAAAAAGAACCCCAAAGGCCGTCTGATCTTCACCAAGAAAATGCCGTGCGGCGGATGTCACCAATATCCGGGGCGCAAGAAGATCACCGGCGGACGTAGCGGACCGTCCCTGGTCGACGCAGGCGTGCGCCTCAACCCGGATTGGATTCTCGCCTATTTGCGGAAACCCAAGATCTTCAAACCAGTGAAAATGATGCCGATCTTCGTCGGCATCCTGAGCGACAAGGACATGAAGAAGGTCGCCGCCTATGTCGCCCACTTCAAGCCCAAGAAGAAGTAAGGGAGGCAATAGAGATGATGAAACGATCGACGGTACTCGCGACGGCGCTCTTGCTTGCTTCCCTGACTGGTGCGACGCTCGCCTCGGCGGCCAAAATCGAGACGGTGTTCAAGTTCTACTGCGCCCAATGCCACGGCATCGGAGGCAAGGGCGACGGCCCCAACGTCACCAAGGACTTCCCCGTTTCGCCCCGCAATTTCACCAACGCCGCCGAGATGAACAAGCTCAGCGACGCCGACATCAAGAACGTCATCATGGACGGCGGCCCGGCCGCCAGCAAGTCGCCGATGATGCCGCCTTGGGGCAAGACCCTGAGCGCCGAGGAGATCGACGGGCTAGTCAGGCACCTGCGCAAGCTGTGCGCTTGCAAGGGTAAAGGAGGGTGACCGTGTGGCTCAGAGGACGAAGTAATACAGGATCAGAATGATGACGACCGCGTTGACGGCCATCCCGATGAAGATCACGAAGTCGACGATTCGCTTCCGGGAAGGCATAGCCGACAGACCCTATTTCATCGTCTGAAATTTGTCCATCGGCACAAGACCGCGACAGGCGCATGAAAGCGGGGAGGACCATGGCGAACGCATCGGACCTAGAAAACCGTTATCCGTGGGCGGGTCCGGCCCTGTTCACCATGGTCCTGATCGGCCTGATCGCGTTCTTTTGGTGGCTTCTCTAGAGCGGTTCTCGGTTGATAGGAATCAATTTGATGGGTGCAAATCGGATCAATCGGCCAGGCGCGGCGCGCGGCGCGATGCCAGCGCATCGGGCAAGCGGCGCAACGCCGCCGAGGGGCCGATTTGCCCCACCGCAGGCCGGGTTCTTTTGCGCGTTGGCGTCGTTGCCCGTCTTTTCCGATGTCCCCGCATCGCCATGCGACGGGCGTCTAGCCGACGCGCAAAATCATCCCGGTCAAATGGGTCCGATCAACCGGGAACCACTCTAGGGCAGGAGGGAAAGAGGGTCGGTTCGATGCAAGCCAAGGGCTACCTGATGTCTTTCGTCGCGGCTTTCCTGATCTGCGCCCTCCTGTTCCTGCTGCTCGACATGGCGGTGATGAACTTGCAGGGCCTGAACCTGATCTTTCAACAGTAACCGCCGGTCGATCGAAAACGGGAATATGACCCTGCGTCGCCTAGCAAAACCGCACGTACTCCTGGCGATCCTCGGATTCGCCCTGATCGCGTTTTCGCTCGCTCTGTCGAGCGCGGCCACGGCCGCCGCCGGCGACAACCCGGTCGCCGCGCCCGCCTACGGACCCGCGCCGACCCTTACTGCGGCCGACTACCCGACGATCGCCGGCGTCAACAGCCGGGTGACGGTGTGGATCGTAGCCCAGATGCACCTGTGGTTGGCCGCCTTCGTTCTGGCGGTGCCGATCTTCGTCTTCATCATCGAGGCGATCGGCATGCGCACGCGCGACAAGCGGTACGACGACATGGCCTATGAGTTCATCAGAATCAGCATCACCGCCTATTCGCTGACCGCCATCGCCGGTGGCCTGCTGGTCTTCTGCCTGGTGCTGTTCTACCCGCATCTGTTCTCCTATCTCACCACCATCTTCAAGGACTCGATGTTCTATTACGCGCTTCTCTTCTTCCTCGAGAGCGCAACCCTCTACGTCTACTACTACGGCTGGTACTGGCTGCAGGGCGGGTTCAGGAAGTGGGTGCATCTGACCCTCGGTCTGGTGCTGAACGCCGTTGGCACGGTTCTGATGTTCCTCGCCAACGCCTGGTTGACCTTCATGATGAGCCCGGCGGGTGTCGACGCAGCGGGTGTCTTCGGCGGCGATCCCTGGGCTCCCATCCATAATTTCCTCTGGAATCCCATCAACATCCACCGCTTCATCGCCAACATCGCCTACGGCGGCTCCATCGTCGGCGCCTACGCTGCCTTCAAGTTCCTGACCGCCGGCGACGACAAGGAACGGGCGCACTACGACTGGATGGGCTACAACGCCAATTTCATCGCCATTTCGGCGCTCTTGCCGCTGCCCTTCGCCGGTTACTATCTGGCCGCCGAGATCTACGCCTACAGCCAGCAGATGGGCATCACCCTGATGGGCGGAATTTTCGCCTGGCTGTTCATTATCCAGGCGGTGCTCATCGGCGCCTTGTTCCTGTCGGCCAACTACTACCTCTGGTGCGGCATGGGGCGGAGCGACGGCGCCAAGCGCTATTACAAATACATCAAGTACATCGCCATCGTCCTCATCGCCGCCTTCCTGGTCTGGTTCACGCCTCACACACTGGTGCTGACCAACGAGGAACTGAAGGCGTTGGGCGGGCCGCACCACAAGTATTTGGGCCCCCTCGGCATCATGCCGGCCAAGAACACGGCCGTGAACATAATGATCCTGTTCACGGCGATCAGCTTCATGATCTACCGCCGCGCCAACAAGATCGCCGTGGTGCCCTGGGTCAAGGCGGGCAACGCCGCCCAGGTGGCGCTTTTCACCGCCGGCATCCTCAACATCATGATCCTGGGTGTGTATTACGGCTATTTCACCAATACCGTCTACAAGGTGGCGGCCTCGATTCCCCAGGTAATGACGACGCTGATCGTTATCATCGCCAGCATCGTCCTCGATTCGATCATGTACAAGGGCGCGCGGGAAGTCGGGCCGCTCCGTTGGGGCCGGGTCCCGGTCCGGTCCCAATACGCCTTGTTCCTGCTTGCCGTTGCCTTCACCTGGCTGATGGGCCTGATGGGCTATATCCGCTCGGGAATTCGTCAGCACTGGCACGTCGTGGACATCATGCGCGACGCCTCGGTGAATGCTTTCACGCCGACCCTGGGCGCCGCCGCCAATATCGTTTCGGTGGCAGCCATCCTATTTATGGCGCTGGTGATCTTCGTCTTCTGGCTGAGTCAGATCGGCACCGCCAAGACCGTGCCCGCCGGATACTGGCGGGAATAGGCGGCCATGCGACAACTCCTCATTGTCACCGGATTCGCGCTTTTCACCATTGCCTTCTTCGCGGGGTTTTCCAATTTCGGGATTCCCCAGATCGAACCGGCGCCGCCGCCGAAGGCGGAAAAGCTCGATCTGGGCTCCATGACCATGGATCGCTTCGTCGCCCTCGGCGAGAAGATCTTCAACGGAAGGGGAAACTGTACGCTCTGCCACAATTCCCTCGGCCGGGCGCCGATGCTGGACGACGTCGCCCAGGTCGTGCCGAAGCGGCTGTCCGATCCCCGCTACACGGGCGCGGCCACCGATGTCGAAACGTACCTGCGGGAATCCATGGTCGAGCCCTCGGCCTACGTGGTGGCGGGTTTTGGCAAGAAGGGCTCCGACGACACCGTCAGCCCCATGCCCAACGTGTCCATGGGCGCCATCGGCCTGAGCGACGTCGAGATCAAGGCGGTGATTGCCTTTCTGCAAGACAGCGCCGGCGCCGAGGTCACCGTGGAAATACCGACCGATTCGGAAGCCGCGGACGAAGAGCAAGAGGAGGACGAGGGCAAACAACGGGTCGCCCTCACCGATCCGCGGAAAATCATGGCCGAGTTCAACTGCGAGGTCTGTCACAAGATCACGGGCGAAGGCGGTGACGTCGGTCCCGATCTCACCACGGTCGGGGCTCGGCGGGACAAGACCTTCCTCAGACAGTCCATCCTCGACCCCAACGCTGAGATCACGGAAGGCTTCGAGTCGGACATGATGCCCGCTGATTTGGGCGAACAGATCTACGCCGGGGAACTGGAAATCCTCGTCGATTTCCTCGCCGGGATGAAGTGAGGGATTGGCGGCAATGAGGATACCGCGACTACTTCAGGCCGTTTTGATCTTGGTCGGAATGTATTTCGGGCTCGTCGTCGTATTCGACATCCTGCTCGATGCGGTGATCCCGTCGAGCCTGCTTGTCATGTACATGTTTTTTATCGCCGCCGGCGTCTTCATGACCTTTACCTATGAGGAGGAACGGACCCGCGAATTGGTGGCGCCGATCAAGGCGTTGGTGGAGGACCCGTCCCAAAGGTTGCTGCGCAACGCGGTCTTCGCCGTCTTGCCGGTGGTGGCGGGAGCTCTCACCTACCTCTGGATGCAACCCAGTTTCGAGGCTCCCGTGGAGTTGCGATCGATCCACCCTGCGCCGCCGACAACCGCGGAGATTTTCGGTAAGCGCGTCAATCTCCTGAAGCTCGAGAACCCCTATCGCAAGCTCGAGAAGGCGGAGCCCGAGCGGTTCGCCGAACTGGTGGCGGAAGGCGCGAAAATCTACGTCCGCAATTGCCAGTATTGCCACGGCGACAAACTCGACGGTAAGGGCCCCTTCGCCGTCGGGCTGAATCCAACGCCCCTTAATTTCCAGGATATCGGGACCATAGCACAGTTACAGGAGTCGTACTTGTTCTGGCGCATTTCCACGGGCGGTCCGGGTCTGCCCAAGGAAGCGGCGCCTTGGATCTCCTCGATGCCGGTCTGGCAAAACTTCCTGAACGAGGACCAGATTTGGAAGGTGATCCTGTTCCTATACGACTACACCGGCCACCGTCCGCGATCGTGGGAGCAGGAATGATGGCGATTCCAGGTCGCGCGAACGTGGTTTTGTCGGCGGCGGTCGCCGGAATGTTGATTGTCGTCCCGGCGGCGGCCAAACCGGGCGACGCGGACCGAGGAGAGAAAATCTACCTCAAGCGTTGCCAACAGTGTCATGGCGAAGAAGGGGACGGCTTGGGCCCCGCCGAGGAGCGCCTGAACCCACCGCCAAGGGACTTCACGAGCGGCCAGTACAAGTTCAAGACCACCGGATTCGACGATATGGTGCCCAATGACGAGGACTTGTTGCGCATGATTCGAAACGGCATGCCGGGTACGGCCATGCCGGGGTGGGGCGATACGCTGTCCGAACGGGACATGTGGGACGTGATCGCCTTCATCAAGATCTTTTCCGGCCTGGACGAGGAGAAACCGAGTCAGCAGGTGGACTACGGGGCCCAGATCGAATCGTCGCCCGAGAGTATCGCGAAGGGGAGAGAACTGTTCCACGACGGCGACAGGTGTGCCGAATGCCATGGTCGGGAGGGCAAGGGCGATGCGATCAAGAAGCTGAAGGACGACAATGGCGCGCGAACCTGGCCGCGCAATCTGACCAAACCCTGGACTTTTCGGGCAAGCAACGACCCGAGAGACGTCTTCACCCGCATCTCGGTCGGCATTCCCGGCACCCAAATGCCGTCCTTCGCCGATCCCAGGAGCAAGAAGAAACTGAGCGTCGAAGATCGTTGGCACGTGGCCAACTACGTGGCCTCGCTGGCAAAGTCCGAAAAGGTGGTCCGGGCCGAGAATACCGTAATCAAGGCGGCCAGAATCGATGGCGATCCGCCCGCATCGCCGGACGACCCCGCTTGGCAGCAGGGTCGTGCCTCAACCTTCTTCCTGGTGCCCCAGATCGTTGCCAAGGAGCGGTTTTTCACGGCGGCCAACGACACCGTCACCGCGCGCGCGCTTTACAACGACAGGGAAATCGCCTTCCTTCTCGAATGGGACGACCGCACCAAGAGCATCCCGGGCGACGCGAAAGCGGAGAGCATCGCCGAAGGGGAAATAGGCGAGGACGCCATTGCCGTCCAGTTCCCCATCGTCATCCCGGAGGGGATGGAAAAACCATACTTCCTGATGGGCGACGCCGCCAAGCCGGTGAACCTCTGGCGCTGGCGCAGCGGCACCACGGAACGGCCTGCCGGCGTAACCCTGTGGAACGCCAGTGGGATCGACGATCAACGAGAGCGGGATGCCAGCGCGGTCGGGCTCACGGCCACGGGCAGCTACAAGGACGGCACTTGGCGGGTTGTGATGAAACGACCGCTCAGGACTGGCGAGGCCAGCGAGGACCTTCAGTTCGAGGAAGGCCGGTTCATTCCCATCGCTTTCTTCAACTGGGACGGCAGCAACGGCGAAAAGGGAACGAGGCACACCTTTACCACCTGGTACTGGTTGCTGTTGGCCCCGGCGGGCGGAGCCCGTCCCACCATAGCCGCCGTCGTGGTCGCCCTGCTGATCCTCGGGGCGGAACTCCTCTGGGCGCGAAGCGCGACCCGGTCGCGAGCCGGGGAGGCCTGACATGGCGGCGGAAATGGGTGAAGCACGATCGAGGAAAGGCCCGATCATCCGATTGTTCGGCGTGGTTCTCCTGTTCCTGGGCGCGCTGGACAGCATGCTGTCGTGGCGCGCCGGCCTCGCCGTCGAGGACTTCCCCGTCCTTCTTCTCGGCGTCGGCGTGTTTCTTTGTGCCCTCGGCGCCATCTGGGGGGAGCGCTGAAGATGGCGAGGGGAAGCAGGTTCCGCGCCGTTCCATGCTCACGACCGAAACACGGGAGTTCACCCATGCTTTACGGAGCACTCGACTCGACCCCTTAGAGCGTTAGCCGATCGAAGGAGGAACCGCCATGACCAAACCTACTTCCGTCCCGGACGAAGCCGCGGTGGAACAAGCGACGGCCGGCGACACGTCTCCCGTGTTGCTCCACCGCATCCTGGTCGCCCTCGACGCCTCGGACCACGCCAACCGGGCGTTGAGCGAGGCGACACGTCTGGTCGGTACTGCCGGCGGTGTCATTACCGGCATTCACGCCTACGCCGCGAAGCTGCACGACAACCGCTTCCGGCAGATGGAAGGCGGCCTGCCCGAGCGTTACCGCAAGGAAACCGAGATGGAACGCCAGCGCGAGGTCCACGACGATCTCATCACGCGGGGGCTCGCCATCATCAGCGACAGCTATCACGACAGCGCCACGGCCGTCTGCGAGGACGCGGGCGTTCCCTACCGGCACCTGAGCCCGGAGGGCAAGAACTACCGCCGCATCGTCGAGGCCGCCGCGAGCGGCGATTTCGATCTCCTGGCGCTCGGCGCGCTGGGTCTCGGCGCGGTGCCGGGAAGTGCCGTCGGCACCGTCTGCGAGCGCGTGGTCCGGCGGTGTCCGATCGACGCGCTGGTGATCCGTGACGCCGGGCGAGCCATCGGCGACGGACCGCTGGTCGTCGGTCTCGACGGTTCGCCGCGCTCGTTCGGCGCCCTCAAGACGGCGCTCTGGCTGTCGCGACGGCTTGGCGGCGAAGTGCACGCGGTGGCCTCCTACGATCCCTACTTCCACTACGTCGCCTTCAACAAGATCTCCGGCGTCCTCAGCGAGGAGGCCGGCCGGCAGTTCCGCTTCAAGGAGCAGGAGAAGCTGCACGAGAAGATCATCGATTCGGGGATCGCCAAAATCTACCAGTCCCATCTCGAACTGGCGCGGTCGGTCGCCGCCGAGGACGGCACCGAGATCGTCTGCGAGCTGCTCGACGGCAAGCCCTATCAGGCGATCGGCCGTTATCTCGGGAAGGTCGACGCCAGTCTGCTGCTCGTCGGCAAGACCGGCGTCCACGCCGATCCCGAACTCGATATCGGCGGCAACGCCGAGAACCTGTTGCGCATGGCGCCGTGCCACATCTGGTTCGGCCAAACGACCCATGCGCCCTCGCTCGACGCCGTGGCGCGCGAAACCATCGCCTGGACCGAGGAAGCCGAAGCCAGGATGGAACGGGTGCCGGAAACGGCCCGCAACATGGTCCGGATCGCCATCCTGCGCTTCGCCCAGGAGAGCGGCCACACCGTCATCACCTCGGCGCTGATCGAGGAGGCGACCCGCCGCTTCTGCCCCGAGCGCGGCGGCTCGGTCGAGTCCGAGGACGGTCCGGTCTGGTCCGACGAGGCGACGCGCCTGCTGGCGAAGGCCGGCGATCCCGCGGTGTCGACCAGCATCCGCCTGCGCGCCGAGAAGCGCGCCCGGCGCGCCGCCGCCCCGACGGTGACGCCCGATCACGTTCGCCCGTTCCTCGACGAGGGGCCGGCGCCGGCGCCGGTTTGGGGCGCTGCCGCCCTGGCTCGGCTTTCCCGTGTGCCCGAGATGGTGCGCGGCTCGGTCCGCCGGCGGATCGAGGCGAGCGCGCGCGAGCGGGGGATCGCGGAGATCACTCTCGAGCTGGCAGAGGCCGGCCTCGCGCAGTCAAAGCAGGCCATGGAAGAGGCCATGCAAGGCGGCGGGGCGCATTCGGCGGCCAAGGGCACGGACGCGAACGGCGAGCAGCGCTCAAGCGCCTGCCCGTTCGCCGAACTGCACGGCAGCGGTGACGGCGACGCAGACCGGGAGTCCTCCGAATCCGCGCGCGTCGCCTGGACGCCCGAGGCCGAGCGGAGACTGGAAAGGGTTCCTGGGGGGTTCCTGCGCACCATGACGCGCCAGCGCGTCGAGGTTTTTGCGCAGCGCTGCAACGTCACGACGATCACGCCGGCAGTCGTGGAAGAGAAATACGCGGAATGGGCCGCGGGCGCGGCGAAACGGAGCATGACGCTCAAGTGGGAGGATACGGCGCGCGGGCGGATCGACCGCATCCCCGGGTTTGTCCGGGGCATGGTCATCCTCGAGGTGGAGCGCTGCGCCCGCGATATGGGGAAGGACACCGTTACCGGCGAGGTCATCGACCGGGCGACCGATATCTGGGAACGGTCCGGCACTTTCCATTCGGATGCCAATCCGCAGCTCTACACATAGCCCCCGGAAGGCGGAAAACGTGAAAGCTGCCGTGGCCGATGTCAGCAGATCGATGCCGCGGACGATGACGGGGGGCGAGCAACCGCCGGCCGACGGCAGGGGACCTCGGAATGATGACGAAAGCGGTTGAGGCCCCGTTCCTGGTTGCGCTCAATCCGACGCGGCGCTGCAATCTCAAGTGCGCGCATTGCTATCTCGATGCCGGCACGCGTCGCCGGTTCCCCTCCGCCTTTCCCGACACCGGCGCCGACCGGCCGTCGCCGGAGGAAAAGGTGGAAGGGTAATGAAGACCGATGTCGTCATCGTTGGGGGAGGCGTTTCGGGCCTCGCGGTGGCCTACGACCTCCAGCGACGGGGACATGACGTGGTTGTTCTTGAAAGGCAGCGCACGCCCGGCGGGAACGCGATCTCCGAACATCTCGGCGGGTTCCTGATGGAGCACGGCCCGAGCACGGTGAACGCGGCGATGCCGGTGGCGGTTGATCTGACACGGGCACTCGGGCTCGACCGTGGGCGATGCGACCTGGGTGACGAGGTCCGCCGGCGATACCTGGTGGGCGGCGGGTGGCTCCGAGGAATATCCATCGGTCCCTTGGGGTTCCTGACCTCCGGATATCTTTCGCGTGCGGCCCGGCTGCGCATGCTGGCGGAGTTCGCGATTCCCCGCCGCTCGGAGGGTGCGGAGGAAACCGTCGCGGCGTTCTGCACCCGCCGCTTCGGCCGCGAGTTCGCAGAACGCGTCATCGATCCCCTGGTCGCCGGGATCTATGGAGGCCGAGCGTCGGAGCTGTCGGTTTCTGCCGTCTTCCCGAAGCTGACGGAGCTGGAACGGGAGTACGGTTCCATATCGTTGGGTCTCGTCCGTCGATACCGTCAGAACCGGCGGATGCCGGGGCGTCGTCTTTTTTCCTGGCGTCGGGGCATTGCGACCCTCCCCCGCGCCCTCGTCCGCCGTCTCGACAAGGCGGTGCGGACGGGTGTCACCGTTCGGCGGATCACTCCTTGTGCCGGCGGATATCGTATCGACGTCGGTGATGCCGGATCGCTTAGCGCCGATGCGGTTGTGATCGCTACACAGCCGCACGTCGCCGCCCAATTGCTCGAAGCCCCGGATCCAGCAGCAGCGGCGGCGGCGGGCGGGATTCAAGCGCCACCCTTGGCCGTCGTATTTCTCGGTTTTGCCCGTCGGGACGTCAGCCATCCCCTGGACAGCCTCGGCTTTCTGACGCCCGAGGACGAGGGTCGAAGCCTTTTGGGCGCCCAGTTCCAATCGACCATGTTTCCAGGGCGTGCGCCCGACGGTCATGTTGCCGTCGCCGGCTATTTCGGTGGCGCCCGCACGCCCCATTTCGCGCACCTGTCCGCCGCCGATCTGATCGCTTTGGCGCGGGAGGAGTTTCGTGATCTCATCGGGGCCCGACGCGATCCCGTGGTCGCGAACGTGCGGCACTGGCCGGTCGGGATTCCGCAATACAAAATCGGTCATCGCGGACTCGTCGAGCAACTGAACGCCGCGAATCGGCGTCGGCCCGGTCTGTTCATAACGGGCAACTATTTCGCCGGGCCTTCGGTGGCGGCCTGCCTGACGGTCGCGGACGGAACAGCCGCCGAGGTTGGCGCCTATCTCGCGAGAAACCGGCGGGTGGTCGCGGCGCCGTTGGGGCGGTTGGACAACCTGTTGAAAGCTCACATCTAGCGGCGGGCGAATGGTCGTCGGCACATTCAGCGATAACAAGTGTATGGCGTGCCATGGGTAAGCGTTTAACCGTCGTCGCCGTCGCGACCTTCTTGGGCGGCGTCCTTGCGGTGTCTCCGTTGGACCGGTTCCGCCCCGCCCACGCCTGGGCGCACGATCAGCCGCGGACTGATTCCACCTCGCGGCCGGCCAACCGCGGGCCGTTTTCGCTCGTGGATCATCGGGGAAGAGCCGTCACCGACAAGGACTTCCTCGGCAAATTCAGCAGCATCGATGCTATTCGCAATGGCGATGGCATCTGGACGAGGTGTTCGTCAGGATCAACGGCGAGACACACTACCTTTGGCGCGCCGTGGATCACGAAGGTGAGGTCCTCGAGGTCTTTGCCACGAAGCGCCGGGATCGCATAGCGGCGCTCGGGTTCCTGAAGCGTGCGATGAAGTGTTATGGCCGGCCGAAGGCAATCGTGACGGGCCGGCTTCGGTCTTACGCTGCTGCGATGAAAGCCTTTGGAATCGTGGAGCGTCAGGAGTGCGGACGATGGCTCAACAACAGAGCCGAGAACTCACACCAACCGTTCCGACGACGGGAGGGAGCGATGGCGAAGTTCGGGGACATGAAGACCCTGCAGAAATTCGCCTCGGTCCACGCCTCGATCCACAATCACTCACATGGGGAATGGTTGGTCAAGGAAAGGATCAGTTCGCTTCGCGCATAGC
>JBHHZM010000003.1:0-50716 GCA_046758065.1 Alphaproteobacteria bacterium | reverse complement strand
ACATCGCGCTGCTGGACGCGCGCAAGGGGCTCAACATGTTCCGCAAGGTCGACGTCCCGGTGTTCGGCATCGTCGAGAACATGAGCTATTTCGTCTGCCCCGGGTGCGGTCAGCGCGCCGAAATCTTCGGCCACGGCGGCGCCCGCCGCGAGGCCGAGAAACTGGGCGCCGATTTCCTCGGCGAGGTGCCGCTCGACATCGAAATCCGCGAGACTTCCGATAGCGGCCAGCCGATCGTCGTTTCGCGGCCCGAGAGTCCCCAGGCCGAAGCCTACCGCGCCATCGCCGCGCGCATCGCCGAAAAGGTCGATGCGGCGTTGGGAGACGGCGGCCGCGCGGCGCCCAGGATCGTCATCCAGTAGGACGCCGGGCGCGGGTCGCGCCCAACCCTACGCCTCGCGCCCCAGCAGCGCCATGAGTTCGCGCCATTCGCGCTTCGACAGCCCGCTCTCCTCCTGACCGACCCGCTCGCCGGTAATGAGCCTCTTCACCACGTCGAGACCGGCGGCCGAGAGTTCGGCGCCGCCCGCGCGGTAGTCCATGAAGGCCTCGAACACCGCCGGTACCCAGCGTTCGACCGTCTCGATCATCACCCGCGCGTAGGCGCGGATTTCGTACTGGGCGTGGTCGTCGGCGCGCAAGCTGAGGAAGTGCAGCAGGTTGTGCAGGTCAGTCTTCCAGTACCACTGGGTATAGAAATTGAGGCTCAGGTTCATGCGCGCGAGCTCGCGGGCGAGCCCCTGCCGCGCGGGGTCGACGACGTTGCCTTCGCGGTCCTCGTTGAGCATCTCTCCGTAGTGATCGTAAGCGCGCTCGGCGTCGGCGCGCAGCAGTTCCATGACGCGCTCGGCCTCGGCGCCTTCGAGCACCGCGCCGCGGCCCTGGCGGTTGGCGGCCGACTGGGCGCCGAGGTGCTCGGGCGCGGGGAGATAGAACTCGCGGTCGAGGATCGAGTAGCGCGCCGAGTACTCGTTGACGTTGGCGGTGCGGTGGCGAATCCACTGGCGCGCGACGAAGATCGGCAGTTTGACATGATACTTGATCTCGCACATCTCGAACGGCGTGGTGTGCCGGTGGCGCATGAGATAGCGGATCAGGCCGCGGTCCTCGCGCAGCTTGCGGGTGCCGTAGCCGTAAGAGACGCGCGCCGCCTGCACCACCGCGCCGTCGTCGCCCATGTAATCGATGACGCGCACGAAGCCGTGGTCGAGCACCGGGATCGGCTGGTAGAGAATTTCCTCGAGGCCGGGCGAGACGGTGCGCCGGGTCGGGCGCGTCTCGGCCCGGCTCGCCTCGATCTCGGCGCGCTGTTCGGGCGTCAGGCGCATGGCGGGTCCCCGCGTTCGGAAGGATCGGAGGCGCACTTTAACCGCTTGCCCCAGGCAAGGCCATACGAACGCGCCGCGTCGCACCGGCCCTTTCAATGATCCTCGCAAACCCCTATATTCCCTGTGCCGGCTTTTGCCGGCTATGGCGATAAACGCCGTTCGGCATAAGCGTAGCGGACCCGGGGGCAGTACCCGGCGCCTCCACCAAGTTTCGCCGCAGGGCGCGCAGGCACCCGCGGCTTTCATGGGGGCGAAACAGGATCGACGCGCGTGGTAAAGGAACGGTTTTTGCCCGGCATGGTACCACCGTTATCGGGCCGACCTAGAACTGCCAATGACAACCATGAGTTGGCACTCGCTGCCTAATCACTAGGCAAGCGCGGTTCGGGGGGCACCGGGCAACAGAAGCCCCCCACTTTCGACCGTTGGGCGCACATCGGCCGCCGAGGGGACAGATGGGCACGGACCTGATGCACTACGACCGGCTCGTCGACGGCGCCCTGCGCGGCGTCGTGGTGGCGGCGCTGCGCCGCGCCATCGAGGAGGGCCTGCCGGGCGACCACCATTTCTATATCTCGTTCCGCACCGATTACCCGGGAGTGCGGCTCGGCAACGACCTGCGCGCGCGCTATCCCGAGGAACTCACCATCGTCCTCCAGCACCAGTTCTGGGACCTCACGGTCGACGACGAGGCGATCGGCGTTGCCTTGAGCTTCGGCGGACGCCGCCAGCATCTGGTCATCCCGCTCGAGGCGATCACCGCCTTCGCCGATCCCAGCGTCAAGTTCGGCCTGCAGTTCAAGACGACGGGCGCCGAGGCGGAGGCCGGCGACGGCCCGGAAGCGGACGCGCCGGGCGAGCCCGACGCGGCGATCGTCGGCGCGACGGCCGAGGATGCGGACGCCGACGCCGGAGACCACGGAGAAGACGAAGCCGCGAAGGTCGTCACCCTCGACGCCTTTCGCAAGAAATAACCCGGCAACGTCATATATCGCGATCCGGCTGGCGCGGTGACGCAGGACGACGAATTCCTCGACTACGTTCTCGATCAGCTCGCCGGATTGGGCGGCGTCGCGGCGCGCCGCATGTTCGGCGGCTACGGGCTGTTCCGCGACGGCGCGATGTTCGGGCTGATCTCGGGGGACGCGCTTTACTTCAAGGCGGGTGCGGCGAACCGCGCCGACTTCGAGGCGGCCGGCGCGGCCCCTTTCAGCTATGCACGCAAGGGGCGGCGGATCGCCCTGGCGTACCGCGCCGTGCCGGCCGACGTCCTCGACGACGCGGATTCGCTTTGCATCTGGGCGCGCAAGGCCTGCGAGGCGGCGCGCGCGGCACGGTCGAGCCCCGGGTAGAGCGGTTCCCGGCCCTGTGATAAAACGATCCCGGACCGTAATCGCACCGGGGAGCGTCGAGCCATGACCGGATCGCCGAAATACCGCACCGAAACCGATTCGTTCGGACCGGTCGAGGTGCCCGCCGGCCGTTACTGGGGGGCGCAGACCCAGCGCTCGCTGCAGAATTTCAGGATCGGCGCCGATCGCATGCCGGCGCCGCTGATCCGCGCCTTCGGCATCGTCAAGAAGGCGGCGGCGACGATCAACGCCGCAAGCGGCAGGCTCGACGCGCGGCTCGCCGAAGCCATCTGCCGCGCGGCGGACGAAGTCATCGACGGCACGCTTGCCGAGCACTTCCCGCTGGTGGTCTGGCAGACCGGCTCGGGCACGCAGACCAACATGAACGCCAACGAGGTCATCGCCAACCGGGCGATCGAGATTCTCGGCGGCGAACTGGGCTCGAAAGATCCGGTCCACCCCAACGATCACGTCAACATGGGTCAGTCGTCGAACGACAGTTTCCCGTCGGCGATGCACATCGCGGCGGTCGAGGAAATTCATCGCCGCCTCCTCCCCGGTCTCGATCATCTGCACGGCGCGCTCGCCACCAAGGCCGAAGCATTCGCCGGCATCATCAAGATCGGTCGCACCCATCTGCAGGACGCGACGCCGCTGACCCTCGGACAGGAGTTTTCGGGTTACGCCAGGCAGGTCGAAAACGGCCTCGCACGGGTGCGCGACGCCCTGCCGCGGCTTTGCCGGCTCGCCCAGGGCGGCACCGCGGTCGGCACCGGGCTCAATACCGCCGCCGACTTCGCCGAGCGTTTCGCCGCGGAGGTGGCAAAGATCACGGGCCTGCCGTTCGTCAGTGCCGAGAACAAATTCGAGGCGCTCGCCGCGCACGACGCCGTCGTCGAAATGTCGGGGATGCTCAACGTCGTCGCCTGCTCGCTGATGAAGATCGCCAACGATATCCGCCTGCTCGGTTCGGGACCGCGCTGCGGTTTCGGCGAGCTGCGCCTGCCCGAGAACGAGCCCGGCTCGTCGATCATGCCGGGCAAGGTCAACCCTACCCAGTGCGAGGCGCTGACCATGGTCTGCGCGCAGGTCATGGGCAACCACACCGCGATCACCGTCGCCGGGGCGAGCGGCCACTTCGAGCTCAACGTCTTCAAGCCGGTGATGATCCACAACCTCCTGCACTCGATCCGCCTGATCGGCGACGCGGCGGTGAGCTTCACCGACAACTGCGTCGCCGGCATCGAAGCGAACGAGGAGCGCATCGTGCGCCTGCGCGACGATTCGCTCATGCTGGTGACCGCGCTCAACCCCCACATCGGCTACGACAACGCCGCCAAGGTGGCGAAGAAGGCCTATGCCGAAGGCACCACGCTCAAGGAGGCGGCGCTGGCGCTGGGTCTGCTGACGGCCGAGCAGTTCGACGAGTGGGTGCGACCCGAGAACATGGTCGGGCCGTCGGCCTGACGCCGCGCCGATGGCGTCGACCCTGCGCAAGCGCTCGGTGGTGATCGCCGGGCACCGGACCAGCGTCTCGCTCGAGGACGTCTTCTGGGAAATCCTGCGCGGGATCGCGTCCGCGCGCGGCGTTTCTCTCAACCGGTTGGTGGCCGAGATCGACCGCGGGCGCGACGGCAACCTGTCGAGCGCCCTGCGCGTCCATGCGGTCGAATGGCTGCGCGCCCGGGCGGAGCGCGCCGGCGTCGAGCCCGATGATTAGTTGCCGACGCCCTTGAGCAGGCCCTTGAGCAGGTTCTCGAACTGCTTCTGGGGCGCCTGCTGCGCAGGCGCGGGCTGGACCGGTTCCGACGCGGGCGCCGGAGCGGGCTGGACCGGAGCCGGCTCCGGCACGGGCGCCGGAGCCGGCTGGACCGGAGCCGGCTGGGCCGCGCCGCCGCCGGTGAGCGCATTGAGAAGACCGCCCACCGCGCCCGCCGCGCCGGTTTCGCCGCCCGCCCCGGGCACTGCCTTGCGGATCACGCCGCCGATCACCTTCCGGGCGACATAGGCCTTGAGCTCCCGGTCGTCGATCGTGCGTTCGGGCTTGTCGATCGGCCCCCGCAGGGTGATGCCGACCGCCGGCGCGTCGGGATGGCCGGTAAGGCGAAAGCTGCTGTCGAGAACGAGGTTCCAGCCGGGCAGATTGACGGTCGCGGTCGCGGCGCCCGTGCCGCCGTCGGCGACGAGGCGCAGATCGTCGCTCCTGAGAACGCCGTCCTTCGCGGTCACGGTTCCGTCGAGCGCCGCGATGCGCGTCTCGCCCCCGGAGAGCGCCGCGCCCGCGAGCTCGATGAACGCGGCCTCGCTGTCGAGCTCGCCGAGCTGCCGGTTGAGCCGGCCGAGGTCGAAGCCGCGAACGAGGCCGTCGCGAACCGCGATCGTCGCATTGCCGGCAAGATCCGAGATCAGTTCGAACGCGCTGCGCCCGCTGGCGTGGAAGCGGCCGGTAAGGTCGAGACGCCCGGAAACGGCGTCGACGCCGGCGGCATCGATCAGCAGCGGCTTGAGGTCGGCGCCGGCGAGGTTGAGCGCGATCTCGGCGCTCGGCATGTCGCTGTCGGCGATGCGCCCGGCAAGCTCGGCCGGAGCGCCGTACAGACGGCCGCTCAATTTGTCGATATCGAGCACGCCATCGGCAAGTTTGAGGGCCAGCGTCACGTCGTCGAAACGGTATTGGCGCACCGTCAACGACTTGGCCTTGATCCGGGCGGCGGCGTCGAGCGCGCGCAGGCCGGAAAGATCGAGCGGCGCGCGCGACCAGCGCGCCTCCGCCGGAGCGTCGGCGCCCGAGACCGCCTCGCCGGCTCCCGCAGTGGCCGGGGCAAGAAACATGTCGACGACGATGTCGCCGGCCGAAAGCTCGGCATCGACCCTCGGCCGCGGCCCGTCCCAGCGCGCCGTCATGTCGCCGGCAAGCCGGGTCGGACCGAGCGTGGCGTCGAAGTCGCTGATATGCGCCTGAAGCGCATCGCCGGTTACGCGCGCGGCGATACGCACGCCGCCGAGATCGCGTCCGCCTGCCGGACCGCCCGCGCCGAACGTCGTCGCCAGCCGCGCAAGATCGGGATGGCTTGCCGTCAGCGCGACGTCATAGCTTGGCGCCTCGGCGAGCCCGATGACGAGGCCGTCGAGGCGTCCCTCGATCCCGGCGGCGGCGAGGCCCAGCTTGACCTCGGTGCGCCCGGCGTCGCCCTTGACCTTGCCCTTGAGAGAGAACGCGGCGTCGACGCCCGGCGCCAGATCGATTCGGGCGCCCAGCCGTCGCGCGAGACGCGACAGATTTGCACCCCGCAGATCGATCGCAAGATCGATGGCCGGTTCGGTCGCAAGCGCCGCGATCGTACCGGCGAGCGACGCCCTGACGTCATCCAGGATGACCTTGGTGTCGAGCGTGAGCGCCGCGAGGTCGCCGCCGACGCGGCCGTGCGCCTTGAACCTGCCCAGGCTCTCGGCCGGCGCGACGTCGAACACGCGCAGCAGCCGGTTGAGATCGGCGGTCTCGATACCGAAGGTGAGATCGAGCGCCGGCCGCGTGGCGTCGATCGTGCCGTTGAGCGCCCCGTTGGCGCCCGCGAGATCCTCGAAGGCCAGGCCGCGCAGTGTCAGCTTGCCGCCGACGAGACCGGCGTCGAGGGCGAGCCCGTCGATCGGCACGGTGTTGTAGACGAGCTTGCCGATACGCGCCTTGATCTCGCCGTCGAAGCCGGCGAGCGCGGCCAGCGGGTTTGCCGCTTTGCCCTCGCCGCGCGCCGCCCCGTCCGCCGGCGTCCCGACGGCGCGCGTCAGATACGCGTCGAGATTGATGCGGTCGAGCACGAGAATGGCGTTGAACGCCGGACGCGGGCCGATTGCCAGATTAACCCCGCCGGTCAGGCGCGAAAGGTCGAGCCGCAGGTCGAGCGCCGATATTTTGGCGAGTTCCGGGGTGACTTCGAGCTTGGTTGAAAGGCTCAGCTTGCGCAGGCGGTCGGCGGGAATCGGGGGCAGCGGAACGCGCAGCCAGTCGAGCACCGCGCGCAGGTTATCGGCCGAGGCCTCGATCTGACCGCTGAAGCGGGGCGCACCCCCGGCGCTGTCGAGCACGCCGAACACGGTGATGTCCGAACCGCCGGGCAACAGCGCCGAGACCTGCTGCAACGTCAGCGTCCCGTCGCGAAGCGCGGCGGTGAGCTGAGCCTGACGCACCACCGCGCCATTGTAGATGACGGCATTGGCGCGCACGTCGAAACTTGCCGCGATTTCGCCGGGCAGCACGAAAGGCGACGACGGAGCCGGAGCGGTCCCGGAGGTCGCTGCCGTCGCCGCGGTGGTCGTCGCGGACGCGAGCAATTGATCGAGGTCGACGCGGGTGAACGACAGCGCGGCATCGATCCGCGGGGTTTCACCGAGCACCGCGCTTACGGCGCCGGTGCCTTGAACGCCATTGAGCTCGAAATCGACGTCGTTGAACCCGATCGACGCGGCCCCGCCCGAGAGTACTCCGCTGGCCGAAAAGGCGTGATCGAGAAAAGCCTTCGACGGGCCGACAGTGGAACCGAGGAGGGCGAGAAAGCGGGCGAGCGATGCGCCCTCGAACTTGAGCTTCCCGTTCACTTCGGCGTCGGCGTCGAGCGCGCTGAGCGACCCGGCGAAGATGAGCGACGCCCGCGCCGAATCGAGCGCGATCTCGAGATTGATCGGCGTCGGCCGGCGCTCGAGCGCGCCGATCCCGAGCTTGAACGACAACGGCGCGCCGCGCGCCACCAGGCTGCCCTCGGCGCGGAACGGACCGGCGAGCGAGTCGGCGCCGGCGGTCATGTTGAGACCTCCGATGCGCTCGACCCTGCCGCTCACACTGTCGCGGTAGACGAGCGTACCGTTCTCGATCGCCACATGGTCGAGGCGCACCGCCGGTTCGGCGGTGGCGGGCGTGGTGGCGGCTTCGGGCGCGGCGCCGGCTCCGGTCTCGAACTGCCAGTTGACCCGGCCGTCGGCAAGCGCCTCGAGTTCGAGCGCGGGCTCGACCAGGGTGAAACTTTCCACCTTGACCTCGCCGCGCAGCAGCGGCATCAGCGCAATACGCGCCTCGGCCGACTTGAGGCGCAGCATGTCGGGCGCCGCGGCTCCCGGCAGGTTGACGACGCGCACCCGGTTGACCGCAACGGTCGGCGCGGGCAGCAGCGTGAGGTCGATGTCGCCCTCGATGGCGATGTCGCGGCCGGTGAGCGCCTTGGCGCGGGCGGCGATGACGTCCTTGTAGTCGTTGAGGTCGATGACGAACGGCGCAATCACCGCGGCCGCGACGAGCAACAGCAAGAGCGCGGCGACGGCGTAGAAAAACTTCTTCACGGTGATCCTTTCAGTCGCGTCCCGATACGCCGGCGGCAGGGACGTCACCGCTTGCGCCTGCTTTCATTTTCGCTAAGCTAGCTTGCGGAACCGGTGTCATAGACAGGGAAACGAGTAGCCACAAGGGCGTTCGACAGGGCTCGGTCATGGGAGATGTAATTAATCTGAACCAGTATCGCAAGCAACGTAATCGCCACGAGGCTGAGCGCCGCGCCAGCGAAAACCGTGCGCGTCTCGGACGCAGCAAGATCGAACGCGAGATCGTGCGACACGAGGCCGAACGCCGCCAGCGCGAACTCGACGGCAAGCGGATCGATCAGGGACCGAGCGACGAGCCGGCTTAAGCCCTTACCCGCGCCGGGATACGCGCCGTTTTCTTTAGCGTCCGGCCCGAAATGAACTGTTTGTTTTCAGTCGCTTATAGGATGTCGGGCCGCCTCACGTCATTCCCGCGCAAGCGGGAATCCATGCAAGCGTCTGGACTCCCGCTTTCGCGGGAGTGACATAGTGGTGCTCCTGACACAGGATTTCCCGTTTCAAATCAAGCACCTATTTCGGGCCAGTCACTTAGACGCGTATCACCTTTCCCGGATTCATGATGTTGTCGGGGTCGAGCGCCCGTTTGATCAGACGCATGACGCTCACCGCCTCGCCGTGCTCGGCCTGCAGGAAGTCGAGCTTGCCGTAGCCGATGCCGTGCTCGCCGGTGCAGGTGCCGTCCATGGCGAGCGCCCGCATGACCATCCGCTCGTTGAGACGCTTGGCTTCGGCGAGTTCGCGCGGATCGTCCGGATCGATCAGGTAGACGAGGTGGAAGTTGCCGTCGCCGACGTGGCCGACGAGCGGCGCGAGTACGGGTGAGTCGGCGAGATCCTTCTGGGTTTCGGCGATGCACTCGGCGAGACGCGAAATCGGCACGCAAACATCGGTCGCGAAGCCCTGCTTGCCGGGCCTGAGCGCGAGGGTGGCGAAGTAGGCGTCGTGCCTTGCCTGCCACAACCGCGCGCGGTCCTCGGCATGGGTCGCCCAGGCGAAGCCGCCGCCGCCGAGCTCGCCGGCGATGGCCTCGACCGTCTCGGCCTGCTCGGCGACGCTCGCCGGCGTGCCGTGGAACTCGAAGAAGAGCGTCGGGGCGACCGGATAATCGAGTTTCGCATAGTCGTTGACCGCTTCCATGGTGAGCGCATCGAGGAGTTCGATGCGCGCCACCGGCACGCCGCTCTGGATCGTCAGGACGACGGTCCTGACCGCTTCTTCGATCGTGGGAAAGGCGCAGACCGCGGCCGAGATCGCCTCGGGAATGCCGTAGAGTTTCACGGTGACCTCGGTGATGACGCCGAGAGTCCCCTCGGAACCAACGAAGAGCCGGGTGAGGTCGTAGCCGGCGGCCGACTTGCGGGCGCGCCTCGAGGTCCGGATGACGCGACCGTCGGCGAGCACCACGGTGAGCGCCAGCACGTTCTCGCGCATGGTGCCGTAACGCACCGCGTTGGTGCCCGACGCGCGCGTCGCCGCCATGCCGCCGAGCGAAGCGTCGGCGCCCGGGTCTATGGGGAAGAACAGCCCGGTATCGCGCAGATAATGGTTGAGTTGCTTGCGGGTGACCCCGGCCTCGACGGTGGCGTCCATGTCGTCGGCGTTGACGCTCAGCACCCGGTCCATGCGGCCGAGGTCGAGCGATACGCCGCCGTTCAGCGCCGCCACGTGACCCTCGAGCGAGGTGCCGGTGCCGTAGGGGACGACCGCAACGCGATGGCGGGCGCAGATGGCGACGACGCCGGCGACCTCCTCGGTCGATTCGACGAACGCCACCGCGTCGGGATCGTGGGCCTCGTGGTAGGAAACGTCCTTGCCGTGATGCGCGCGCACCGCGGCCGCGGTCGAAAGACGATCGCCGAGAAGGGCGTGAAGCTCGGCAATCACGTGATTGCTCAGCGGTCGGCGCGCGTCCATTACCCCGCCTTCTTCGTTGACGCCTCGCACGGCTCTAAGGTAAGGCGGCGGCGGCGGACCTGCAACCGCGCCCCGACCGACCAAGCAATTCGGCACCATGACGACCGACGCCCCGCTCGCGCTCTACGAAGACGAGGTTCGCCCCGAGTGGATCGACCTCAACGGTCACATGAACGTGGCCTACTACGTCCTCGCCTTCGACTATGCCACCGACCGCTTTTTCACCCACGTCGGCGTCGGCGCGCGCTATCTCGAAGAGAAAAGGCACTCGATGTTCGCGCTCGAGGCGCACGTCACCTACCAGCGCGAACTCCACGCCGGCGATCCCCTGCGCGTCGCCACCCGGCTGCTCGGCTACGACGCCAAGAAGCTGCATTTCTTTCACCAGATGTACCACACCACGGAAGGGTATCTTGCCGCGACCAGCGAGTGGCTGGGGTTGCACATCGACATGCGGGCGCGTCGTTCGGCGCCGTTTCCCGACGCCATCGCGGCGCGCCTCGCCGCCATCCGTGAGACGCATGCCGGCCTCCCCGTCCCGCCCGAGGTCGGCCGCGTCATCGGTCTCGCATCGCGCTCCAAGCCGTGAGTTCGGGAGCCCGCCGCCGCTTTCCCGCACGGCGACGGAACAAACCCCGGGTTTCTTTTCGATACTTCGATGCTTGCTCCTCCCGGGCAAAGCCCTATGAAGCAAGCCGCGAATCCGCTTTGATGGGTCATGGCCCTGCGTCCCGACCGCTTCAGCGCTCTCACCGGTCAGTGGCGACGCCTCGTCGGCAACGAGCCGTTCGTGCTCTCGATACTGGCGGTCGTCGTCGGCGCCGCCGCGGCGTACGGCACCATCGGCTTCCGCCAGTTCATCGCCGGCGTCCAGCTCGTCGTCTTCGGCACCGCCAGCGAGCGACTCTACGGTTTCGCCCAGGGTCTGCCCTGGTGGCAACTGCTGCTCGCGCCGACGGCGGGCGGGCTGGTGATCGGGCTGTTCGTGCAGTTTTTCATGCCCGGCCGGCGCAACCACGGCGTTGCCGACGCGATCGAGGCGGGCGGGCTCTACGGCGGACGAATCGGGCTCAAGGCGGGTCTCGGCGCGGCCGCGGCCGCGGCCACCTCGATCGGCTTCGGCGCTTCGGTCGGGCGCGAGGGGCCGGTAGTGCATCTCGGTGCGATGCTCGCCTCGCGGATCGCGCTCCGCCTGCGCCTTGGCCAATCGGCGGCGCTGACGCTTCTCGGTTGCGGCGTCGCCTCGGCGGTGGCCGCTTCGTTCAACGCGCCCATCGCCGGGGTGTTCTTCGCCCTCGAGGTCATCGTCGGTCATTACGCGCTCGCCGCCTTCGCTCCGGTGGTCGTCGCCTCGGTGACGGGCACCATCATCGCCCGTATCCACCTCGGCGATTTTCCCGCCTTCATCGTCCCCGACCTCGCCATCGCCTCGTTCGCCGAGTTCCCGGCTTTCGTACTGCTCGGTCTGGTTTCGGCCGGGGTCGCCGGCGTCTTCATGTGGAGTACGATGTTCGCCGAGGATACGCTCGGGCGCACGCCGCTGCCGCCCTGGTCCCGGCCCATGGTGGGCGGCGCGGCGGTCGGCCTGATCGCCATTTTCTTCCCGCAGGTCCTCGGTGTGGGCTACGAGGCCACCGACCTCGCGCTCAAGGAAGCCTTCCCGCTCTGGCTGCTGATCGGTCTTGCCGTCACCAAGACTGTGGCGACGGCGATCTCGATCGGATCGGGCTTCGCCGGCGGCGTGTTCAGTCCGTCGCTGTTCATCGGCGCCATGACCGGCGGCGCGTTCGGCATCATCGCCGGCAGCCTGTTTCCCGAGATCGCTATGTCGCACGGCGCCTATACCATTATCGGCATGGGGGCGGTGGCCTCGGCGGTGCTCGGCGCGCCGATATCGACCATCCTCATCGTGTTCGAGCTCACCGGCGACTACGGCATCACCATCGCGGTGATGGTCGCCAGCGCGGTCTCCTCGCTGATCGCCCAGCAGGTGCCGGGCAAGTCATTCTTCCACTGGCAGCTCGAACGACGCGGCATCGACATCAAGCGCGACCGCGCCCAGACGCTGCTCAAAACGATCCGCGTGCGCGAGGTCATGAACGAGACGGTGCGCCGCATACCGCGCGATATGAAATTGGGCGAGATCGACGAGCTGCTGCGGCTCGATCCCTACGGCGCCTTTTTCGTGGTCGACGGCGACGGCCGGCTCCACGGCTCGCTGACCTTCGCCGACATCGGCGACATCGCCTTCCAGACGAGTCTGAGCAACCTGATAAACGTCGACGACATCGCCCGCAGCGATCGCACGCCCGTCCTCGCCGACGACAGTCTTGAGCGCGCCCTCGAGCTGATGCGGGAAAATGACGCCGAATACCTCGCGGTGATCGACGACGAAGAGAACCGCCATCTGGTCGGCATGCTCGAACACAAGGACATCGTCATCGCCCACAACCGCGCCCTCGTCCACGCCCGCACGCGCGAGCAGAGCGGCATGTGAGCGGGCATCGGACGGGCGTGCAATACGGCACACCCCGCTCTATATAGGTCGGAACATGTCCGATCCATTCGATCTCGCGAGCCTGGAGCCGGCACCGATCGCGCCGGTGCCCGATTATCTCGCCGATCTCAACGAGGCGCAGCGCGCCGCCGTCGAGGCGCTCGACGGTCCGGTGCTCGTCCTCGCCGGCGCCGGCACCGGCAAGACGCGCGTGCTGACGACGCGGATCGCCCATCTCCTGCTGACCGGGCGCGCCTTTCCCGGCCAGGTGCTCGCCGTCACTTTCACCAACAAGGCGGCGCGCGAGATGATCGATCGGGTCGCCCGGCTCATCGGCCGCAGCGTCGAAGGTCTGTGGTTCGGCACCTTCCACTCGGTCGCCGCGCGCATCCTGCGCCGTCACGCCGAGGCGGTCGGACTCAAGCCCAACTTCACCATCCTCGACGCCGACGATCAGCTCAGGCTCCTGCGCCAGGTCATGAGCGCCCACGACATCGACGAGAAACGCTGGCCGGCGCGCGCCCTGCTCGCCATCATCGCGCGCTGGAAGGACCGCGGCCTCACCCTCGACAAGATCGCGGGCGCCGCTGGCGGCGAGTTCGCCAACGGCCGCGCGGACGTCCTCTACCGCGCCTATCAGGAGCGTCTCACGGCGCTCAACGCCGCCGACTTCGGCGATCTCCTGCTACACTGCCTCACCCTGTTCACGTCGCACGCCGACGTGCTCGAAGGCTGGCAGCGGCGCTTCCGCTACATCCTGGTCGACGAGTACCAGGACAGCAACGTCGCCCAGTACCTATGGCTGCGTCTGCTCGCCCAAAAGCACAAGAACATCTGCTGCGTCGGCGACGACGACCAATCGATTTACGGCTGGCGCGGGGCCGAAGTGGGCAACATCCTGCGCTTCGAGAAGGACTTTCCCGGCGCCGGCATCATCCGCCTCGAACGCAACTACCGCTCGACCCAGGCGATCCTCGGCGCGGCCTCCGGCCTGATCGCGCACAACGCGGGACGGCTCGGCAAGACTCTGTGGACCGACGCCGGCGGCGGCGAAAAAGTCGGCGTGCGCGGGGTCTGGGACGGTGACGAGGAAGCGCGTGTCGTGGGCGAGGAGATCGAGGCGCTTCAGCGCCGCGGTCACAGGCTCAGCGAGGTTGCCGTTCTCGTGCGCGCCGGTTTCCAGACCCGCGCCTTCGAGGAGCGTTTCGTCGCCATCGGCCTCCCTTACAAGGTCATCGGCGGGCTGCGTTTCTACGAGCGTCAGGAGATCCGTGACGCAGTCGCCTACATGCGCGTTACCGTCCAGGCGGAAGACGATCTCGCTTTCGAGCGCATCGTCAACTGGCCGAAGCGCGGCCTCGGCGACGTCAGCGTACAGGCGATCCGTCGCCTTGCTCGGGCGAAGGGGACTCCGCTGCTCCGGGCGGCACGGACAATCGTCGAAACCGACGAACTGAAGCCACGGGCGCGCCGTGCGCTCGCCGATCTGATTGCCGGCTTCGACCGCTGGCGCGGCCTTCTCGGCGTGCTGCCGCATCCCGAAGTGGTCGAGATCATGCTCGACGAGGCGGGCTATACCGCGATGTGGCAGAACGACCGCTCGCCGACCGCCCCGGGCCGGCTCGAAAACCTCAAGGAGCTGATCCGCGCGCTCGCCGAGTTCGAGAACATCGAGGGTTTTCTCGAACACGTCAGCCTGGTGATGGACGCCGACGATTCCGCCGCCGACGAGGTGGTCAACATCATGACGCTGCACGGCGCCAAGGGCCTCGAATTCGACACCGTCTTCCTGCCGGGCTGGGAGGACGGGCTGTTCCCGCACCAGCTCGCCCTCGACGAGAACGGCGCCAAGGGCCTCGAAGAGGAACGGCGTCTCGCCTATGTCGGCCTCACGCGGGCGCGGCTTCGCGCCTGCGTGCTGTTCGCCGCCAACCGACGCGTCTACAACCAGTGGCAGGCGAGTCTGCCGTCGCGCTTCGTCGACGAGCTGCCCGACGAGCATGTCACGCGTTTTTCGACGCCGGGCGTTTATGAGAGTCCGGGCGTCAGGCGCGAAACCCGGCGGCGTGATCGCCGGAGCCGCGCTTTCGGCGCGGAGGCGGCGTCGTACGAGGCAGTCGAGCATGCCCCCGACACCTTCGCGGTCGGCGCGCGCGTCTTCCATCAGAAGTTCGGCTATGGCCGGATCACCGGGATCGACGGCAACAAGCTCGACATCGCCTTCGACAAGGCCGGCGGCAAAAGGGTCATCGACAGCTTTGTCCGGCCGGCGTGAGGCGGCGGCTCCGGTCTGGCGCGTCGCGGTCGAAGTCGCGGACGGGCACGCCGTCGCGTTCGAGGCCGCGTTCGAGACCGAAGGCACCGCCGTCTCGGCGTTCGAGGCGATGCCCGGCGGGGCATGGCGGATCGAAGCACTGAGTTCCGCAAGGCCCGACCGGCCGGCGCTCGAGACGCGGCTCGCGGTCGTCGCTGCGGCCCTCGGCGTTGCGGCGCCGGAGCTGGTCGTCGATCGCCTGCCCGAGACCGACTGGCTGGCGGCGACGCGCAACGCCTTTCCGCCGATCCGCGCCGGGCGGTACTATCTCCACGGCAGCCATCTCCCCGCTGCGGCGGATGACGCGATCGATCTGATCATCGACGCCGGCGCGGCGTTCGGTTCGGGCGAGCATCCGACCACGCGCGGTTGCCTTCTCGCGCTCGACGCGCTCGCCCGCGGACCCAGACGGCGGCGCGTGCTCGATATGGGCTGCGGCTCCGGCATCCTCGCCGTCGCCGCGGCGAAGACCTGGCGGGCCACGGTGCTCGCGGCCGATCTCGATGCGCGCGCGGTGCGCACGGCGCGTGAAAACGCGCGGGTCAATCGGGTTGCCTCGCTGGTGTGCGTGGTGGTGAGTAACGGCTATCGGAATATCGCACTGCGCCGGGCCAGACCGTACGACCTCGTCCTCGCTAACATTCTCGCCGGGCCGCTGATCCGGATGGCGCCGGCGCTCGCTCGCCGTCTCGCTCCGGGTGGCGTCGCGGTGCTGGCCGGGTTGCTCGACCGTCAGGAACACGCCGTGCTCGCCGCCCATCGCGCCCGCGGCCTGGTTCTCATTCGCCGCTGGGCGATCGACGGCTGGCACACGCTGATGATCGCACGGCGCCGCTCGCGACGCCGCAAGCCCGGTGCGCTCAGGCGGCGTTGACCGACGAATCCAAGATGCGCTCGGGCGGGAACCGAACGGTTACGACGGTGCCTTGTCCCGGCTCGCTTTCGATCTCGAAGTCGCCGCCGTGCAGCTCGGTAAGCGCCTTGCTGAGCGGCAGGCCGAGTCCCGTGCCTTCGTATTTGCGGTCGAGGGCGCCGTCGACCTGACCGAACGGCGCCAGCACCTTGGGTATGTCGTCGGCCGCGATGCCGATGCCGGTATCGGCGATCCTAAGCACGAAGCCCCGTCGCGGACCCGTCGCCGCGCTCACCGTGATCCGACCGCCCGGCGGTGTGAACTTGACCGCATTGCTGAGCAGGTTGAGGAGGATCTGCTTGAGCTTGCGCTCGTCGGCGCGGAGCGCGGGCAGGCCCTCCGGCACCCGCCGCCTGATCTCGACGTTGCCGCCGTCGGCGCGCTCCTTGATCAGCGTCAGGCAGGCGCCGATGGCGCGGGAGACGTCGACTTCCTCTTCGTTGAGATCGAGTTTGCCGGCCTCGATCTTCGAAAGATCGAGAATGTCGTTGATGAGCGCCAGGAGATGCGCGCCTGATTCGTTGATGTCGTGGGCGTACTCAAGATACTTGGCGTTGCCGAGAGCGCCGAACACTTCGCTCTGGATCATTTCGGAAAAGCCGATGACGGCGTTCAAGGGCGTACGCAGTTCGTGGCTCATGTTGGCGAGGAACTCGGACTTGGCGCGGTTGGCGAGTTCGGCCTGCTCCTTCGCGGTGCGCAGATCCTCTTCGGCGCGCTTGCGCTCGGTGATGTCGGTAGCGATCAGTCCGACGGCGATGGGAACATCCTTTGCCTCCGTTGTCGGAATGACGGGGAAGTGGACTACCATGAAAGTGCGCCGGCCCGTCGACGTTTCGACCTCGACTTCTCGCTCGGCCAATCCGGCGGTCTTGAGCACCTCGACGGCGCCGGCGGCGAGCGATCCGGCGACCCCATCGGGGAAAACGTCGTATGCCGTCTTGCCCCCGACCTCCTCGTTCGTAAGGTCGTGCAGCTCCTCGAACCTCTTGTTGACCATAAGGTAGCGACCTTCGACATCGGTGAGTGCGATCACCGCGGGCGAATTGTCGGCGATCGCCTTGAGCTGCGCTTCGCCGGCGCGCAGCGCTTCCTCGGCCTGCTTGCGCTCGGAAATGTCAAGCGAGATGTTGACGACGTTAGTCACGGTTCCGTCCGGATCGCATAGCGGGACCTTGGTCGTCAGCCAGGTGTGGAAAACGCCCGAGCCGTCGGCATAGGTCTCCTCGAAGTACGGTATGGCTTCCGCGTTGTCGACAACCCGCCTGTCGAGCTTCTCGGTATAAGCGCCGTACTCGGTCCCGAGAATCTCGCTCGCCGACTTGCCGACGGCGTCCTCCGGGGTGACGCCGTAAAGCGTCGCCTGATAGCCGTTCATGAAGACGTAGCGGCTATTCACGTCCTTGGCGTTGATCAGCGCGGGCAAGGAGTCGATCACCGCGCGCAGGGTCTGCCGGCTCTCGCGCTCGGCGTCCTCCGCCCGCTTGCGCCTGATGGCGATCGCCAGCACGTTGGCGACCGCGCGCAGGAAGTTCACGTCGTCGCCGGAAAACCCGCGACGTCGCGTCGCGTGGGCGCCGAGGACGCCGAAGGGTCGGTCCTCGCCATGGATGGTGACGCTCGCGCCGCTTATCACGCCGTGGTCATGAAGCAGCGGGGAGCCCTTGAATCGCGTCTCGCGCGTCATGTCTTCGACGACCACGGGCTTTTCACAACTCAGAGTGACGCCGGCCTGTGAATCCGTGCGGGTCCCAACCGTGGCGCTGCCGACGAGTCCGTCACGCCAGCCTATCCCGGCGCGCAGCAGGAGGCGGTCGTTGCCGGGCAACAGTTCGAGCACCTTGCAGTAGTCGACGTCGAGGGTTTCGGCGACGAGGGCGACTGCGTAGGCAAGCAGATCGTCAAGGGCGACGCCACCGAGCGCGAAATGACCCAGTTCCGCCGCCGCCGCCTGTTGACGCGTCCGCGTCGCGCGTTCGCGTTCGCCCCACTTGCGCTCGGTGATATCGTTGCAGATGACGACGCAGCCGCCATCGCGGGTTCTGTGCTCGCTGGTATGGACCCAGCGGCCGTCGGCGGTTTCGCGCTCCAACGGACCCTGTGGCTCGCGGTGCCGCTCCAGGCGTGTCTGTATCCAGGCTTCGCCCCCGGCCGAGGCTTCCGGGATGTAGCCGGTTGCGACCAGTCCGCGAATGGAGTCTTCGAAAGAGACGCCGGGTTCGAAAAGCTTACGATCTACCGGGAAGAAATCGTAGAACCTTGCATTGCACATGACCAGCCGGTCGGCGGCGTCGTAAAGCGCAAAGGCGTCGGCAACGGCCTCGATTGCGTCCTCGAGTCGCTGGCGCGCGCTTGTCGCGGCAGCCTGCGCCTCGTGGAGGCGGACCATGTCCTTGTCGCGCGCCACGAGATTGCGCCGGATCATGATCCCCGCGAGTATGGCGGTCATCAGCATCATGCTGACAAGAACGGCCAGGATCATTCTGAAGGTGCGGTGGTAGCGCGCGGCGACGGCGCTGACGTCGACGTAGACCTCGACCGCGCCCTTGAAGCGGCCGCCGGCCATGATCGGCACGTAGGCTTCGGCGTAGATGGCCGGGTCCGGTGAGACGGCGCCGTCCTTCAACGTAACGTATGTCTCGCCCGCAGCGACCCGTTCGGTGAAATACCGGTTGCCCTCGGTCTTGCCGATCTCTTCCCGGTCCGAAGACTGGACGATGCGCCCGGCGGAATCGAAGATGTTGTAACGGTAGACATTCCCGCCGTCGGCGGCGTGCCGCAGGGCTTCCCGATCCCCGGCCGAGATTTCCCCCGTCGCCAGCGCACGATCGAGATCGTTGAGGTTGCGTTCGACGAAGGCAGCCCAGCCGACCGCCCGGCTGGTCGCTTCGTCGCGCAGCAGCGATCTGCTCGCCGTCGAGACCCAGATCATCGCCGAAGCGATACTTCCCAGGCAGATCAACCCAAGCAACCCGAAGAGACGGAAGTCCCTGCCGCGAAGACCGGCGATCGTCATCGTGCGGCCCCGGGACTCGATCGGCTTGGGTATGCGACGCGTCTTTCCACTTCCTCGCCACCTGGGCACGGAACGCGCCCCGGCACCCCGGGCGCACCATCCGGCAGCCTGCCCCGGGCACCGTTAACGGCCGGTAAACCGGATTTCTCACAGGGCCGCAGCGGCGCCCTGCGGCGGCGCGAGCGAATTGCGTACGAATTCCGGAAACGCGGGCGCGACGGCTTCTTGCCGGCACGCGCGCCGGTGGCGGGAAATAGACGGGATGGCCTCAGTTCGCGCGCTGCGAGACGCCGCTTCCGGAGACGGCGTCGTGGGGACACAGGCTGTGGCCGATCTTGGTCAGGAGATATTCGATGTTGTCCGGATCGAGATCGTTGAACTCGGCGTCGAACCGGGTGAGAAAGCGCTCGATCATGCGTGAACGGAAACGTTCGCGATCGCGCGGACCGCCGTCGTAATCCATCTCGAAGGCGATGGCGACGGCGGCCTTGATCGCCGGAAACATTTTCCGCGGCAATCCCGCCTTGCGATAGATCTCCTTGAGCCCCAGCTGCCCGCGGTCGTAGATCAGGAGGTGCGCGTTCGACACCGGAACCCCGGCGCGGCGCGCCATCGCCGATTCGAAGAACAGCAGATCGCCCGTGCACAAGGCGCGCAATATGATCGACGGCGTCAGGCGCCCGTTGGCGTGCAGTTGCCGGACGAGTTCGTCGACGTCGCCGCGATCCGTCGCCGAAGTGAGAAGCCCGAGCGTCGCCTTCTCGCGACTGTCGAGGATGAGGTCCGCCGCGACGTCGGGCGACATCTCGTGATGGGTGATCAGGCGATCGCGCAGTCGATCCGACACCATGGTCACGAGACGCTCGGCCGTCGCGACCGGCAGCACCGGCCTGTGGACCATGTTGTGCTTGATCTTGTCGCTGTCCGGGAAGATATCGAGGATATTGGTGAACGTCTTCTCGGCAACCCGGGCGCCGGGATTCTCGACGAGCGTGGCAACGGCTTCCTCGTCGCGGGTTTCGACGAGCGCGTCGGACACTTCCGGCGAGACGTCGGCGCGCTTGGCAACGGCGACGCGGCTTTCCGTCGGACGCGTCCGCACGATGTCGATCAGGTCGGCGTCGGTCAATACCTGCGAGGTCGTCAGGATCGGCTCGGCGACCTCGATCACGTCCTTGGCAAGCGACAGCGCGACGTCATGGGGGACTATCTCGCTGTCCTTGAGGCTCTCAGACAACGCTTGGCGAACGCGCACCTCCACGTCACGCACCATCAGCCGGAAAATTTCCTCGGCGACGGTACGCGCCGCGGGGTCGAGCCGATCGCTGTTGAACACGGCAGCGACCTTGGCGGCGGTCTCGGCTCTCACCTCCAGCGAGGGCTCGTCGAGAAGCTGGGTAACGTCGTCCTTGGTCAGATGGGCCATGGCGGTTTTCCGGCTTGCCTGCGCGTCGTCACTCCGATACGGGCGTACCGGCGCGGGAGTCACGCATGCTCAGTGTGCGCTGCAACCCCTTAACCGAATCTTAACCGGCCCCGGGCGTTCTGGCAGGCGACCGCGCGGCCCCCGAAGCCGCACCTCAATTCGAAAGGAAGCGCGCGATGAAAGTCTACAAGGGCGTCCGTACGCCGGGCGGTTGCGTGGTTACCGTCGACGGGGCGCCGCTCGACCCGCGCCTCGACCTCAAGCGGTATTCCGACGCCGGCTTCGAATGGGGCTACGACGGCACCGGACCGCGGCAGCTTGCGCTCGCCATTCTCGCCGATCATCTGAGCGACGATCCGCAGGCGCTCAACCTGTTCCAGGTCTTCACTGAAACTGTCATCGCCGAACTCGATGGCGACGAATGGACGTTCACCGATGAGCGGATCCAGTCGGCCCTCGACCAGGTCGCCATCGTGCCGATCGACCTGAAGACGCTCCTCGACCGCGTTCGGGGGCGCCCTGTCTAAGACCCGCTAAGACCCGCCGGCCAACCGGGACGGTTCCCCCAAGCGCCCGTGCATCGCCATGCAAGCGCGGCAGGTTCAGCGTCCCCGCCGTCTCCGTCGATGCTGCGGCGCGGCGCGGCCGCCGCCCCTGCGCGCGGCCGGGGACGCCAACGGACCGAGGTTCGCCTCGATCTCGCCGACCCCGGGCGCCGGTTCCGGCTTATAGTCCTCGAGCGCCGCGACCATCGCGCCAAGGTGCTCGGGCGTTGAACCGCAGCACGCCCCGATGATGCGGGCGCCGGCATCGCGCGCCATGTGGGCGTAACGGGCCATGATCTCCGGAGTTCCCGAGTAGCGGATCGCACCGTCGACGTAGTCGGGAATGCCGCAGTTGCCCTTGGCGACCAGAACGTCGTCCGGCCCCGCGGCGCGCCCCAGCCCGACCACGGCGTTGACCAGCTCCGCCGGACCGTTGCCGCAGTTGGCCCCGTAGGCGATCGGCGCGGGGTCGAGGCCCCGGCAGAACGCCGCCGCCTCCTCGGGCGTCACGCCCATCATGGTGCGGCCGGCGGTGTCGAACGTCATGGTGCAGACGATCGGCAGTCCGGTCGGCGCCGCCCCGGCGACGGCGGCCGCCAGCTCCTCGGGCGACGACATGGTCTCGATCCAGATGACGTCGGCGCCGCCGGCGGCGAGTGCCCGCGCCTGCTCGCCGAAGGCATCTTCCCCTTCGCTCCGGGTCAGCGGACCGAGTGGCTCGAACAGCTCGCCCGTCGGACCGATGTCGCCGGCCACGACGATATCGCGCCCGGCCGTCCGGGCGACCTCGCAGGCGATGCGCGCGGCGGTCTCGTTGAGCTCGCCGACGCGGTCCTCGGCCCGGTGCAGCTTGAGCCGGTGGCGACTGCCGCCGAAGCTGTTGGTGAGAACGATGTCGGCGCCGGCATCGACGAAGCCCTGATGAACGGCCGCCACCCGATCGGGATGCGTGTCGTTCCACGGCTCCGGTGAATCGCCGGTCTCGAGGCCAAGCGCGAACAGGCTGGTGCCCATGGCGCCATCGGCGATCAGGTAGGGCTTTTCCCGCAACAGGCGGGCGAGGAGATCACTCATCGGGCGTAACCAGGCGATTGTCGGTGGCGCTTGTTACTATTGCCACCCGCGAACGGGATTTCAACCTTGGGAGGACGCGGACGGTGCGCGCCGACGACGGCGGCGCGTCGAACGCCGGCTCGGCCACCCTGCCTCGCGGCGCCGGTCCTGCAGTCGCTCGAGCAACGCGCGCTTGTCGTCGTACGACAAATCCGGCCATTCGGAAATCTCGCCGGCGGTGCGCAGGCAACCACAGCACAGGCCCGTCCGGGGATCGAGCGTGCAGACCCCGACGCAGGGCGAAACCAGGTCGAACGCGTCGCTCATCGCCGCACGAGGCGTGACGCTATCGCGAGTTCGAGGACGGTCACGGGGCGGCGCTCCTGCTTTATCGGGGGTCTCCGGCGCAAGATAAGGCTTGGCGGGCGGATGTAAAGAACTGCCGCGTGTTGTATAACCACCGCGTGAGATCGATGCATGACACCGCACCGTGCCGGCAGCCACCGCGAACGGGCGCGCGGGCCCGCCGGGTGAGATCGCCGGGATCGCAACCATGAAAGTCGTGACCGAGCCCGGCATGGGCACACTCGAAATCTTGCCGATCGATACGTCCGAAGACGCGCTGTTCCGCGTGCTCGAGGATGTCTTCGGAAACTACTGGGACAGGATCGTATTCGGCACGCTGATCCAGGGCGCCGTGTTCGAGATCCGCGCTCCCAACGCGCCGACGCGCATCTCGCGTCTCGACGGCTACCTGACGGTCGATTTCGGCGCCTGGCATTTCCATATCTGCATCGGCGAGCACCGCGGCAGCGGCGAAGACCCGGTCGATCCTGCTCTCGCCGCGCACCGGCGCACCGCGCGGGCCGAGCTTTATCGCATGCTCGACCATGCGGGCGCGCCGACGAGCTGGGGCCTTCGCCTGTTCAACGGCAGGGACGAACAGCAGCTCACGGTGTTCCTGCCCAACCCGTTCCTCGACGCCGACGGGACGATCCGAAAGACGCCGGACTGGTCGCGGCTCGCCCTTTGGGACCATTTGCGCCAGACTTGTCTTGACCTCGGACCGGACGAACGCGACCGGACGGCGAAGCGCTTTTTCCACGGATAAACACGACCCGCGGCGAACCTGCCGCAGCGTCTCTCAGTCGGCCCCGGCGACGTGGAGCGTGACGTCGGCGACGGCCAGCGCCTCGGCCAGCGCCGAGGGCGGCGCGGCGTCGGCGATCACGTCGTCGATCGCGGCGAGCGGGGAAACGATCTCAAGCGAACGGGCGTCGAACTTGGTCTCGTCGACCAGAAGCAGGCTGCGGGCGCTGCGCTCGATCATGCGGCGCTTGACCCAGCTCGCCGCCGAGTCGACCTCGACCGGCCCGTCGACCGTCAGTCCGCTCGCGCCGATGAACGCTTTGTCGGCGTGAAACCGCTCCAGGAAGGCCGCGGTTTCCGGGCCGAAGGCCCCGCCCTCGCGCGCGTTGTAATCGCCGGGACAGAGGATGACGCGCAGGCCCGGCGCCCGGCCGAGGGCGAGCGCCACGCCGAGGCAGTTGGTCAGCACGGTGAGATCCCGCGCCTCGACCGCGAGCTCGCGCGCGAAATGCGTGGTGGTCGAGCCCGAATCGATCATCAGCACCTCGCCGGGTTCGACCAGCCGGGCGGCGCAGGCGCCGATGCGCGACCGTTCGGCGACCAGCAGCCGGTAACGCTCGTTCACCGCCGGCTCGCGCGTCGCGGGATGAGCTGCGGCGCCGCCGTAGGTGCGGTCGACGAGACCGCGCCGGCTGAGTTCGTCGATGTCGCGTCGCACGGTCTCGGTGGAGACGCCGAAGTTCTCGGCCAGCGCCGAGATACGCACTGCGGGACTCGCCCGCAGTTCGGCGAGAATGCGCTCGAAGCGCGCGTCGCGTCGCAACCGGCCGGTCACGATTTGCGCGCCTCGATCAGCGCCTCGGCGAGCTCGGCGAAGCCCTCGCCGCCGCGGGCCCGGGTCACCCATGCGGGTTTGGCGTCGAGGCGGCCGGCGACGTCACGGACGTTGGCGACGCCGACGGCATGGGGAAAATAAGCGAACATTGGCGCATCGTTCGGCGAATCGCCGGCGAACACCACCGTCTCGCGCACCGCGTCGAGGTCGAGTCCGAAAAGCTCGTCGAACATGATCCTCGTCATGGCGAGCTTGTCGTAGTCCCCGAACCAGCCGTTGACGTGGATCGAGCTGACCTTGGCCCGCGCTCCCGCCGCCTCGAACAGCGCGACGATGCGGTCGATCCCGGCGGCGGCGAGCGGCGACACGTCTTCGCAGAAGTCGATGGCGAGGTCGGCCTCGCGGTAGGCCTGATCGGCGGCGACCGCCGCGCCCGGCACGGCGGCGAGAATTTCGGTTTGCAGCGTCGCCAGCCGCGCCCGGTCGGCGGCGCGCGAAGCGGCATCTTTCCAGTAGCGCCGGCGCATGACCCGGGCGGCCGCGTCGTAATGGAAGTAGAAGGCGCCGTTCTCTCCCACCACGCCGTCGACCGGCCACATCCGGGCGATGTGGTCGCACCAGCCTGCGGGCCGGCCGGTGACCGGAACGAGTCCGAAGCCGGCGCGCTTGAGTCGCTCCATCGCGGTGTAGGCCACGGCCGGCAGGCGGCCGCCCGTGGTCAGCGTGTCGTCGATGTCGCTCAGCACGAAGCGCACGGCGCGGCGCGCTGCCGCCCGAAACTCGCCGAGCGGGCGCATCTCAGACAAGCCCGTCCCCGTCGAGCAGGCCGCCGTCCGCCGCGAGATCGAGGAAGGTGTAGCGATCGCGGATTTCGCGGGCGTGGCGCACGGCGTCGCGATAGAACACGCGCGGCCAGCCGAGCGCCTCGGGCGCCGTCGGGGCACCGGCGCGCGTGAGCGCCGCCTCAATCTCGGACGCCGAGCGGGTCACGGCCGAAAGTCGGGCGCACATGTCGTCCCACCCGGCCTCGATCCGCGCGTTGAGTGTCTCGGCGCGCGCCGCATCGAGCCGCTTGTTCGCGAACTCGCGCCAGCAGGCGGCGCCGAGGCCGTCGCCGAAGTGGGCCGTGAGCGACGTCTCGTCCGCAACGCTCGCGTTCAATCGCGGCGGCCCAGCGGCGAGCAAGCGTTCCTGCAACCGCGCCATGGTCAGCGTGGCGACGCCGATCTGCTCGCCGTGAAACGATTCGGGCCATGACGAAGGCGTCATCATTTCCACGTAATGGCTGATGAGGTGCTCGCCCTCGCTCGCCGGGTGGCTGCCGCCGCAGATCGCCATGCCGAAGCCCGACAGGACGAGGGTGCGCGCGAGCCGCCGCATCGCCGCCGCATCGCCCCGCATCAGGGCGTCGGATTCGGCGAGCAGCGCGTCCTCGTCGCCAGCGAGGAGCGCAAATGGCGCCCTGCGGTAGGGCGTGTCGAGCAACAGATGCGAGAGCAGCCAGTCGGCCTGGGCGGTCGGCCGGCAAAGGCTGTCGCCGAGGCCGGAGCGGATCATGCGTGGCGGCGCGCCCGCCAGCACCTCGAGGTCGAGAAACACCCCCGCCGCGGCCGTCGCCGGCAACGATTTCTTGTGGCCGTCGACGGTGATCGCCGCGTTGACCGAAGTGTAGCCGTTCATCGACGGTGCCGTCGCGAAGACCGCGTACGGTTTGCCGTCGAGCGCGGCGACGTACTTGCAGAGGTCGTTGATCGTGCCCGAACCGACGGCGATCAGCGCGTCGCTCAGAACGCTCGCGTCGCGGATCTCCCCGACCGCCGCCTGGTCGGCGCGGGGGTGGTCCGGCAACCGAATTTCGCTCACCTCGGCGACGGCGGCGAGCGAGCGCGCAACCCGCGCCCCGAGTACGCGATGGGTATTCGCGTCGCTGACCAGCGCAAGCCGTGCACCGAGACCGAGCGCGGCGACAAGATCGGCCTCGTCGCCAGCGAGCGAATCAGCGATGACCACCGCGCGAGTCGGCACGGCCAGCGGCGTCCCGCCGTCGGGGTCGGCATACGCGCCGCACAACAGTCGCTCGAGACCATCGCCGGGGACGACGGTCCCGAGGCTCAGCGCAGCGCTATCGACTCCGACGATGGCGGCTCTCCCTCGCGGTGCGGAATTCAGGCGCAGGCGGCGAGGATATCACGCAGCCGCGAACGGAGCGAGCCCTTGCGCGGCGAAAACGAGCCGTCGAACGCCGCGCTGCCGATCGTGAAGGCGTCGACCCCCGCTTCGGCCAGCGCCCGCACGCGCGCCGACGTGTCGATGCTGCCGGCGACGATGAGTTCGCCCGCGAGCGCGGCGCGTGCGGCGCGCACGAGTTCGAGCGGATCGGCGTCTTCCGCGCGGTACGCGAGCAGATCGACGCCGGCGCAGCCGAGCGACTCGCTGCGTCGGCAGTCGGCGGCGATTTCGGCGGCGTCGCCACAAAGCCGCGCGGGATGCCCCCGCGGGCGGCCGGGAAAGGGAAAGTATGCGATGCCGGTGCCCTGCAGTACGGCGAGCATCTCCTCTACGTTGGTGCCGCCGAGCAGGCGATCGACGCCGATCTCGACCGCCGTGCGGGCCGATTCGAGGCAGGCATCCGATGTGGCACTTACCACTTCCATATATGAGGTTCCGCCCGCGGCCTTGATCGAATCGTTGAGCCGCGCAAGCATGTCGCGGTCGGCCCCCAGGTCTTTGAATCCGATGTGGGAAATTCCAGTATTCTGCGTTACCTCAATGACTTCCAGACCATCTTCGATCGTCCGGTCCTCTCGCGTAAGCATGAATATGAAGTCCACGACCTTCCCTCGGGGAATGATAATGTTGAAGTTATTGCAAAAAAATTGGCAATTACAACAAATATCTCGTTGCCGTGATTCCGGCCATGTTGGAGCGCGGCCGGGCGGCGGTTTGCGCGCGCCGCGTGTTCCGGTAAAATAGGGTGCGAGCCACAACATATTGTGATTTAATAACTTCCGTTACCCCTTAAGTTGTAATATGATTGGGGAGGGTGGAGTGTGTCTTCGGTGCCGGGTCTTTCGATCCGGAACCGGCGTGGGAGTGTGTGATGGGGGAGCCAAGCCGAAAACTTCGTCTGCTCGAGTCCGCCGGCGCCGCCGACGGGCAGAGCGACAAACCGCGCAGCGAGCGCGACTGGCTCGCGGTCTCCGAGGTCGGCGCCCGGTTGCAGGTGCCCGACCGGCGGCTGCGGCGCTATCTCGACCGCCATGCGGCGCTGGTGCGGACCCGGCGCACCGGACGCAGGACCCTGGTTTCCGGCGATTCGCTGCCGGTTCTCGCGCGTATCCGCGAGCTCTACGCCGAAGGTGCGACGGCGCGCGATATCGACAAGGCGCTCGCCGACAAGCAGCCGGCCGGGGCGCCCAGCCGCAAGCGAGAGGCGCGCGCGTTGACAGCTGCCATGCTCGCCGCTGCCTCGGAGCAGCAGATCGGTACGCTGCGGGACGAATTGGGTACGCTGCGCGGCAAGTTGGCCGAGATGGGCGCCGCGCTCGAACAGCGCGACCGCGTGCTCCGCCGGGCGCTCATGGCGATGGTCGATCTCTTCCAGTACTACGAGAACGAACGCCACCTCGCCGAGACCGAGCGCGACCGTGATAACGCGCACCATCATCAGCGCGTCATGCTGGCGCTGCAGGAACTCCTGATGCACTCGCGCAAGCGCCGCCGCTGGTGGTGACGGCGCGCCGTTCGCCGTGGGTCAATCGGCGGCGCGCGGAACCGGACGGTCTTCCTTGACATAGAGCCGCCCGAGGCGCGGTCCGCAGGCGCGGCAACAGCAATCCTCGATCCGCCGTCGCGGCGCGCGAACGTAATGAAACTCCTCGCCGCAGTGGGCGCAGACCCAGGTGACGACGGCGTGCGCCCGGGGCGACAGGCACGCGATATCGTGGTGCGCCCGGGCGGGCTCGCCCAACAGCGCCATGACGCGGCGCCAGCGCCAGTCGTGCCGGCAGAACGCCCGGTAGCGGATGTCGGCGATGACGTGCGCGCATTCGTGGAGAAACGTGGCGTCGCGGTCGGCTTCGCGCCCCGCGATCAACAACGCCGAGTTGATGACGATCCGGCGCTCCGGGGTCAGGGCCTTGCCGGCGAGGGTCTTGCCGCGACGGCTGATCCCGACCGTGCACGCCAGGCATTCGCCGTAGCCGCTCCCGATGCGCCGCGCCCGTGCCAGCCGCCCGTCGAGCCCCCACGCCGCGGCGACGAGCGCCACCGAGCCGAGTATCCGCGCCACTGTCTACCTCCCGTCCCGACCCTGCCGTCCGAGTGTACCCGAGGACGGGGCGGTTGACACATGTCAATGAGCCGGGTGCCGCACCGTGGTCGCGCCGCGCGTACGCGACGCCGCTCGTGACTTTGGTGAGAAATTCGGGTTTATCTCCGGGAGTAGGAACGGAGCTTTTCGGGAAACGCGGATGGACCTCGCGAATTTGAGCGCCGGGGAACTCGAGGCGCAACTCAACCCGCGCGTCGCGGTGGCCGATGCGGAGCGCCATCTCGCCGCATACGCGGCGCGCAGTCGTGCGGCGCGCGAGCGCCTCGCCGGCCGTTACGACATCGCCTACGGCCCGTCGCCGCTGCAAACCCTCGACGTCTTTACCGCCCCCGGTCCGCACCCGCCGATCCACGTTTTTCTGCACGGCGGCTACTGGCGTAGCCTCGACAAGAGCGACTTCAGCTTCGTCGCCGAGCCGCTGGTCGGCGCCGGCGCCACGACGGTGTTGCTCAATTACGATCTCTGCCCCGCGGTCACCCTCGATGCCATCGTGTGCCAGATCAACGACGGCATCGCCTGGGTTCATCGCCACGCCGCAGAACTCGGCGGCGACGGGGAACGCCTGTTCGTTTCGGGCCATTCGGCGGGCGCCCATCTCGCGCTGATGGCACTCGCCCACGACTGGGCCGCCGAAGGTCTTCCCGCCGATACCGTCAAGGGCGTTGTCGGCGTCAGCGGCGTCTACGATCTCGCCCCGCTGCTGCGCATCTCGGTCAACGCCGACGTGCGGCTGGATGCGGAGATGGCGCGGCGCAACAGCCCGACGCTCGCGCCGCCGCGGACCGATGCGCGTCTGTTGCTCGCGGTCGGCGGCGACGAACCTCCGTTGTGGATCAAGCAGACGACCGACATGCGCGACCGTCTCGTCGAAGCGGGCGTCGCCTGCGAGCTTGTGACGGTCGCGGACCGTAACCATTTCACGATTCTTTACGACCAGGCCGACGCGGAGAGCGAACTGTGCCGGGCGCTGCGCGCGCAGATGTCACTCGGGTGAAGACGATCCGCGCGCTCCCCGGGCACCCGCTTTTTCTTCGCGCGCGTTTACGATCCGTTAACCCGGCTGAAGCGATCCTTAACGCCCCCAATGTAGTCTGAACTCTCTACACAGGAACACTCCGCCCCGCCGCGCGCGGGGCGATTTTTGCCCGTCGCGGGACGATGACCCAGCGGTGCGGCGCGGCGCTCAGTTCCCGACGAGCGAGCCGTCGCCGGCCAGGCAGGCGGCGAGCGTTCGTTCGGCCTGCGCCTTCTGTTCGGGACTCACCTCGCCACAGCCGACGCTCTGCATGCGCCTCTCGCCGAGATCGAACCGCATGCCGAGTTCGAGAATCTGCAGCTCGTCGGCACCGTAATCGCGCATCCAGCGCAACACCCCGGCCTTGGCGAGATCGATCTTCGACGGCGCGCGATCGACGCAGCGGTAATACGCCCCGGCGAAGACGCCGCAGCGCTGGGCGGCCTTCTCGAAACGCGGCAACTTGTCGGGCGACAGCCCCTGGGCCATCGCCGCCGTCGATAGGGCGACCAGCGCCGCGATCAGGAAAACGACGGGCAAATGTTTCACGGCATTCATGGCGTGGATCCCCCTGAGCATCCGGCCGCCGGTCCGGCCGCGCCGATTATAACGCGAATCCGCCCGGTTTCCGAGTGGATCGCCGGCCCGTAACGACGCATGGCGCACGGCCTCGGCCCGATCCGGCGGGCGGCGATGCGAACCCGCCGGCGATACACGCCCGTACACGGCTCTTTGAACAGTTGTGATGGAGGCGTGCATTCCTGCCCCGACCACGCGCGCTATATCCCCTTCCAGACAAGCTTCGAAGGAGCGGAATATGCAAACCAACGCAATCGACAGTCGTCGCCGTGCCGGCGCGATCGCCCGCGTCGCCGGAGGAACGGCGCTCGCCACGGTGTTGTTGTTCAGCGTGGCGGCCTTCGCGGGCGATTTTACCGAGTACGACGCCAACGGCCCGCTGTACCGCGCCGAACGCACCTATGGCACGCCCGCGACGCGCGACACCAGCAATGCGGGCGATCAACAAGCGGCGGCCGAGAACGTCATGACCGACGCGACCACCTTGTTTCTTCGCTTGGATGCAGGCGACAACACGTCGCGCCAGTGGTGGTGGCAGGCGCCGGGCAATCCGCAGTTCGGCGGCCGTTGACCGCCTCGATCCTCCCTTTCTTCCCCCTCCGACCATCGACTTCGGCCTCGCCTCCGCGCGGGGCCTTCTCTTTGCGGACGCTCAACGCTCGATGGCGTAGCCGGCGCCGCGCACGGTGCGGATGAGGTCGCGCTCGCCCGCCGCGTTGAGCGCCTTGCGCAGTCGCCCGATATGGACGTCGACGGTGCGCATCTCGAGATCGGCATCCCGCCCCCACACCCGGTCGAGCAGGGTCTCGCGCGAAAACACATGGTCCGGCCGCTCGATCAGGGCGCACAACAGGCGGTATTCGGTGGGGCTGAGACGAAGCGGCCGACCGTCGCGCGCGACCCGGTGCGTGCCGGTATTCACGACCACACCGCCGCACGCGATCGTCTCCTCTCCGGCGCCGGGCGCACTGCGGCGCAGCACGGCGCGCACGCGTGCCACCATTTCGCCCGGCGAAAACGGCTTGACCATGTAGTCGTCGGCGCCGGTGTCGAAGCCGTGAACCCGGTCGGCCTCCTCGCCACGCGCCGTGACCATGATGATCGGCAGCCCGCCGCCGCCCTTCCGCGCGCGTATCCGTCGGCATACCTCGATCCCGGAAACCAGCGGCAGCATCCAGTCCAGGATGACGAGATCGGGGTCCCGTTCCTCGACCAGAAGAAGCGCTTCCTCGCCGTCGGCGGCGGTGATCGTCCGGTATCCCTCGCACTCGAGATTATAGCGCAGCATCTCGGCCTGCGCGGGCTCGTCCTCGACGATGAGGACGAGGGCGCTCATCCGTCCGTCGCCCCGGGCTCGCGGCGCGGCGGGGTCTCCAGGACCGTGAAGCTCGACCGGTCGCCCTTGGGCCGGCCCGGCTCGGGCGTCTCGCCCAGCACCATCATGTGTACATGCTCCGCGATATTGGTGACGTGATCGCCGATCCGCTCGACGTTCTTGGCGATGAACAGGAGATGGGTACAGGTGGTGATGTTGCGCGGATCCTCCAGCATGTAGGTGAGGAGTTCGCGGAACAAGCTGGTGTGAAGCTGGTCGACCTCGCGATCCCGCAGGCGCACGTCGTCGGCGCGGGCCGCATCGCGGGCGATATAGGCGTCGAGGACGTTCTTGATCATGCCCTGCACCAGCGTGCCCATGCGCGCGACGGTGTGCGGCGCGCTGCCGATGGGTTGCATCCGGGTGAGCGCGACCGTGCGGTTGGCCATGTTGCGCGCGTAATCGCCGATGCGTTCGAGATCGCTCGCCGTCTTGAGCGCCGCGATCACCGTGCGCAGATCCTCGGCCATCGGCTGGCGAAGCGCGAGGATGCGCATGGTGAGGCCGTCGACCTCGGCTTCGAGCGCGTCGATCCGCGCGTCGTGCTCGGCCACCCGTTGTGCGAGCTCGACGTCGCGGCGGACGAGCGCCGCGATGGCGTCGGCAAGCTGGGTCTCGGCGAGACCGCCCATCTCGGCGATGAGACGGTCGAGCTGCGCCAGTTGCTCGTCGTAGGCCTTGACGATGTGCTCCGATTCCATGCGCCTGTCCTCAGCCGATGCGTCCGGTGACGTAGGCGCGGGTGCGCTCGTCACGCGGCGCGGTGAAAATCTGTTCGGTGTCGCCGTGTTCGACGAGTTCGCCGAGATGAAAGAAAGCGGTCTTCTGCGACATGCGCGCGGCCTGCTGCATCGAGTGGGTGACCACCACGATGGTGTAGTTTTCCTTGAGTTCGTCAATCAGTTCCTCGATCTTCGCGGTCGCGATCGGGTCGAGGGACGAACACGGCTCGTCCATCAGGATGACGTCGGGCGCGACCGCGATCGCGCGCGCGATGCAAAGTCGCTGTTGCTGCCCGCCCGACAGACCCGTGGCGGGCGCGCCCAGCCGGTCGCGGACCTCGGCCAGCAAACCCGCGCGGTCGAGGCTGGTGAGAACGATTTCGTCGAGCTCGTCGCGCTCCCCGGCGAGACCGTGAATGCGCGGCCCGTAGGCGACGTTGTCATAGATCGATTTGGGAAAGGGGTTCGGTTTCTGGAACACCATGCCCACCCGCGCGCGCAACATCACCACGTCGACCCCGCGGGCGGCGATGTTCTCGCCGTCGAGCGTGATCGCACCTTCGACGCGGCAACCGTCGATAATGTCGTTCAGACGGTTGAGGCAGCGCAGGAAGGTCGACTTGCCGCAGCCCGAAGGCCCGATCATCGCGGTCACGCGGTTGGCGAAGATGTCGAAATCGACGTCGTGCAGTGCCTGCGTCCCGCCGTAGAAGACGTTGAGGTTGCGCACCGACATCTTCGGCGTTTCGGCCGTCGCCTGCCGGTCTTCCGCATCCCGTTGCGCCAGCGCCGCCGTTGCCGTCTGATCGACGATTCCCGCGTAGGCCAATGCCATGCGACCCCTCCCCGTCAACACCGTTCGAATCGCCTGCGCAGGACGATCGCGACCAGGTTCATCGCGATCAGGAACGCAAGCAGCACCATGATCGCCGCCGCCGTCTTTTCGCCGAACGCGCGCTCGGGGCTGTCGGCCCACAGGTAAATCTGGACCGGAAGGGCGGTGGCCGGTTCGAGAAACCCGCCCGGCACGTCGGTGATGAACGCGACCATGCCGATCATGAGAAGTGGCGCCGTCTCGCCGAGCGCCTGCGCCATGCCGATGATCGTCCCGGTCAGCATTCCCGGCATGGCGCTCGGCAGCACGTGATGGAACACCGCCTGCACCGGGCTCGCCCCGAGCGCAAGCGCCGCCTCGCGGATGCTCCCCGGCACCGCTTCGAGCGCGGCGCGCCCGGCGATGATGATGGTCGGCAGCGTCATCAGCGCGAGCACCATGCCGCCGACCAGCGGCGCCGAGCGCGGCAGGCCGAATTCGCCGAGAAAGACGGCGAGTCCGAGCAGCCCGAAAACGATCGACGGCACGGCGGCGAGGTTGTTGACGTTGACTTCGATCAGATCGGTCAGGCGGTTGCGTGGCGCGAACTCCTGAAGGTAGACCGCCGTCAGGACGCCCAGCGGGAACGACAGCCCCAGGCAGACCGCGAGCATGAGCAGCGAGCCGGTCGCCGCGCCTAGAATGCCGGCGAGTTCCGGTTCGCGCGAATCGGCCGCGGTGAAGAAGCGCGTGTTGAAACGCCGCTCGACGCGCCCCTCCGCCTCCAGAGTCGCGAGCCAGGCGAGCTGACGATCGCTCAAACGCCTCTGCTCGGGCGGCGTGTCGCGGGACGCTTCGCCCTTGACCGCCATGTCGATATCGTCGGAAGCGGGCAGCCATACGGTCAGGGTGCGTCCGACCAGGCCGGGGTCGGTCCGGACGGCGTCGCGCAGGTCGAAGGCGGCGCCGACGCTGACGAGCGCATAGAGCTCGCGTTTCTCGCGCCGCGACCTGGCTTCGGGAAAGGCCGCGCGGAGCGCCCGCTTGATCAGCCCTTGGTAATCGGCGCGCATCAGGTCGGCCGGCGCACCCGCGCCGTCGGGGTCGATCGTTTGTGAATCGAGCGTGACGTCGAGGGCGATCTCGGTCCGTTCGAACGCGTCCAGCCCCCGCGAGACGATGGTGACGAGCATGGCGCCGAGAAACACCAGCGCCAGCGTCACGGCGGCGATCCCGTACGCGCGAAAGCGCCGTTCGGCGCGTTTGCGGCGTCCGATGCCGTCCCGGATCCGTTCGACTGTCGCGCTCTCAGTCATAGGTCTCGCCGTAGCGCCGCACGATCCCGAGCGCGATCACGTTGAACACCAGGGTGACGAGGAACAGGACGAGCCCGAGGGCGAAGGCCGAGAGCGTCTTCGCGCTGTCGAATTCCTGATCGCCGGTCAGCAGCGCGACGATCTGCACGGTCACGGTGGTCACCGCCTCCAGGGGGTTGGCGGTGAGGTTCGCCGAAAACCCGGCGGCCATGACCACGATCATGGTTTCGCCGATGGCGCGCGACGTCGCCAGCAGCAGCCCGCCGGCGATGCCGGGCAGCGCCGCCGGCAGCACGACACGGCGAATCGCCTCGCCCTGGGTCGCGCCGAGGGCGTAGGCGCCGGCGCGCAGGCTTTGCGGGACGGCGCGCATGGCGTCGTCGGCGAGCGAAGAGACCATCGGCAGGATCATCACGCCCATCACGGCGCCGGCCGCCAGCGCGCTTTCGGAAGCGACGACGAAACCCGCGGCCTCGCCGGCGCCGCGCAGCAGCGGCGCCACGAGCAGGGCGGCGACGAAGCCGTAGACGACGGTGGGAATGCCCGACAGGACTTCGAGGGTTGGCTTGATCGTGTCGCGCAGCCGGGGCGCGGCGTATTCGGAGAGATAGATGGCGGCGAACAGGCCGACGGGCGCGGCGACCGAAAGCGCCACGGCGCTGATCAGCGCGGTTCCGGCGAACAGCGGCACGGCGCCGAACGCGCCCGAACTGCCGACCTGATCGCTGCGAATCGCGGTCTGCGGCGACCATTCGAGACCGAAAAGAAAATCGCCCAGCGGCACTAGGCGAAAGAACCGAAGCGACTCGAACAACAGCGACGCCACAATGCCGACGGTCGTGAGCACGGCGACCGCCGAACAGAGGAAGAGAACGCCGAGCACGACCCGGTCGCGCCAGACCCGCGCGCCGCGCGCCGACGCGAGGCGCTTGCCGCCCGCGCCGACGCCGGCGACGAGCGCCGCGGCGTTACATGACGAGCTTGACAAGTTCCACCGCCTTCCCGGCCCAGGTTGCGCGCTCCTCGTCCAACAGCGGGATCAGGCCCTTGTCGGCGAGATAGCCGTCGAGCCCCCAGGCCCGCTCGCTCGTGAACTCGGCGAGGTATTCGCGAATCCCCGGGATCTTCCCGACCCGCGACTGCTTGACATAGAAGAAACGCGGCCGCGACACCGGATACTTCCCGTCGGCGATGTTTTCGAAGGTCGGCTCGACCCCGTCGATCACACCGCCCTTGATCTTGTCGGTATTCTGGTCGAGGAAGCTGAAACCGAAAATTCCGATGGCCTTCGGATTCGCCTCGAGTTTCCGAACGATCAGGTTGTCGTTTTCGCCGGCCTCGATGTAGCCGCCGTCCTCGCGGACGGTGTGACAGACCGTCTTGTAGCGCGACTCGTCCGTGTTCTTGAGCGCCGCGATCCAGTCGAACGTCTTGCAGCCCCCTTCCATGACGAGTTCGGCGAAGGCGTCGCGCGTGCCCGAGGTCGGCGGCGGGCCGAGCACCTCGATCCGGGTGTCGGGAAGCCGCGGGTTCACGTCCTTCCAGGTGCGATAGGGGTTGGGGACCAGACGGCCGTCGCCAGCGGGCACCGACTTGGCGAGCGCGAGGTAGAGGTCGCGCAGGCTCAGCGCCATGTCCGGCGCCCGACCCGCATTGGCCATCACGATGCCGTCGTAGCCGATCTTGATCTCGACGATCCCGGTGACGCCGTTCTTGCGGCAGCGTTCGACCTCGGAGCGCTTGATGCGCCGCGAAGCGTTGGCGATGTCGGGATGGGCGTCGCCGCCGCCGGCGCAGAACAGCTTGAAGCCGCCGCCCGTCCCGGTGCTTTCGACCACCGGCGCCTTGAACGCCGTGGTCCGCGCGAACTGCTCGGCCACCGCCGCCGAAAAGGGGAATACGGTCGACGAGCCGACGATGCGGATCTCGTCGCGCGCTTGCGCCGCGCCGCCGAAGACGACCGTGACGAGCGCCGCGAGCACGAGAGCTTTCCTGATCATGGGAGCCGTTCTCCTTGGGGTCTCCGGTCGGGCGGCGCAGCCGCCGCCGCTTTCACCCTAGGCGCCGAACGATTCCCTTTTATGACGGCCCGATGACGGTTTTATGACAGCAGATCACGGCGGTGACGCCGCCGCATCGCGGCCGGCGACGGGCAGGAAGACCGTGAACACACTACCCTTCCCGGGCGTGCTGTCGATGGCGAGAACGCCGCGATGGTGACTGACGATGTGCTTGACGATGGCGAGCCCCAGACCGGTTCCGCCCATCTCGCGAGAGCGTCCCTTGTCGACGCGGTAGAAGCGCTCGGTCAGCCGCGGGATGTGCTCGGACGCGATGCCCTCGCCGCGATCGTGTATGGCGACGGCGATTCCGGGCCCGTCGCCGCCGGGGATGCGGGCGACGGGGCGCGCCGTGACGGCGACCGTCGTGTCCTCGCGGCCGTAGTTGACCGCGTTGTCGAGCAGATTGCGGAAGACGAGCGTAATTTCGTCGCGATCGCCGTGGGCGGGCGGCAGCCCTTCGGCGCAGTCGAGTTCGATCGTCATGCCGCGCTCCGCGGCCCGCAGGGCGACGCTGTCGGCGATCTCGCGCAGCACGTCGGCCACGTCGGCCTCGCCGCGCGGCGGAACATGTTCGTCGGCCTCGACCCGCGATAGGGAAAGAAGATCCTGAATCAGGCGCGTCATACGCTTGGCTTCCCCCTCCATCACCTTGAGAAAGCGTTCGCGCGCGGCGTCGTCGCCGCGGGCCGGCCCGCGCAGGGTCTCGATGAAACCGAGCAGCGAGGTCAGCGGGGAGCGCAGTTCGTGGCTGACGTTGGCGACGAAATCGGCGCGCATGCGCTCGGCGTTGCGCGACGGCGTAACGTCGTGGAGGACGAGCAATACCGCCGCGCCTTCGCTGGCCACACCGGCAAGCGGCGCCGCGCGGACCCGGTAGATGCACGGCACCGCGTCGGGCAGCGTCACCTCGATCTCGACCGCCGCCGTGCTTTTCAGGGCTTGGTCGGCGGCTTCGAGTACGCGGGGGTGACGCAGGGAGAGTGCGAGATCGCGGCCGAGCGCCCCGGGTTTCAGGAGATCGTGCGCCGCCGAATTCGCCGCCAGCACCGCGCGCGCGCTGTCGAGCAGCACGGCGGGATCCGCGAGCGCCTCGAGGATGCGCCCGACGATCCGCGATTCGACGCCCGCCTCGACTGCGGTTTTCTCCGTCATGCCAGGCACAGTCTACCCCGTTGGCGCCGGCGGCGAAAACCCGGCGAATCCAGCGGATCGAGCCGAGGCGCAATTGTCGCTCAACCGATTTCAATTTCTTGTGATATCATTCGTTTCGCCATGATGAACCTCCGGGCGTCCTGTAGTGTCAGCGCCGTATCCCTTGCCGTTTTCCGGTCGCGCCGCGCAGTCGGAACGCGGTTCCGCGTGGTCACCGGACGGCAAATCATTTGTGTATTGAGGGAGGAGACCCATGGAACAGCTTCGACGCCTACTGTTTGCGACCGTGACGATAACCCTCGCCGCGTGTGCCGGATACGCCGCGACCAGCACGCAGGTTGCCGCCCAGCCGCCTTTCGGCGGCCCCGCGGACACGGCGTATGCCGCACAGCTATGGAACGTGCTTGCAGCCGCAAAATTCGTCGGTCCCGGTACGATCTTGACCTACCCCTACAAAGGCAAGAAGCCACACGGCGCCGTACTCGAATTCATCCAAGGGAAGGTGGCGGTTAACGGTCACAGCGGCGTCGTCATGGTGAAAAAGAACTACGGCGGCAAGAATATCGACGACGAGGATGTTTTTGCCGATCCCGGCAAATATCTCAAGTCGATTACCGTGATGTTCAAACGCGCCGCGGGGTACGATCCCCAAAATCAAGACTGGTTCTGGGTAAAATATGCGCCCGACGGATCGCTCAAGACAAATCCCAAAGGGATGAAGCTTGCCGGACGCGTCGCCAAGGGCATGAGCAAGGGCTGCATCGCCTGCCACAAGTTGGCCCCCGGCAACGACTATGTCTGGACTCACGACCGCCTTGCCGGAAGCTGAGGGGCCGGCGTCGTTGCGCGGCGCGCGCAACCGGACCGAAGCAACGGTCCACCCGTCGTAACGGCGCTCGATCAGCAGCCGCCGTGTGCGCAGGCGACGCAGACGGCGGCGGCCGGGTCGAGGGCGAGACGTTTCGCCGCAATCGCGTCGCCGCAGGTGACGCAATAGCCGTATTCGCCCTCGTCGATGCGGGTCAGCGCGGCGTCGATCCGTTTGATTTCGAGGCCCCGCCGGCGCTCGGCCTCGACGGCCATGGCCTGTTCCTGAAGCGCGTCCATGCGCGACAGCCGGCCGAGGCGCGACGGGTCGAGCTCGACCGGCCGGCGGCTTTCGGCGCTGGTTTTGCTGCCGTCCACGAGCTCGGCGCGGCGCGCCATCAGGCGCGCCTTGATGTCCCCGATGTCGGTGTCGTCGCGCTCGCTTTCGCTCATCGCCTCACTCCGCAGTCCGCTCAGGCAGTATAATACGACGGTGCGGAGCGGCTACCCCCGGAGGCGCGAGACGGCTAGGATGGGGCTCGCGACGGCACGTGCGGGTGTCCGACGGCCGGCGCGCGCATCACGACACGGTCGCGCTCCTGGCCGCCGGCGAGCGCACCGAGTCGCCAAAAATAGTTGAGAAATATTACCTAAATCCGGTTTCGGTCTGCCCAGGTGTAGCCTAACTCTTTGATTTTATTGGCGTCCCCAGGGGGAATCGAACCCCCGTTTTCGCCGTGAGAGGGCGATGTCCTGGGCCGCTAGACGATGGGGACGCCGGGCCGGGCGAGAGTCATACCCAACCCCGGCGACGCGGTCAACCGCCGGCGTTCCCCGCCGATTCCGTCGCTTCCCGCGGCGTCTTATTCCGCTGCCTTTACCGAACCTTAACCGCGGGCTGGCGGAATCATGCCGGGTTGCAAGGGGCGCGCGGCGGTCGGGCGCCCCCGGACAAGCGGAAAGGTAGGGGCAGGGTGACGCGCTTGACCCTCGTCGTGCTGGTCGCCGCCTGGAGTCTGGCGGGCTGCGCCAGCCTGCTGCCCGAAGCGGCGCGGCAGTATCGCATCGCTACCGAGGCGATCACCGCCTCCGAACCCGAGGTTCCCAACGACCAGCGGCTCGCCGATCTCGGCTACGCGGCGATCGCCGCCGGCAATCTGACCCTGGCCGAGACCCATCTCAACTCGGCGCTGGCGATCAACCCGCACAATCCCTACGCCCTGCTCAACCTCGGCGTGGTCTACCAGTCGACCGGACGGGCGGCGGAGGCGCAGGCGCTCTACCGCAAGGTGATCGCGCTGAACCCGGCGGCGACCGCGATCACGGCGACGCGCGAGAACCACATCGGCCTCGGTCTGGTGGAGATCGCGCACAACAACCTCGCAGGGCTCGAGACGGCGCTGGCCGAGAAACCGCCGCCGCCGCCCGGGCCCGAAGATGTCGAACGCGCCACGCTCGAACGTTTCGCCGCGCTCGCCCAACTGCGCGAGGCGGGACTGATCACGCCGGCCGAATACGAGGCCCGGCGCCAAGCGAACCTGGGCGCGCTGCTGCCGCTGACGGGACCGCCCGCCTCTCCGCTCGTCGGCCTGCCGGCGCCGCGCGTCGATCATCTGGTCAAGCGGCTCGGGGCGATCGCGCAGTTTCGCGACGCCGGCGCGCTGACGCCGGCCGAGTACGCGCTCGAGCGCACCGCCATCCTCGATGGGCTGCTGCCGCTGCGGCCCGGCGACGCCCTCCACACGCCCTCCGCGCCCGCGGTCTCGCCCGACCCGCAGCCGGCGCTCGCCCGGCTCGATCGCCTGCGCGCCGCGAACTTCATCACCGATACGGAGCGTCAACGCGAGCGCGCCGAACGTCTGGCGCGCACCAGGACGGTTGCGGAGACGCAGGCCGGCGCGACCGAAGACGGGGCCGGGACAACGGCCGAGGCCGCCGCGGAGCCTGCGGCGCCGCCGGCCGCAACCGCGGAACCGCCGCCGGCGCCGTCCGTCACCCGGGCAGGAGCGACGCCGCATATCCGTCGCCGGATCACAACCACGCAACCCGCTGCCGCGCCGCCCGCGGAAAAGGCACTGCCGGCGCCAACCGCCGGCGACTCCGCCACTGGCGGCGAAAAACCGGTCGGCGTACACGTGTCCTCGTTCCGCACGCCCGAGCGCGCGCGACGCGCCTGGGACGAGCTGCACGCCGCTTACGGCGACGTGCTCGCCGGGCTCGGCCCACGCATCGCCCGCGTCGATCTCGGCCGCGAAAAGGGGGTGTTCTACCAGCTCCACCTCGGGCCGGTCCGAGACCAAGCAAGCGCCCAGGCGCTGTGCAGCGAGCTGAAGCGCCGCAGCCTTTACTGTGCGCCGACGGTTTTCTGAGCCGTCTCGCGGGCGTAGCGGTCCGCCGTTTCGAGAAAGGCCCGGACGTCCTCTTCCCTGGTGTTGAACGCGGTCACCAGACGAACGGCCGAGGACCGGTCGTCGGGCCAGCGGTGGAAGGCGAAGCCGTCGGCCAGAAGGCCGTCGATGACCGGCTCGGGCAGCCGTACGAACACTTCGTTGGCCTGTACCGGAAAGAGGAGCGCCGCGCCCGGAATCGCCGGAAGACCCTCGGCGAATATCGCCGCGAGGCGGTTGGCGTGCGCCGCGTTGGCGAGCCACAGGCCGTCGTCGACATAAGCCTCGAGCTGCGCCGAAAGAAAGCGCATCTTGGAAAACAGGTGGCCGCCGCGCTTGTGCCGGTAGGCAAGTTCGGCGGCGAGTCCGCGATCGAAAACCACGATCGCCTCGGCCGCCATGGCGCCGTTCTTGGTCGCGCCGAAGGACAGCACGCGGACGCCCGCGCGCCAGGTCGCCTCGGCGGGCGTGCAGCCGAGCGTCGCCAGCGCGTTGGCCAGCCGGGCGCCGTCCATGTGCAGTCCGAGACCGTGGCGGCGGGCGACCTCGGCCAGCGCCGCGAGCTCGTCGAGCGAATAGACCGTGCCGCACTCGCTCGCCTGGGTCAGGCTCAGCACCGCCGGCTGCGCCTTGTGGACGTCGCCGACGCCGGCACCGGCGACGGCCTCGTTCAGCGCATCGGCTTCGAGCTTGCCGTCGCGGCCGTCGAGCGGGACCAGCTTGGCGCCGCCGGTATAGAACTCGGGCGCGCCGCACTCATCGACCGCGATATGGGCCTCGCGGTGGCAGTAGACGGCGCCGAACGGCGGCGTCATGACCGAGAGCGCAAGCGCGTTCGCCGCCGTCCCGGTCCCCACCGGGAAGACCGCGACGTCGGTCTCGAACAGCTCGGAAAGGCGTGCGACGAGCCGGCCGGTTGTCGCGTCCTCGCCGTAGGAATCGTCCTGACCACGGTTGGCCCGCGCGAGTGCCTCCATGATCTCGGGCGCCACGCCGGTGGTGTTGTCGCTGCAGAAATTCATCGCCTCTCGCTTCCTCCCCGCCGGTCCGGGTGATCGCCCGCCTCGGTCGTTACATTCCGGATGTCAGCGTCAGTTCGCCCAGGATCGCGCCGCTACGACGGTCGACGGTGACGATGCGCCGGCCGCCGTCGGCGCCCTCGACCAGCAGCGACAGCGCGTCGCCGCCACCCGCCATGCCGACGACACGATCGCCCGGCGGAAGCGCTACAGTCGTGGTCGCGAATTCGTCCGCCCGGTCCATCGTGAGCTGGTCACCCGCCCGGCGGAACAGTTCGACCGCGACCACCGCGGCGCCGAGCACGATGAGCGCGCCCATGACGATGACAACGGCCTTGAGCGTGCGCGTGGTTTGGGTCCAGTCTGAAGCCATGGCGTCGAAGGGCGGAAGCCATTACAGGATATGCGCCGGACCGGCTGACGCCGGCAAACGGCTCGACAAGTTCCTCGCCGGCGCCCTGCCGGACTACTCGCGCGCCCGGCTCCAGGCGCTCATCAAGGCCGGGCGAGTCGCCGCGGGAGGCGAGACGATAGCCGAGCCGTCGTACCGGGTCAAACCCGGCCAGGACTACGAACTTGCGGTGCCGGCAGCGACGCCAGCGACGCCGCGCGGCCAGGCGATTCCGCTCGCCGTGGTCTACGAGGACGCCGACCTGATCGTGGTCGACAAGCCCGCTGGGCTCGTTGTCCATCCCGCCCCCGGCAATCCCGATTCGACCCTGGTCAACGCGTTGATCGCCCATTGCGGCGCGGGCCTCTCGGGCATCGGCGGCGTGATGCGGCCGGGTATCGTTCATCGACTCGACAAGGACACCAGCGGGCTGATCGTCGTCGCCAAGAACGATGCCGCCCACGCGGGTCTTGCCGCCCAGTTCGCCGAGCGCCGGCTCAGCCGTACCTACAAGGCCGTGGTCTGGGGCGTGCCCAGCCCGACCGCCGGCGAGATCCGCGGCAACATCGGCCGCAATCCGGCCAATCGCAAGAAGATGGCAGTGCTCGCCCGCGGGGGGAAGCCTGCGATGACCGCATACCGTATGCGCGAAGTGCTGGGCGGCGTCGCCAGTCTGGTCGAGTGCCGGCTCGGCACCGGCCGCACCCACCAGATACGCGTCCATCTCGCAGACCGGGGTCATCCGGTGATCGGCGATCCGCTTTACGGGCGGGCGCGGCGCCGGCACGCGGCGGGGCTCGACCCGACGGCGCGCGCCGCGCTCGCCGGTTTCCGCCGTCAGGCGCTGCACGCCTGGCGGCTCGAGCTGCGCCACCCGCGGAGCGGTGATGCCCTCCGCTTCGAACGAGATTTACCCTGCGATATGAAAGACTTGATCGCCGCCCTGAGAGACGGGGAGACGCATTCCTGAATAGTTGAGTCGAATCAGGGGTTTTCTTGACTTACTACTTGTAAACCTTATATTAACCGTTTGCCCGGATGAATCTACACGGGCGAGAAGGCCCATTCCCTGTTTTCAATGAGAGGTCAAAGGTATATGGCGGGATTGAGATATCCGTCCATCGCGTCCGAGGGTGGATTATCCCAGTATCTCAAGGAAATTCGCAAGTTTCCCATGCTTGCGCCCAGCGAGGAGTTCATGCTCGCCAAGCGCTGGCGCGAGCATGGCGATTCCGCCGCCGCACACCGGCTGGTGACCAGTCACTTGCGTCTCGTGGCCAAGATCGCCATTGGGTTCCGCGGATACGGCCTCCCCATCGGCGAGCTGGTCTCCGAAGGCAATGTCGGCATGATGCAGGCGGTCAAGCGCTTCGACCCCGACCGCGGCTTTCGTCTTGCGACCTACGCGATCTGGTGGATCCGGGCTTCGATCCAGGAGTACATCCTGCACTCCTGGTCGTTGGTCAAGATGGGCACCACGGCGGCGCAGAAGAAGCTTTTTTTCAACCTGCGCAAGGCCAAGGCGGGTCTCCAGGTGTTGGAAGACGGCGACCTGGCGCCCGATACGGTGAGCGAGATCGCCAAGCGCCTTGCCGTTCCCGAGGTCGATGTCGTCAGCATGAACCGCCGGCTCGCCGGACCCGATCACTCGCTCAACGCGCCGGTCGACGGCGCCGACGGCAGCGAGTGGCAGGACTGGCTCGTCAACCACACCGAGAACCAGGAGACGGTTTTCGCCGAGAGCGAAGAGCTCGACCAGCGCCGCGGCCTGTTGAACGCCGCGATGGGCAATCTCAACGACCGCGAACGCCACATTTTCAGCGAACGCCGTCTCAAGGACGACCCGCTGACCCTCGAAGCGCTGAGCAGGGTATACGGCATTTCGCGCGAGCGGGTGCGCCAGATTGAGGCGAGGGCCTTCGAGAAAGTGCAGAAAGCGGTACGCAACGCCGCCGCACAGATGCGTCCGGGCGCTTGACCCCATACCCCCGGCGGCGTCCGGGACTCCGCCCCTTGCCTGCCTGCTAATCGGTGAAGGGATCCTTGACCAGGATCGTATCGTCGCGCTCGGGGCTCGTCGACAACAGCGCGACCGGGGCGTCGATCAGTTCTTCGATACGGCGGATGTACTTGATCGCCGTCGCCGGCAGTTCCGCCCAGGAGCGGGCGCCGCGCGTGCTTTCCCGCCAACCTTCCAGGGTCTCGTAGACCGGCTCGACCCCGGCCTGCGCCGACATCGCCGCGGGCAGATAATCGAGCGTTCGGCCGCCATACCGGTAGCCGACGCAGACCTCGAGACGTTCCATGCCGTCGAGCACGTCGAGTTTGGTCAGCGCGATGCCGTCGATGCCGCTCACCTTGACGGCCTGGCGCACCAGCACCGCGTCGAACCAGCCGCACCGACGCGGCCGACCGGTCACGGTGCCGAATTCGTGGCCGCGCTCGCCCAGGGTACGGCCGGTCTCGTCGTCGAGTTCGGTGGGAAACGGGCCGCTGCCGACCCGCGTCGTATAGGCCTTGGTGATGCCGAGGACATAGTCGACGGCTTTCGGCCCCAGCCCCGATCCGACGGCGGCCTGCGCGCCCACGGTGTTCGACGAGGTGACGAAGGGATAGGTGCCGTGGTCGACGTCGAGCATGGCGCCCTGCGCGCCCTCGAAGAGGATCCGCTTTCCGTCCCGCCGCGCGGCGTCGAGATGCTCCCAAACCGGCGCGGCGAAGGGCAGAATGCACGGCGCGACTTGGTCGAGCCGCGATCTCAGTTCAGCCCGGTCGATCTCGGCCATGGCGAAACCGCGCAGCAACGCGTTGTGGTGCAGCAGCAGCTCGTCGATCTTGTCGTCGAGGCGCTCGCGGTCGCTGAGGTCACAGAGCCGAACGGCGCGGCGCGCCACCTTGTCTTCGTAGGCCGGACCGATGCCGCGTCCCGTCGTGCCGATACAGCGACTGCCGCGCGCCGCCTCGCGCGCCCGGTCGAGCTGGCCGTGCAGCGGCAGGATGAGCGCCGCCGTTTCGGCGATCTTCAGGTTGTCGGGCGTCACCGCGACGCCCTGCCCGACGATTCGCCCGATCTCGTCGAGCAGCGCCCAGGGATCGACGACGACGCCGTTGCCGATGATCGACAGTTTGCCCCGCCGCACCACACCCGACGGCAGCAGGCTCAACCGATAGGTGACGCCGTCGATCACCAGGGTGTGGCCGGCGTTGTGTCCGCCCTGGAAACGCACCACCACGTCGGCCCGGCTGGACAGCCAGTCGACGATCTTGCCTTTGCCCTCGTCGCCCCACTGGGCGCCGACGACCGCCACGTTGGCCATGGCCTATTCTCCCCGTCGACCGTCGAGGGCGACGATCTTGCCCTCGAGGTAAAAGTGACTGCACCCGAGCCGGCGCGCCTCGTCGGCCGGATCCGCCGTTTCCTCGAATCCGGCGACGGCGATCCAGCCCTCGTCTCTCAGTCGCGCCGCCTCGTCACGGTCGACCGAGCGCGGCAGGAATACCCGCCGCCCCCGCGACGGCCGCGGCAGGGCGCGCAATACCGTATCCATATAGAGCGTGAAGCCCGCCGCGGGCTCCGTTTCACCGACCCGGTAGCGACCGCCCCGGCCGAGTTCGCCGCGCACCCCGCGGCCGAACAGCGTGAAGCTTACGCCGGTCTGGTACTCGAACCCCCGGTGCTCGACCGGATCGATGGTCAGGCCGAGATCGGGCGCCGCCCGGGCGACCAACCCGGCGACCTCGCCCAGACGGTCGCGCACCAGGGCGGCGCGCGGCGGCAGGTCGAGGCCGGCGAGCGCCTCGAGGGCGCGTTCGTGCGGACCGGCGGCGCGCAGCAGGGCTCCGAGAAGTGTGGCGCCACGCCCGCCGATCGCGGTCACCGCCGAGGCGTCCTTGCGGTCGAGCGCGGCGCGAATACGAACCACGGCGCCGTCGTCGAGTTCGAGCCCCTCGCAAACGGCGGTGACGAGCGTCGGCTCGGTGAGGTCGGCCGATAGTTGCGCGACGCCCGCCGCGGCAAGCGCTTCGGCGGCGAGCACGATGAGTTCGGCATCGCCCGCCGCCGACTCGCTGCCGATCAGCTCGGCGCCGACCTGGAGAAACTCGCGTTCGGGCCTGAGCTGGCCGCCGGCGAGGCACAGAACCTCGCCCGCGTAACTCAGCCGCAAGGGACGCGGCGCGCCGGCGAGCCGGGTGGCGGCAAGACGGGCGATCTGGGGCGTGATGTCGGCGCGCAATCCCATCATGCGCTGCGACGCCGGATCCATCAGGCGGAAGGTCGCCCCCGCCATCGCCGCGCCGGCGCCGGCGAGCAGGCTGTCCTCGAACTCGACGAGCGGCGGCTTGACCCGCTCGTAACCATAGCCGGCGAAGTGAGCGAGCAGCCCCCCGGCAACCCCCGCCTCGAACTCGGCGTCGGGCGGCAGCACGTCGCGGAGACCCGCCGGCAGGAGCGCGTGTGAAACGGGATCGTTCATGGCGTCCGCGAGTTTACACCATTCGAAGCGGGGACAAGCGACCGCCGACGCCTCAGAAGCTGAGCGCGGCGGCCTGGTGCACGCCGTCGATGGCCCGCACCTTTTCGAGGACCGCATCACCGAGCGGCTCGTCGACCGCGATCAGCGCCAGCGCGTCGCCCTGCGGCCCGGCGCGACCGAGGTGGAAAGTGGCGATATTGATGCCCGCCTCGGCAAGCACCATGCCGAGATGGCCGATGATGCCCGGTCTGTCCTCGTTGGTGATGTAGAGCATATGGGCTCCGAGTTCGGCCTCGATGTTGATGCCCTTGATCTGGACGATACGCGGCCGGCTGTCGGTGAACAGCGTGCCCGCGACGCTGCGGCTGCGTTTTTCGGTGGTGACCGTAAGGCAGATCAGCGTCTGATAGTCGCCGGCGCGCGCGTGCTTGATCTCGCTTACCGCGATGTTGCGCTGCTCGGCGACGAGCGGCGCATTGACCATGTTGACCGAGTCCATCAGGGGCGAGAGCAGACCCTGCAGCACGATGGCGGTGAGCGCCTGGGTATTGACCGTGGAGACGTGACCTTCGTACTCGACCGTCACCGCCTTGAGGCCGGTGCGCGTGAGTTGACCGGCGAAGCTGCCGAGCTGCTCGGCAAGCTTCATGTAGGGCTTGAGCTTGGGCGCTTCCTCAGCGCTGACGGACGGCATGTTGATCGCGTTCGCCACCGCGCCGACCGTGAGGAAGTCGGACATCTGCTCGGCGACCTGGCGCGCCACGTTCTCCTGCGCCTCGGCCGTCGAGGCGCCGAGATGCGGCGTGACGACGACCTGGTCCACGTGGAAGAGCGGGTTGTCCTCGGGCGGCTCGGCGGCGAAAACGTCGAGCGCCGCACCGGCGATATGGCCGCTCTCGATCGCCGCCTTGAGATCGGCTTCGACGACCAGGCCGCCACGGGCGCAGTTGATGAGCCGCGCACCGTGCTTCATACCGGCGAGGGCGGCGGCGTCGATCATGTTGCGGGTCTGGTCGGTGAGCGGCACATGCAGCGAGATGAAATCGGCGCGGGCGAGCAACTCGTCGAGTGTGACCTTCTCGACCGCGAGCTCGGCGGCGCGCTCGGGAGAGACGAAGGGATCGTAGACGATGACCCGCATCTTGAGCCCTTGGGCCCGGCTGGCGACAATCGAGCCGACGTTGCCGCAGCCGATGAGGCCGAGCACCTTGCCCGACACTTCGGTTCCGACAAAGCGCGACTTTTCCCAGGCGCCGCCGCGCGTCGAGCGATCGGCGGCGGGAATCTGGCGCGCCAGCGTCAGCATCATGGCGACGGTATGCTCGGCGGTGGTGATCGAATTGCCGAACGGCGTGTTCATGACCACGACGCCGCGCGCCGTCGCCGCCGCGATGTCGATGTTGTCGACCCCGACGCCGGCACGGCCCACCACCTTGAGGTTCGGAGCGGCGTCGAGCAGCTCGGCCGTTACCTTGGTCGCCGAACGGACGGCGAGGCCGTCGCAGTCGGCGAGGCGCAATTTCAGCTCGGCCGGTGCGAGTCCGGTGGCAACCTCGGCCTCGACGCCGTTAGCGCGGAAGATCTCGACCGCTGAGGGGCTGAGCTTGTCGGATATCAGTACTTTCGGCATGGATTCCGTCCTCGATTACGCCTGCATATCGCGTCCGGCCTCGGCATAGGCCCAGTCGAGCCACGGGAGTAGCGCCTCGACGTCGGCGGTCTCGACGGTGCCGCCGCCCCAGATGCGCAGCCCCGGCGGCGCCTCGCGGTAGGCGCCGATGTCGTGGGCCACGCCCTCCTCGTCGAGCAACGCGACGAGCCGCTTGACCGTATCGGCCCGGGCCTCGGGCGCGCGACGCGCGAACCCGGGGTCGATGATTCTCAGGCAGATCGACGTGCACGAACGGGTCTCCGGCGCGGCGGCGAGAAAAGCGGCCCAGTCGCTTGTCGCGACCCAGCGCGCGACCGCCGCGAGGTTTGCTTCCGAGCGCGTGATCAACGCCGCGAGCCCACCGATCTCCTCGGCCCAGCGCAGGCCGTCGATGGCGTCCTCGACGCAGAGCATCGACGGGGTGTTGATGGTGCCGCCGCGGAAGATCGCCTCGTCGATCCGGCCGCCCTTGACGAGACGGAAAATCTTGGGCAACGGTCGGGGCGGCGTGAAGTTTTCGAGACGTTCGACCGCACGGGGTGAAAGCACGAGCATGCCATGCGCCGCCTCGCCGCCCAGCACCTTCTGCCACGACCAGGTGACGACGTCGAGGCGCTCCCACGGAAGCTCCATGGCGAAGGCCGCCGAGGTCGCATCGCAGATGGTGAGGCCGGCGCGGACCTCGGCGATCCACGCGCCGTCGGGCACCCGCACGCCCGAGGTGGTGCCGTTCCACACGAACACCACGTCGCGGTCGAAGTCGACCGCAGCGAGATCGGGCAACGCGCCGTACCCGGCCTCGAGCACGCGGATGTCGTCGAGTCCGAGATGCTGCGTGGCGTCGGCGACCCAGCCGCGCCCGAAACTTTCCCAGGCGAGCAGATCGACGCCGCGCGCGCCCAGCAGCGACCACAGCGCCAGCTCGACCGCGCCGGTGTCGGAGGCGGGCACGATGCCGATGCGGTAGTCGTCGGGCACGCCGAGAACGGCGCGGCTGCGTGCGATCACCTCGGCGAGGCGTGCCTTGCCCGCGGCCGAACGGTGCGAACGGCCGGTAAGCGCGCCGTCCAGGGCGGCGAGGCTCCAGCCCGGCCGCTTGCGGCAGGGACCGGAAGAAAAGTTCGGATTGCGCGGACGAACCGCCGGTTTCATGACAGGTTTCTTTTCAGCACTCGATCCGCTCCCGGGACGCTGGCGCGAGATGAGACGACGGGCGCGCCGCGTGGCAACGGTCTTCCGACGGAACCCATCCTGCGGCGGGGCCAGGATCAGATCTCGATAATGCCCTCAAGATATTTGATCGCGCGGCCGGCGACGACAACCCGCTCGCCGCGATCCTCGCAGAGAAGCTCGCCGCCGCGGGCCGAGACCTGATGGGCGACGAGCTTCGACTTGCCCAGGCGTTTCGTCCAGTAAGGCGTCAGCACGCAGTGTGCCGAGCCGGTGACCGGGTCCTCGGGGATGCCGTACTTGGGCGCGAAATAGCGCGATACGAAATCCGCTTTATCGCCCGGCGCGGTAACGATGACCCCGGGGCATTCGAGCCGCGCAACAGCGGCAATGTCGGGGGCAAGCGCCCGCACCGCGGCCTCGTCGTCGAACACGGCGAGCCAATTGGCGTTTTCGAGCAGGTCCGAAGGGGCGCGCCCGAGCGCGTCGGCGAGCGCCCCGGAAGGCGCGCGCGGCGCCGGCGGCAGCGCCGGGAAATCCATCGCCAGCGCCTCGCCGGCGCGGCGTACGGTAAGCCGGCCGCTGCGAGTCTCGAAATGCACCACATCGTCCGCGACCTCGAGTTCGTTGAACAGCAGATGCGCGGTGGCGAGGGTCGCATGGCCGCACAGGTCGACCTCGGCCGCAGGCGTGAACCAGCGCAGATCGTAATGCGCGTCGCGTTCGACGAAGAAGGCCGTCTCGGAGAGGTTGTTCTCGGCCGCGATCGCCTGCATGGTCGCGTCGTCGAGCCAGTCTTCCAGCGGGCACACGGCGGCCGGGTTGCCGCCGAACACCCGGCCGGCGAAGGCGTCGATCTGGTAAAGCGGGATCTTCATTTTATTTCATTTCGCGGCGTCCGCCGCGGCGGGTCGGCGGGCCAGGATCTGCACCGCGATCATGGTCATAACCGGTTCGTCGTTCTGGTTCGTCACCGTGTATTTGACGCGGCAGACGCCGCGGTCGGGCTTCGATTCGGAAGGCCGCACCTCGATCACCTCGGCCACCGTGCGCAGGGTGTCGCCGGGACGCACCGGCCTCAGCCAGCGCAGGTTGTCCATGCCCGGCGAGCCCAGGCTGCAGGCGTTGAAGATCCCGGTCTGCCACAGCATGCGAAACCCGACGACCATGGTGTGAAAGCCGCTGGCGATCAGTCCGCCGTAAGGCGAGCGTTCCGCGGCCTGCGTATCGAGGTGAATCGGCTGCGGGTCGAACCGAAAGGCGAAGTCGAGGATTTCGGATTCGGTCACGGTCTTGCCCGGCGAGACGAACCGCTCGCCGGCGACAAAATCCTCGAAAAAACGTTGTTCCATCGGGACGCCTCCGCGGGCGGCAGACTAGGCCGCGAAAGCGTCCGCGACAAGCGCCAAGAAGGCGTCGGATACGTTGCCGCGCAGGGCTACCCCGGGCCTGCCGCCACGGCGTCGGCAATGCCGTCGACCACCTCGCGCACCAGCGCCTCGTCCTCGCCTTCGGCCATGACCCGCACCACCGGCTCGGTTCCCGAACTGCGCACCAGCACGCGGCCCTTGTCGGCGAGTCGCTCTTCTCCTTCGGCGATCGCCGCCTTGACGGCCGCCGCTTCGAGCGGCGGCGCGCCGTCGTAGCGCACGTTGCGCAGCATCTGCGGCAAGGGATCGAACAGCCGCGCCGCCTCGCTCGCAGGCCGGTCGGCGGCAACCAGCACCGCGAAACACTGCAACGCCGCGATCAGACCGTCGCCTGTGGTGGCGAAGTCGCTGAGGATGATGTGGCCCGA
>JBHHZM010000002.1:0-52641 GCA_046758065.1 Alphaproteobacteria bacterium | reverse complement strand
GGACGCCGTGCGCGTTCGGTCCGTAGTCGTCCCGCAGATGGGTATCGAGGGCGACCGGGTCTCTCCGGTCGGCGTAGTTGACCCAGCGTCCGGTGACGACGGTCGGGGTGCGGACGCGCTTGCGCTTCGTCCCGGCGTAGGCCCGTTCCTCGATGATCTTGGCCTTGACGTGCGGCAGGCCGAGGGGCGATCCGATGGTGGCGAAATGCGCGACCTCGAACGACGGGTCTTCCCGGCCGATGTCGCGCAGCACGTCGTAGGCGATGATCGATCCCATCGAATGGGCGATCAGCATGATCCGCTCGCCCTTGAGCGGCTTGAGCGCGTTCCGCAGTTCGTCCTGCAACACCTTGCGCGCCCGGACCTTCCGCTTCGGCTTCGAGCGGTCGCCGATCTTGCGTTCGTCGTCGTAGTAGAACGCGAGGTCCCTGAGGGTCTTTCTGATGATCCAGTCGGCGACGGCGTCCATGCCGAACTGCCGCTTGGCGTAATCGGCCGCCGCGCCGGCGAGGGCCGAGACGTCGGCGCGGATAATGTCGAGAAAGCCTTGATCGTAGGTTTTCAGCTTCGCCGGACCGGGGGTGTAGGGCTCCCGGTCATACAGCCGGTCGAAATCGAACAGGGGGTCGTCGTGCTGCTGCGTCTTGTAGAGAAGATCGGCCCAGTAGACCATCCGGAAGTCGAAGCGCGGGTGCGAGATGCGGCAGGACTTTTCGAGCCCTTCGGCGATCGATTGGCGCCAGAACCCGGTGAGTCGGGTCTTCGGCGGCTTGTTGGCGAGGCCGTGAATGCCGACGATGATTCCGGACATCGGTGTGCCTCCTCGTCGAATCTGGCGGCGCGCCGGTCGGGTGCCGGGAACGCGATCAGCCTTCCCCCCAGCGCCCCGCCGCGTCGTCGTCGGCGTCGCGCGCGTCCACCCATCGCTCGCCCTCCGCCGTCTCTTCGAGCTTCCAGAACGGCGCCCTGGTCTTGAGCCAGTCGATCAGGAACTCGCAGGCCTCGAAGGCGGCCTTGCGGTGGGCCGACGCGGTGACCACGAGGACGATGCGCTCGCCCGGTTCGAGCCGGCCGTAACGGTGGACGATGAGGCTCGCCTCGAGCGGCCAGCGCGCCCGCGCCTCGGCCTCGATCGCGGCGAGCTTCCGCTCGGTCATGCCGGGGTAGTGTTCGAGCGTCATCGCCTCGAGCGCCGTGTCGCCGGCGACATCGCGGACCAGCCCGACGAAGGCGACGACGCCGCCGATCCCCCGCCGCCCTTCGCCGAGCGCCGCGATCTCGGCGCCGGGGTCGAAGTCGTCGCGTTGCACGCGGACGGTCATTTTAATTGGCCCTCAGTCGCCGGGCGCGGACGTACCCCCGCTTGGCTTTCGCCGAACGGTCGGCGGCCGGCAGTCGCTGGCTCCAGCCAGCAAAGCGACCCGGTCGTTTTGCTGGCTGGTATCACCCCCCGGTCACCGGGGGAAACAGCGCGACCTCGTCGCCCGGTCCGACGGCGTGGTCGGGGCCGACGTATTCCCGGTTGACCGCGACGCGCACCAGTTCGGGCCGCGCCAGGGCGTCGGCGTAGCCGTCGCCGCGCCCCTTGAGCCAGTCGATCAGGCCGCCGACGTCGCGCACCTCGGCGGGCGGCGTCACCTCTTCCGAGTCGGTGCCCACCTTGGTCCTGAGCCAGGCGAAATAGCGGATCTTCATCGGCTCACCTCGCTGAAGGGCAGGAAATCGACCATCGTCCCGCTTGTCAATTGGGTCATCTCCTCGGGCAGTTCAATCAGGCCGTCGGCGGCGACCAGCGACGACAGGATGCCGGCGCCGCCGCGCGGAAACTTCTCGGCGGCGAGACTGCCGTCGGCGCGCGCCACCAGACGGGCGCGCAGCCATTCGCGGCGGTTTTTCTTCTTCTTGTAGTCGAAGTCGGCGCGCACCCGGAAGAGGTGCGGCGTCACCTCGCGGCAGCCCGAGAGCCTGAGGACCAGCGGCCGGGCGATGCGCAGGAAGGTGACCATCGCCGCCACCGGGTTGCCGGGCAGGCCGACGAACGGCGTCGCGCCCACCTGACCCAGCGCCAGCGGCCGGCCGGGCCGGATCGCCAGACGCCAGAAGTGCAGCCGCCCGAGCGCCTCGACCGCGGCCTTGACGTGATCCTCCTCGCCGACCGAGACCCCGCCCGAGGTAAACAGCACATCGTGATCCCGCGCCGCCCCGGCGAGCGCGGCGCGCACGGTTTCGACATCGTCGGGCAGGATGCCGAGGTCGGTGACCGCGGCGCCCTGGGCTTCGAGCAGCGCGGTCAGGACGTAGCGGTTGGCGTCGTAGATCGCGCCCTCGTCGAGCGCCGCGCCGGGCTCGCGCACCTCGTCGCCGGTCGAGAAGACCGCCACCCGGAGCGGCCGGTAGACCGCGAGCGCGCTGCGTCCGACCGAGGCGGCGAGCCCGAGGTCCTGCGGCCGCAGCCGGCGGCCGCGTTCGAGGATGACGCTGCCCTTCGCGATGTCCTCGCCGGCGTCGCGGCGGTTGGCGCCGCGGCGGATGCCGGGCATGATCACCACCTCGTCGCCGTCCGCGCGGCAGTCCTCCTGCATCATCACCGTGTCGGGGCCCTTGGGCATAGGCGCGCCGGTGAAGACGCGCAGCGCCTCGCCGCGCGCCATCGGGCGGTCGAGCGGATGGCCGGCGGCGATCCGTCCCGTCACCGGCAGGCGGGTTTCGCCGTCGGGGTCGAGATCGTCGAAGAACACGGCGTAGCCGTCGACCGCCGCGTTGTCGTGCGGCGGCACGTCGAAGGGCGCGACGACGTCCTCGGCGAGGATGCGCCCCGAAGCCCGGCGCAGCGGCGCCGTCTCGGCCTCGGTCACCGTGACGGCAAGCGCGGCGATGCGCTCGAGCGCCTCCGCCGTGGTCATCAGCGGACCGCCGTGGGCGAAGCAGTCATCGGAAAGCTGGGGCATCGTTCAGCGCGCCTCGAGCCCGCAATGCCCGACGATGAAGCCGGCGATGGCGGGCGGATCGTTGAGGTTGAGCACGGGCAGATGCAGGCCGTCGAGCGGCGCGTCGCTCGCCACCGCGACGATGTGGGGGTCGTCGCGGCAGAGCAGCGTCTTGCCGAGGACCGGGCGGTGGACCTCGATCTTGGGATGCGCGTCGCGCTTGAAGCCTTCGATGATCAGCAGATCGACCGGGGTCATGTGCGCGAGCAGTTCGTCGATCGTCGGCTCGGGCTCGCCGCGATACTCGTGCAGCAGCGCCCAGCGCTTGGCCGAGCCGATCATCACCTCGGTCGCGCCGGCGTCGCGGTGGCGGAAGCTGTCCTTGCCCGGGCGGTCGATGTCGACGGTGTGATGGACGTGCTTGACGGTCGAGACCCTGAGCCCGCGCCCGGTGAGCTCGGGCAGCAGCCGGCACAGCAGCGTGGTCTTGCCGCTGCCGCTCCAGCCCGCCAATCCGAAGATGCGCATCGCCTGCCCGTTCATCGGCGTCTCGCAGGGCCCGTTATCCGGCCGACGCCGACCCTGCGGGGCGAACCGACGCCTGCGGCTTTTCGTGATCCGTTTCCTGCGACGCCGGCGCGTTCATGTGCTTGAGCCCGGCCCGCAGGTAATCGAAGCCCGTGACCAGCGTGAGTCCGGCGGCGAGCCACATCAGGATGTCGCCGACCAGGGTGGTCGTCAGGGCCCCGGTGAAGAAGGTCGGTCCCGCGTCGCCGACCAGCAGGACCCCGATGGCGACCATCTGGATCGTCGTCTTCCACTTGGCGAGCCGGCTTACCGGGACGCTGACCCGGAGTTCGGCGAGGAACTCGCGCAGGCCGGAAACCAGAAGCTCGCGGCACAGGATGACGAGGGCGGCGAGCACCGGCGCGCCGTCGTTGGCGACCAGCATCAGGATCGCCGCCGAGACCAGCAGCTTGTCGGCGATCGGGTCGAGCATTTTCCCGAGCCGCGAGTGCTGGCCCCGGGTGCGCGCGATGTAGCCGTCGAGGAAATCGGTGATCCCGCCCAGCGTGAACAATCCGCAGGCGATCCAGCCGGCCAGCGGATGGTCCCAGTAGAACAGGGCGACCAACGGCGGAATCACGCCGATGCGCGACAGCGTCAACAGGTTGGGCAGGTTGAGATGCATGGCGCAGGTCCGTTCGCGGGCTGGGGCGTTATATCATGGCCAGAGCGAGATGTGATGAGATTGGTTCTATTTCATCGCATCTTGCGTCTAGTCGTCGGCGTGAAAATGATCGTAGACCGCCCGGGCCACGGCGGCCGAGATGCCGGCGACCTTCTCGAGGTCGGGCAGGCCGGCCTGGGCGACGCCGAGCGCCGAGCCGAAGTGATGCAAGAGCGCCCGCTTGCGCTTGCCGCCGACTCCCGGGATGGCGTCGAGGCTCGACCGTCCGGCCGCCTTGCCGCGCCGCGTCCGGTGGCTGCCGATGGCGAAACGGTGGGCCTCATCGCGCAGCCGCTGAAGGAAATAGAGCACCGGATCGTGGGGCGCGAGCATGACGGGCGGACGGCCCGGCAGGAAAACGCGCTCGCGTCCGGCGTTGCGCTCGGGCCCCTTGGCGACCGCGACGACGGCGACGTCGCCGACCCCCAGATCGGCGAAGACCTCGAGCGCGACGCCGAGCTGGCCGGCGCCGCCGTCGAGGATCACCAGATCGGGCCAGGCGCCGCGGTCGCCCTCGTGGTCCTCCTTGAGCAGGCGGGAAAACCGGCGGGCGAGCACCTCGCGCATCATGGCGTAGTCGTCGCCCGGCGCGATATCGGCGACGTTCCTGATGTTGAACTTGCGATAGGCGTTCCTGACGAAGCCGTCGGGTCCGGCGACGATCATGCAGCCGACGGCGTCGCGGCCCGAAATGTGGCTGTTGTCGTAGACCTCGATACGTTGCGGCGGCGCTTCGAGCGCGAGCCGTTTCGCCAGCGCTTCGAGCAGGCGGCGTTGCGCCGCGCTTTCCGACAGCTTGCGCGCCAGCGCGAGACGCGCGTTGGCGGCGGCGTGCGCGACCAGCTTGCGGCGCGTGCCGCGCTGCGGGCGGACGATGCGCACGCGGCGTCCGGCGCGCAGCGACAGCGCGTCGGCGATCAGCGGCTGCTCGGGCAGGGCGTGGCTGACGAGTATCGCGCGCGGCGCCCGCTTGTTCTCGTAGAACTGGCCAACGAAAGCGGCCAGCACCTCGGCGGTGTCGGCCGCGCCCGCGCGCACCGGGAAATAGGCGCGGTTGCCGTAGTTCTGTCCGGCTCGGAAGAAGAAGACCTCGACGCACGCCTGCCCGCCTTCCCGGTGTATGGCGATGACGTCGGCGTCGCCGACGCCGGCGACGCTGATCTCCTGGTTCGCCTGAACCTGCGAAAGCGCCCGGATGCGGTCGCGGAACACCGCCGCGGTCTCGAAATCGAGCGCCTCGCTCGCCGCCTCCATGCGGGTCGAAAGCCTCTCCTGCACCTCGCGACTCCGGCCGGCGAGGAAGGTGCGGGCGTCCTCGACCAGGGCGGCGTATCCGGCAGCGTCGATGCGCCCGTCGCAGGGCGCGACGCAGCGCTTGATCTGGTATTGCAGGCAGGGCCGCGTGCGGCTCGCGAACACGCTGTCGGGACACGAGCGCAAGGGAAACGCCCGCTGCAGCGTAATCAGCGTCTGATTGACCGCCCCGGCCGAGGCGAAGGGGCCGAAATACTCGCCCTCGCGGCGGCGCGCGCCGCGGTGCTTGACGAGCTGCGGCCAGTCGTGATCGCGGCGCAGCAGGATGTAGGGATACGACTTGTCGTCGCGCAGCAGGATGTTGTAGCGCGGCTTGAGGCGCTTGATGAGGTTGGCTTCGAGCAGCAGCGCCTCGGCCTCGGTATGGGTGGTGACGACCTCGAGCGCGGCGGTGCGCGCCACCATGCGGGCGATGCGGGTCGACAGCCGCCCGGGGTTGGCGTAGGCCGCGACCCGCTTGCGCAGGTTCTTGGCCTTGCCGACGTAAAGCGCCTCGCCCTTGGCCGCGATCATGCGGTAGACCCCGGGGCGCGACGGCAGGCCGGGAAGCGCCGCCTGGATCACGGCGGCGCCGGTCGCGGCCGGGCCTTGGGCGGGTTCGACCGCCGGCGTCGCTTCGGGTGTCTTGCGTTCGCTCACTGCCAATCGCCGCGTCGCGGGGCTCACGCCAACAAGATAGGAGCTCCGGCGGCGTACGGGTAGCCCCCGGAGCGGGCGGGAGGCGCCTCACGCCCCGCGGTCATACAGCATGGGCCGGGAGGATGTAGAACGCGAAGGCGACGAAGAAACAAACGCTTCGTGAAGCGCCACGTAGAGGCGGATGCCGATTGCGGTTCGTCGATGTCGGGTTCCGTTGCGGCCTTTGCGGCCGTTACGATTAGTGTCGGTGAGCCTGGGGCAAACGCGATGGCTTTTTGGTCTTGGCGGCCGCTTTCTCGGCGTCGGCCTCCTCGGCGGCTTCCTTGTCGGCCGCCTCTTTGGCGAGGCGGAGGGTCCGCAGCCTCGCCACGCGTTCCGCGATCTCCTGCCGCGCTTTTTCCTTTTCCTTCAGGGCCTGCTTGGCCTTCTTCTGGATTGCGGCGAACTGTTCCTCGGCCCTCGATTTTACTGACATCCGCATTTGGTAATCCTCTGCTTCGGTTCGAGGCGTCACGGGCGGAAATTTTCGTCCCGGAGCGCAGGCGGGACTGCTCGCAGCATGGTGCGCAAGGTCGGCGACGGCACGGCGCATCGCGCCGTTTATCTTATTGTTCGTCGTTTTTTTGTTGCAGAAGGAATGACCACCGATCAGTCGGCCCATTTCCTTCGGTCCGCCGCGCGATCGTTGAAGGTCGCGTCGCTGACGGCGAGCGGTGGCCGCCCCCAACGGGAGTTGGAGGCGGTGCCTTGCGTGGTTAGTCGATGATGGACAGGTTCTCGGCGGAAGATTTGCCGTTCTGTCCGGGCTGAAGCTCATAGGAGACCTTCTGCCCTTCGCTAAGCGAACTCAGTCCGGCGCGCTCGACGGCCGAAATGTGGACGAAAGCGTCTTTCGAGCCGTCTTCCGGCTCGATGAATCCGAAACCCTTGGCCGGGTTGAACCACTTTACAGTACCAGTAGCCATAGTTATTTCCTCTAACAGGAGTCTTGATTCCGCGCCTCACACCATGTGACGGCGCGGTCGGTTTAACGCTCGCATTGTCAGGGGATAACTAAGCTAATCGGCGTGCCGGTTATTTAGGTAACACAAAACAAATGCATCACGTATGTGGGATATGTAGAGGATATCCCGGAGAAGTCAATGACCCGCGAGGCCCAGCGGGGATACCGGAAATCCGCCTGACGACGCCGTTCGGGAAACCCCGGGCTTCCGAACTTCATTCCTAGGTCCGTTTTTGGCCAGCTTTTCCTGTCCCGACCGCCGCGCCAAGTGGTCTGGAAGGTGGGGAAGAGCCGACGTTCCGATGATTTTCTTCGGCTTTGCCTCAGAGCGCACCCCATGATCGCTCCGATCTTGGACGGCAAGGTCTGACCCATGGCGAGGGTTCCGGTTTCGGCGACGGGCTCGGCGGGGCCGCGCGTCCCGGGAACGAACTTCGCTGCGGCGCCGGCGTGATGGCGCCGCCGGAACGACGGCCCGCGCCCGAACGACGACCGCTTTCATCGCCATAGTCGGCGTTCGAGTCCGCCGTGCGATTTTGGTGCGTCGAACCTCGACCCAAACTCCCGCACATCACCCCGACCAACCCGAAACTTGATTCGCGATCGGATTCGCCGCAACATAGCGGTGCGGGGGTATCGCTTGCGGTCGCCGAAGGTCGGCGACCGGGGGTGGTTGACCTGTGTCCAAATACAACAACCGGGAGGACGGGGTATGTCGCGCGTATGGTCCAAGCCGGTGATCGTCGAGATCGCCGTCGGCATGGAAATCAACTGCTACGCCTGCGCCGAGCTCGACTGAGCCCGGCTTTCACCAACGACAAAGGACGACCGCGCGCTCCGGCGCGCGAAAGGATCGTCTTATGGGGAGAGGGGTAATGTCTTTAAAGAGCCTGATATTGGCTGGCGTCGTCGCCGGTGTGGCGACCGCGGCCTCGGCCGCGAGCTGGGAGGAGATCCTGCACGCCGGCAGCCAGAGCCGCGACTGGCTCAACTACGGCGGCGATCTCGGCCAGATGCGTTTCGTGCCGAGCGATCAGATCAACGTCGACAACGTCGACGGCCTGCGTCTCAAATGGATTCATCAAAGCGGCATCGTCGGTTCGTACGAGAACACGCCGATCGTCGAGCGGGGGGTGATGTACATCACCACTCCGTACAACCACGTCTTCGCCATCGACGCTGCGACCGGGCGCGAACTGTGGCACTACGAGCACAAGCTCGGCACCACGATTTTCTGCTGCGGACCGAACAACCGCGGCGTGGCGATCGCCGGCAACCTGGTCTACATGGCGACGCTCGACGCCATGCTGATCGCGCTCGACAAGCGCAGCGGCGAGCTGGTCTGGGAAACCGAGATCGCCGACCCCGAGGCCGGCTACTCCGAGACCCACGCGCCGGTCATCTACAAGGACAAGGTGATCCTCGGCATCTCGGGCGCCGAGTACGGCATCCGCGGTTTCGTCAGCGCCTACAACAAGGACACCGGCGACCTGATCTGGCGCACCCACCTGATTCCCGCGCCCGACGAGGCCTCGCCCGACGGCGTCAAGGGCTGGGAAGGCGTCTACGTCGCCAAGGCCGACGGCATCAACCCGCTCCATCGCGACGTCGCCGGCGAGAAGGCGGCGGTCGCCTCGGGCAAGTACGCCGATTCGTGGAAGCGCGGCGGCGCCTCGCAGTGGATGACGCCGTCGATCGACCCCGACCTCGGGCTCGTCGTCGTCACCACCGGCAACCCGTCGCCCGATCTCGACGGCTCGGTGCGGCCCGGCGACAACCGCTGGTCGGATTCGCTGCTCGCCCTCGACATCGAGACCGGCGAGATCAAATGGGCGTATCAGTATGTCCCGCACGACGTCTGGGACCTCGACGCGGTGTCGCCGCCGATCCTCGCCGACGTTGCCGACGAGAACGGCAACATGGTTCCCGGCGCAATCCACGGCGGCAAGACCGGTTGGGTCTACGTCCACGACCGCCGCGACGGGCGGCTCATCCGGCGCTCGCCGTCGATGGTGCCGCAGGAGAACCTGTTCGCGCAGCCTACCGAGGCCGGCACGCGCATGCTGCCGGGCGCCAACGGCGGGGTCGAATGGTCGCCGGGGGCGTTCAGTCCCGACACCCGCATGGTCTACTACGTCAACCTGCACCAGCCGATGGACTACATCACCCACAACGCGCCTTACGCCAAGGGCAGGCTGTGGCTGGGATCGGCGTTCGTCGCCATCCCCGGCGAGCAGCAGTGGGGCAACGTCACGGCGGTCGACGTCGACAACGGCTGGATCGTCTGGCAGGCGAAGACCGAGCAGCCGATGATCGGCGGCGCGCTGGTCACCGCCGGAGACGTGGTTTTCGCCGGCGAGGGCAACGGCCTGTTCAAGGCCTACAACGCGCGCACCGGCGAGCAGCTGTGGCAGTTCCAGGCGGGCGCCGGCGTCAACTCTGCGCCGATGGCGTTCGAGGTCGACGGCAAGCTGCACATCGCAGTCGCCTCGGGCGGCGTGCATCAGACCAACTTCAAGCGCGGCGACGCCTTGCTCGTCTTCGCGCTCGAATAGACGCACCGCCCGGCGGGCTCAGGCGCCACCCCGGTCTCCGGGGTGGCGCCGCCTCGTGCGCCGCCCGCCCGGCGACGCACACGGGTTTTCGGAACGGCAGGAGCGACCGATGAGAGGCATCGTATCGAACGGACTCCTCGGTGCCGGCGCGCTGGCGCTGATCGTTGTGGCGCCGGCGCTCGCCGCGGAGCGGATCGTCCCGAGCTGGCTCACGTTCGACGAGGCGAAGAACACGGTCAAGATCGAGATCGTCGCCGCCTACAACGGCAACAACGGTTCGTGGAACTTCAACGGCTACAGCGAGGGCGGCATGACCGTGGTCATCCCGCTCGGCGCGAAGGTCCGGATCGACTTCAAGAACCCCGACGGCAACTACCCGCACAGTCTGATCGTAAGCCAGCCGTTCGCGCCCGACGCCTTCCCCAACGACGCCGGACGCGAACAGGTCGGGATCCCGCGCGCCTATTCGAGCGATCCCCGGGAAGGCTGTCTGGCGTGCACGGATTCGCTACGCTTCAAGGCCAAGAAACCGGGCGTGTTCCACCTCCTGTGCGGCGTCGCCGGCCACGCCCAGGCCGGCATGTGGGATCACTTCACGGTCAGCGCCGAGGCCAAGGCCCCTTACGTCACCATCGCCGACGACGCACTCGGCCCCGAGGACCAGCCGGGCTATCCGTGACCCGGGGGTGGTCGATAGTCGTCGTCGTTGTCGCACTCGCCGGCGCGGCGCAGGCGCAATCGACGCCCGAAATCGACGCCGACGCCGTCGAGCGGATCATCCTCGCCTGCCGCGAAACGCCGATGGAGGCCGACCTCGCGGCGCGTCTCGAGACTTACGGCATCGCCCGCGCGCCCAGCGAACTCGACGCCACCCTCGGCCTCGAGGTGAGTACGCGCATCCAGCCGAGCGAGAACCCCCGGCGCGCGGCGGCCGCAATCGCCCGCCTGCTCGCCGAGCGCGGCGGCGACCCGGCGCTGCGCGCCGCGATCGCCTATTACGCGCTCAAGGACATGGCGTTCTACCGCGACCTCAACTGCGAGGCGGTCGATGCCTGGTACCATCACGTCGCGGTCTTCACCGATCTGCGCGCCGGCGCCGCATCCGGCGACTCCAACCGCGCCTACTACACACAGTCCGAGGCCAAGGCGCGGCGCAGTCTGGCCCAGGCGCTGCGTGCGCGCCGGCGCATCACCGAGAAGGAGGCGGCGCTTGTCGCGGTGCTGGGTCTCGGTGGCGAGTAAGGCGCAGGCGATGTCCGGCCCGGCGCATCATCGTTTCACAGGCCCCGCGGATGAAAAACACCGCGACGGCGCCGTTTCGATGCTGGTTGTCGTGTTTTGCCGGGGACTGGCGGCGGCGTTGGTTCTCGGCCTCGTCGCGCCGGCCCCGGCGAGCGAGCTCGACGACGTGCGTTCGACCGAGCTCAGGCTCGCCGACTGGCTGCGTGTGGCGCCGGGCGACCGGCCGTGGTTCGTCGCCGGTTTCGCGCTCGGCTGGCACGGCGAGGCGCCCGCGACGCCGCCGCTCGCGCTCGCCGAGACGCTCGCCGCCCAGGCGCCGGTCATCGCCGCGCTCGATCGGCGCGCGGGACTGGCGGACGCGGCGAACCCGCGGCTGGCGGTGCTGCTCCTGCGCGCGGCCGCCGCCGGGCGACTGCCGCCGCCCGCGCCGTCGGGCGACGACTGGCTCGGGCTCGACCCGTCGCGGCGCTTCGCGCTGCTGTCCGGCTTCCACGGCGGGAGCTATGCGCGGGCGTTGTGGCGCGGGCTCGACGGCGCGGCCGACGCCGCCGCGCTCGACGCCGCGTTCGCCGGGGCGCGGCGCCGCGTGCGTCCCTGGCTGGCACTCGCGCCCTCGCTGTTGTTCGCGCGGTTGTCGGACTATTACTTCATCACCGACCGTCAGGACGAGCCGCTGCTGGTCTCGATCCGCACCATCGTCGACGAGGTCCGCGCACCGTGACCGCCGCCGCCCGGACAGCCCCGGAGGACGCCCCCGCACTCGCGGTCGAGAGACTCGGTTACAGCTTCGGCAAAAGCTTCGCGCTCGATGACGTCTCGTTCGCCATCCGCGCCGGCGAGTTCAAGGTGCTGCTCGGGCCCAACGGCGCCGGCAAGACGACGCTGTTTTCGCTGATTACCCGGCTCTACGACGCCCGCACGGGCCGGGTCCGCATCGCCGGCCACGACCTCAGGCGCGCCTCGACGCGGGCGCTCTGCCACATCGGCGTCGTCTTCCAGCAACCGACCCTCGACCTCGACCTCACGGTGCGCCAGAACCTGCGCTATCACGCCGCGCTGCACGGACTCGCCCGCGCCGAGACCGAAACGCGCATCGCCGTCGAGCTCGAGCGTCTCGACATGGCCGAGCGCGCCGGCGAGCGCGTACGCCAGCTCAACGGCGGCCACCGGCGGCGCGTCGAGATCGCCCGCGCGCTGCTCCACCGGCCCGGGCTGCTGCTGCTCGACGAGCCGACCGTCGGCCTCGACGTGCCCACCCGCCAGGCGATCGTCGACCATGTGCACGCGCTCTGCGCCTCGGGCGCGATCGCCGTCCTGTGGGCGACGCACCTGATCGACGAGGTCCGTCCGGGCGATCACGTCATCGTGCTGCACCGCGGCCGGGTGCAGGCCCAGGGCGCGCTCGATGCGGTCAACGCCGCAGCCGGCGCGGCGACGATCGCCGAGGCGTTCGACGCCCTGACGCGGGGCTGAGAGCCTGTAAATGTACCCCGTCCACTATTGGCGCTGCTTCGCCGGGATCGTCGGACGCGAAGGCCTGCGGTTCTTCCGCCAGCGCGGCCGCTTCTTCGCCGCGCTGGTGCGCCCGCTGGTCTGGCTCTTCATCTTCGCCGCGGGTTTCCGCGCCGCGCTCGGCATCTCGATTATCCCGCCGTACGAGACCTACATCACCTACGAGGTCTACATCGCGCCCGGTCTCGTCGGCATGATCCAGCTTTTCAACGGCATGCAGAGCTCGCTCTCGATGGTCTACGACCGCGAGATGGGCTCGATGCGCACCCTGCTGGTCAGTCCGCTGCCGCGCTGGTACCTGCTCACCTGCAAGCTGCTCGCCGGCGTCGCCGTCTCGATCCTCCAGGTCTACGCCTTCCTCGCCATCGCCTGGGCCTTCGGCGTCGAGCCGCCGCCCTGGGGCTATCTCACGCTGCTGCCGGCGCTGATCGTCAGCGGATTGATGCTCGGCGCGCTGGGGATGCTGCTGTCGACGGCGATCCGCCAGCTCGAGAACTTCGCCGGCGTGATGAACTTCGTCATCTTCCCGATGTTCTTCATGTCCTCGGCGCTCTACCCGCTGTGGAAGATGAAGGAATCGAGCCTGCTGCTCTACCGGCTCTGCGCCGTCAATCCCTTCACCCACGCGGTCGAGCTCATCCGTTACGCGCTCTACGGTCAGCTCAACGCCCCGGCGCTCGGCTGGACCGTGCTGGCGCTCGCGGTGTTCCTCGGTCTCGCGATCTACGGCTATAATCCGGCGCGCGGCATGATGCCGCGGAAAGGCGTCGGCGGATAACGGCCGCGGGTCTCAGTAGTAATAGCCGTAATGGCCGTAGCCGTAGTGGCCGTACCCGTAGCCGTAATACCCGGGGTAATACCCGCAATACGGATAGCCGTAGGCGTAGCGCCGATACCGGTAGCCGCGCGCCGCGTCGGTCGCGGCGACGGTCTCCCAGGTGCCGTCCTCCTGGCGACAGGCGGTACCCTGGGTGATCGCGGTCTCGCCCGAGACCGTCACCGTCTGCTGATATTCGCGACACGGCGCGCCCGATTTCGCCGTGTAGGTGCGCGTCGGCGTCACCGTGCCGAGATGGCCGCTCGCCGGATTCGACCAGTTGGCGCTCTCGCCGACCTTGTTGGTCTCGAGCGCGTTCTGAAACGCCTGGGCCTGGGCCGTCCAGTCCGCGTCGTCGAGCGCGTCGATGACCGCGACGGTCGCCGGTCGCCCGACCCCATTGTCGACCGGGTAGGCGCAGGCCGCGAGCGCGAGTCCCAGCGCGGCCAGGACGGGGAGCACGCGCGCCGCGCGCCGTTTGCGCTCAGACTGCATCAGCAGACGCCTCCCGTCTCTCACTCGGGTTCATGAATCGATATACTGCCCGCGCCGCCATCATCAAGGGGCGGCGTCGTTGAACACCGCGACCTCGCGTGCCATGAGCTCGGCGCGGAAGGCTTCGACCGCCGCCTCATCGGCGCGCGCCGCGCGCGAGAGCCCGACCGGGGTTTCGGCGACCACCTTGCCGGGTCGGGACGAGAGGAAGACGATGCGGTCGGCGAGCTCGATTGCCTCGCGCAGATTATGGGTGACGAACAGCACCGTCGCCGGACGCGACCGCCAGATGTCGTGCAGCAGGAGGCGGAGCCGCCGCGCCGTCGGCTCGTCGAGCGAGACGAAGGGCTCGTCCATGAGCAGCAGCCCGGGATGGACGGCGAAAGCGCGGGCGAGCGCGGCGCGCCGCTGCATGCCGAGCGACAGGCGTCCGGGATAGGCGTCGCCGAAGCCGGCGAGTTCGACCGCCTCGATCAGCGCGTCGGCCTCGGCATCCGCGCCGGGCGGCAGGACCAGCGCGATATTCTCGCGCACCGAGCGCCAGGGGAGCAGCCGGGGCGTCTGGAAAACGTAGCCCAGCGTCGGGCGCCGGCCGTCGGCGAACGCGACAGTGCCGTCGAACTCGGCGTCGAGCCCGGCGACGATGTGCAGCAGCGTCGTCTTGCCGCAGCCCGATGGTCCGAAAACGCAAACGAACTCGCCTTCGTCGAGGCCGAGCGAGAGCCCCGCAAGCGCCGTCAGCGCGGGCTGTGGCGGGCGCGCCGGGTACCGCTTCTCGCGCACGACGACGGCGAGCGCGCTCATCGCCGCCACCGGTTGACGCGGCGTTCGAGCGGCTGCAGGACGGCGAGCTCGATTCCCTGGATAACGGCAACGAAGGCGACGGTATAGGCGAGAATGGCGGTCACGTCGAAGAGCTGGAAAAAGAGCTGGATCTGAAAACCGACGCCGTTCGAGCGACCGAGCAGTTCGACGACGAGGACGATCTTCCAGATCAACGCGAGACCCGAGCGCGCCGCCGCCATCAGGTAGGGCCAGAGCTGGGGCAGCACCACGTGGCGCAGGGTGGCGAGCCGCGTCATGCGGAAGCTGTCGGCCATTTCGAGCAGATCGCGGTCGAGCGCCCGCGCGCCCTCGCGCACCGTCACGACCGTGTTGGGGATCTTGTTGACCGCCACCGCGAGGATCGCCGCCGTCTCGATCAGGCCGAACCAGATGTAGGCCAGTACGATGGTGACCAGGGCCGGCAGGTTGAGAAAGACCACGAGCCAGCCGTCGAGCAGGCGGTCGACGAGGCGCGAACGGCCCATGACGATGCCGAGCGCCGTACCGGCCAGCATGGCGAGCGCGAAGGCGGCGGCGACGCGGACCAGCGTCACCCCGAGGTGGTAGGGAAGCGAGCCGTCGGCGATCTCGCGTCCCAGCACGACGACGACCTCGGCCGGCCCCGGCATCATGCGGCTCGCGGCGATCTCGGCCGCCGCCTGCCAGACGGCAAGCAGCAGCGCGAACGAGACGAGCGTTGTCCAGGAAGCGCGCACCGCGACGCCGGGGCTCAGTAGACCGCGCCGGGCCAGAAGGTGCCGGGCGACAGTTCGCGCGCCTCGCCGACCAGTCGAGCGCCGCCGATTCCGGCGAGGATGGCGTAGAGGCGGCGGGCGGCAGCGCGTTCGTCCGCTCCCCAGCGCCGGGGAATGCCGGCGCGGAAGCCGTCGCGCAGCGCGCGCCGCGTCGCCGCATCGGGCGCGCGCATCAGCGGGGCGAGGCGGTCCCACTCGGCGTCCGAGTTCGCGAGCAGCGCCCGCGCCTTGCGCGCCGCGCGCAGGAATCCCGCGAGCTCGTCGCCGCGTGTCGCAGCGAGCGCCTCGCTGAAGACGTAGCCGACGAGCGGCACCGCCGCCCCGATGCCGAGCGCCCGTACCGCGTCGGCGACGGCGATCAGCCGCCGCATGCCCGCGGCCTCGAGGCGCGCGGCGTAGGGCCAGAAGGTGAGTACCGCGTCGATGCGCCCGGCCTTGAGTTGTTCGTTGAGCAGCGGCGGCGCGCCGAACACGGGCTCGGTATCGAGATCGCGCCCGGTGCGCTTGCGGGCGAGCGCACGCAGGATCAGCCAGCTCTTGTCGAGCGGTCCGCCGGCGACTCCGAGGCGGCGGCCCGCGAGATCGGCGAGACCGCGCAGCGGCGATGCGGAAGGCGTCACCAGCGCCCCGAGCGCCGTCGAGTACGGCACGAAGCTGTAATCGGCGCCCCGCGCGCGCTGACGCGAGACCCACAGCCAGTCGCTGACGATCACATCGACCGCGCCGCCCTGCAACGCCACCTTGGTCGCCTGCGTGCTGGCCAGCTCGACGATCTCGATCTCGACGCCTTCGGCGCGGGCGAGACCGTGGTGGCGGACGACGTCGACCTCCCAGCTCACCGTGCCGAACTTGAGCAGGCCGAGTCTGAGCGGCGCCGCGCGCGCTTCTCCGGCGGTGAGCGCGACGAACGCGACCACGATGAGACAGAACAGCCGTTGTGCCAAGCCCGGCCCTTCCCTGCGTCCGCGGGCGGCCCTTCCCTCGGCCGCCTCGTTGCGGGGTTCCGCTGGCGAAACCCCGGCTCACCTTGCGGTCAGCGCCGGGTGGTCGTCAAGGATCGTGACGCAACCGGGATTGCGTCGGCTAACGATACAGCGTGCGCATGGTCAGCTTGCTCGGCGGCGAGATGCGGAGCTGGTTGACCACCGATCTTACGCCTTCGAGCGCGCCGACCGTGACTTCGGCGATTTCCTTCTGATTGCCGCTCTCGAGCCCGCCGCCGAGTTCGACGACGCCGTTGCCCACCCGCACCTCGATGGTACGGGCAACGGAACCGAGGCGCTCGTCAAGCGCGGCGCGGGCGGCGCGAGCGATATCGCCGTCGCTCGGTTGCATAAGCTCGGCGAGGCGGGAGACGTCCCGCGGCGCGGGCGCAGCGGACGCCTTCCGGGACATCGCCTCGGCCACCCGGGGCGCGTCTCGTCTCGTGGACAACGCTGTCCCCCTCTCTGGATATCACTGTCCGGCGATTCGCAGTGCTGGCCGGACAGATGTTTTTCACCCGCTATGCGGGTGGGTCGCCCGGGTTACGCGTGGTTTCGCCACGCACCATGCAGGCAACGACCTGTGTTCTTATATATGAATGAAACGTCGGCGTTTCAATCCCCCTATCGGCTGCGATAGGGGTCGCGCGCCCCGTCAGACGACAGGCGGAGCAAAGACCTCGATCGGCTGGCCGACGCCGCGCAGGCTATGGGGTCCGAGAGACTCCCAGTCGAGCGCGACATTGTTCATGAAGGCCGCGCTCGCGACCACGCGCCGCCCGGCCTCGCGCGCCAGCGCTTCCAGCCGAGCGACCTCGTTGGCGGCGGGGCCGACGACGGTGAACTGGAGCCGTTCGGGCACGCCGATGTTGCCGAACATGAGATCGCCGACGTGCAGGCCAAGCCCGAAATCGATCGCTTCCCGACCGACCGCGGCGCGGGCGGCGTTGAGCCCGGCGAGGCGCTTCTCCGCCTCGTGCAAGGCGTCGAGCACGTGCCCACAGGCGGCGCACTGGCTTTCGTTCCCCGTCCCGCAAGGGAAGATGGCGAGCACCGCGTCGCCGATCAGCAGCAGCACCTCGCCGCCGTTGGCGATCACCGCGCCGGCCGTGCATTCGAAATAGGCGTTGAGCAGATCGAGATAGTCCCGCGCCGGCAGGCTCTCGGCGAAACGCGTCGAATCGCGGAGGTCGCTGTACCAGATGACGGCGTGGACCGATTCGCCGTCGCCGCGCTTGATCTGGCCCTCGAGCACCCGCAGCCCCGCCTTGGGGCCGAGGTAGGCGGTGACGATGTTGCGGGTGATCTGCTCCTTGATCCGGACCTTGCAGGCGACCGCCAGCCGATGCTGGATGCGCCCGAGGGCGCGGATGTCCTGGTCGCCGAACCCCGAGGGGCGGTCGGTCATCCACGACCCCGCGATACCGGCATCGTCCTCGTCGCCGAAGGGAACGAGATAGGCGAGATAGTCGGTGGCGCCGGCGTCGCGAAACTCGGCGAGAATGGGAAAGTCGATCAGCGCCTCGTCGCCGGCGAGACGCCGGCGCAGGAACGGAATGCCGTTCTCGATCATGTGGAAGAAAGGACTACGCAGCCACGACGGGTCTTCGCTGATGCCGTGGCTGAAGCCTTCGCATTCGGTGCCGGCGTCGGGCCGCCATGTAATCCCCTGCGCGTGTAACAGCGGATGCAGCGTGCGGTACGACACGTAGGCGCGCGTCAGCGGTACGCCCGCCGCCCGCAGCCGACGGCAACAGCCGTCGAACAGGTTCTCGAGGTCGGTCCGGCCCAGCGCCTGCGCCATCAGCCAGTCGGCGACGGCGCCGATCAGATCGCCGCCCGCACCCGCCTCGCCGGTCTCGTCGCTCATCGCCGACCTCCCGGCAACTTCTCCGAAGCCGACATTAGCACGCCGGTGCGACGCCCGGCGCGAAAGCGCGCAGGATGCATCGTCCGCCTCAGAGCCAGCGCCGGACCGTCGTCTTGTAGTCGAGATACGTTCGACCGAACTTGCGTTCGAGGTAGCGCTCCTCGCGCGCGATCACGCCGTAGCGCACGACGACGAGCGCCGGCGCGAGGAAAACGAGCGCCCAGAAGCTTTGCGCCGCCATGGCGACTCCGGCGTGGATCAGGGCGAGCGCGAGGTAGAGCGGGTTGCGGCTGAAGCGGAACGGCCCGGTGGTTATGATCGCCGTCGTCGAACGATGCGGGTTGACCGCGGTGCCCGCCTTGCGAAATTCGGCGAAACCGAGAAACGCAACGACGAGACCGAGCGCGATCAGCCCGACGCCGCCGGGATAGCGCAGGCCATCGTCCAACGTCGCAATCGGCCACACGCGATCGAGTCCGAGACCGGCGAGCAGGAACCCGAGATAGATGAGCGGCGGCGGGGCGATCACGCCGGGACGATCGTTGGCTCCGTCGGTCATGGACGGCTTCCCCTGATGGCTTGCGAAACGGTGCGGCGCGCAGCATAAGGGGTGGGCGGCGCGCGCGCCAGAGCGCGGCATCCGACGCCGGCGCCCGGTCGTCCAAATTCCGTTCCGCACACCACGAGGCTCCGACCATGCCCGATCCGCATCTCGCCACCCCGTCCGGAAAGCCCCGCGCCCGCGCCCTCGGCGTGCCCTTCGACGGTACGCCCGGGCGCAACAACGCCATCACCGATGTCGCCGGCGTCGAGGTCGGCTATGCGACGATCATCCGCGGCGACGGCGCGCTCGTCGTCGGCGAGGGACCGGTTCGCACCGGGGTCACCGCGATCCTGCCGCGCGGCCGCGCCGGCGCGGCGACGCCGGTGTTCGCCGGCTGTTTCTCGCTCAACGGCAACGGCGAGCTCACCGGCGCCATCTGGATCGAGGAGGCCGGGCGCTGCGAAGGGCCGATCACCATCACCAACACGCACTCCTGCGGGCTCGCGCGCGACGCCACGATCCGCTGGCTGGTCGAGAACCTGCCCCAGTTCGTCGATGCTTGGGGCCTGCCGGTGGCGGGCGAGACCTACGACGGCTACCTCAACGATATCAACGGCTTCCATGTGCGCGAAGCCCATGTCTTCGAAGCGATCGACGGCGCGCGCGGCGGCGCGATCGAGGAAGGCAGCGTTGGCGGCGGCACCGGCATGACCGCCTACGAGTTCAAGGCCGGTTCGGGCACCGCCTCGCGTCTCGTCGAGCACGACGGCGGAACCTACACCGTGGGCGCCTTCGTCCAGGCCAATTTCGGAATGCGCGAGGAACTGACGATCGCCGGCGTGCCGGTCGGGCGTCACCTCACCGAAGGAACCTTCCGCAGCCGGGGCGCCGGCTCGATCATCGCCGTCGTTGCCAGCGACGCCCCGCTGCTGCCTCACCAGCTCAAGCGGCTGGCGCGACGCATCGCTCTCGGGGTGGGGCGCTCGGGCTCGATCTCGCACCACGGCTCGGGCGACATCTTCCTCGCCTTCTCGACCGCCAACGCCGCGGCCTGCGACGCCGCCGCCGGCGTCGCCGCGGCCGATTTCATCCCCGACCTCCGGCTCGATCCCATCTTCGCCGCCGTCGCGCAGGCGACCGACGAAGCGATCGTCAACGCGCTGGTCGCCAACCAGACCATGACGGGACGCGACGGCCACACCGTGCTCGCGCTTCCCCACGACGAACTCCGCGCCGTGCTCAAGTCGTACAATCGCCTCGCGGAGAGCGCCTAGTGCACAGATACAAACAAAAGATTCACGCGCTGATCCAACCCGTCATTCCGGCCGGAGCGAAGCGCAGAGCCGGAATCCAAGAGCCGCTGGACCCCCGCTTACGCGGGGGTGACGGATGGGACTGAACCATCAGTATGCGCCGCTGCACTAGAAGGTGCCAATGAAGCGGAAGCTGTCGCCCGTGAGACGCACGGCGAAGCGGTGCATCGCGTGACACATCTCGATGAACTCCTGGTCGAAATCGAAGCTGAAGGCATCGGCCAGGGTCTTGAGCTTGCGTATTTCGCCGCGCTCGAGGACAAGGACGCTCTCGCCCTTGCGGGCGCCGCCCTCGATCCGTCCAAGCCCCCAGATATCGAAAATATCGACCAGCCGGTAAGGCCCGCCTTGATACGGATGCACCAGCGTCATGTTCCCTTCGGCATCCGCCGCGTAGACCCCGGGACCGAAGGATTCTTTCTTACCGCTCATCGCTTTATCTCCGCACCCGAAGCCGCCGCCTCACACGCCGGCGACGAGATCGAGCCATTCGGCCTCGCTCAGCGTCGCAACACCAATTTCGCGCGCCTTGGCGGCCTTGGAGCCCGCATCGGCGCCGATCACGACGTAGTCGGTCTTGCGCGACACCGAACCCGCCACCTTGGCGCCCAGCGCCTCGGCCCGCGCCTTGGCCTCGGCGCGGGTCATGCTGGCGAGCCCGCCGGTGAACACCACGGTCTTGCCGGCGAGCGGCGTCTCGCCCTCAGGCGCCTCGAAGGGCTCGACCTCGACCTGATTGGCCAGTGTCGCAACCACCTCGACGTTGTGCGGCTCGTTGAAGAAGTCGACAATCGTGTCGGCCACCTTCGGGCCGATGCCGTCGATATCGATGAGCTCCCGGTAGGCCTCGGAAGCACGGTCCTGCGCTTTCCCCATCTTGTTGGCAAAGGTGAGGAGCGATTCATAGTTCCTGGCAAGGAGCCGCGCCGTCGTCTCGCCGACGTGGCGGATGCCGAGCGCATAGATGAAGCGTTCGAGGGGAATGTGCCGGCGCGCCTCAATCGCGCTGAACAGGTTCTCGGCCGACGTCTTCCCCCAGCCCTCGCGTTCCTCGATCGGCGGGTCGAGCGTCGGATTCCGTTCGTGCAGTGTAAAAATATCCGCCGGCTCCCTGATCAGGCCATCGCGCCAGAACGCCGCGATCTGCTTCTCGCCGAGACCCTCGATGTCGAAGGCGTCGCGGCTGACGAAGTGGCGCAGGCGCTCGACCGCCTGCGCCGGGCAGATCAGGCCCCCGGTACAGCGGCGCACGGCCTCGCCTTCCTCGCGCACAGCGTGGCTCAGGCATTCGGGGCAATGATCGGGGAAGCGAAAGGGCTTCGATCCCTTCGGCCGCTTGTCCGTCACCACCTCGACGACTTGCGGAATGACGTCGCCGGCGCGCTGCACCACGACGGTGTCGCCGACGCGGACGTCCTTGCGGGCGATCTCATCCTCGTTGTGCAGCGTCGCGTTCGAGACCACGACGCCGCCGACGGTGACGGGATCGAGGCGCGCGACCGGGGTCAGCGCCCCGGTCCGTCCGACCTGGATTTCGATGGCGCGCACCCGGGTCTCGGCCCGTTCGGCCGGGAACTTGTAGGCGACGGCCCAGCGCGGGCTGCGGCTGACGAAACCCAGCCGTTCCTGCCAGTCGAGCCGGTCGACCTTGTAGACCACGCCGTCGATGTCGTAGTCGAGGTCGGCACGCGCCGCTGCGATTTCGTCGTAAAGCGCGAGCGCCGCGTCGATGCCCCGGCAGCGCCGGGCGAGCGGGTTGGTGCGGAAGCCCCAGTGCCTGAAACGCGCCAGCGCCTCCCAATGGCTGTCGGCGAAGGGCTCCGAGACCTCACCCCAGGCATAGGCGAAGAAGTGCAGTTTGCGGCGCGCCGTGACGCGGCTGTCGAGCTGGCGCAGCGAGCCGGCGCCGGCATTGCGCGGGTTGGCGAACGGCGGCTCGCCCGCCGCCTCGCGCTGGGCGTTGAGGGCGAGGAAGTCGGACTTGGTCATATAGACCTCGCCGCGCACCTCGATCGCCGCGGGCGCGCCCGCGCCCGCGAGATGAAGCGGCAGGTCGCGCACGGTACGCAGATTGGCCGTGATGTCCTCGCCGACCTGACCATCGCCGCGCGTCGCGCCGAGCACGAAGCGCCCGCGCTCGTAGCGCGCCGTCGCCGACAGACCGTCGATCTTGGGCTCGCCGACGATCTCGACCGTTTCGCTCTCGGCGAGACCGAGAAAGCGCCGCACGCGCCCGAAAAATTCGCGCACGTCGTCGCCGTCGAAGGCGTTGCCGAGCGACAGCATCGCCTTCGAGTGGGTGACCTTGGCGAAGGCCTCCGACGGCGGGGCGCCGACCCGCAGGCTCGGGCTGTCGGAGCGCTGCAGCGCCGGGAAACGCGCTTCGATGTCGGCGTTGCGGCGCCACAACCGGTCGTATTCGCCGTCGCTGATCTCGGGCGCCGCCTCGACGTAATAGAGCCGGTCGTGCCGCGCGATCTCGGCGGCGAGGCGGGCAAGCTCGGCGGCGGCCTGCGCACGGCTCAGGCGCGCGACGGGAACTTCGGCGGTCTCGTCCATGACGCCGTTCAGCCGGCGCCGGCGCGCATCAGGCTGTCGGCAGCGGCGCGGGCGGCGTCGGTGACCCGGGCGCCGGCGAGCATGCGGGCCACCTCCTCGCGGCGCGCCGCCGGCGCGAGTTCCTCGACTTCCACCCGCACCCCGCCGTCGACGTCCTCCTTGATCACGCGGAAGTGGCAGGCGGCGCGCGCCGCAACCTGCGGCGAATGGGTCACGACGAGGATCTGCATTTCCTCGCCGAGGCGGGCGAGACGCTCGCCGACCGCCGCCGCCGTGGCGCCACCGATGCCGCTGTCGACCTCGTCGAAGACCAGCGTCGGCGTGGCGCCGATGCGCGCCAGCACGACCCGCAGCGCAAGCAGGAGGCGCGACAGTTCGCCGCCCGAGGCGACGCGCGCGAGCGGACCCGGCTCGGCGCCGGGAAGCGTCGCCACCTCGAAACGCACGCGCTCGGCGCCCGCGGCCGTCCATTCGTCCTCGGCGAGCCGTTCGAGACGAGTGCGGAAGACGGCGTTGGCCAGCTTGAGCGGGCCGAGTTCGGCCGTGATCCGGCGGTCGAGCGCCGTCCCGGCCCGGACGCGCGCCTCGCTCAGCCGCTCGCAGGCGGCGGCGAAGGCGGCGCGCGCCGCGTCGGCTTCCGCCGAAAGCCGGGCGCGGGCTTCGCCCCGGTCGTCGAGCGCCGCCAGCGTCGCCGCGAATTCGTCCCGCAGTCCAGCGAGCGAACCGACGTCGACGCGGTGCTTGCGCGCCACGGCGCGCAGGGCGAAGAGGCGCTGCTCGATCGCCTCGAGCCGCGCTGGATCGGGCGCCAGGTCACGACCCGCGAGATCGACGGCGGCGAGCGCCTCCGCGGTCTCGATCGCGGCGCGGTCGAGCGCCTCGATGGCCGGGTCGAGCACGCCCGGAGCGCGCCCAGCCGTCTGCGCGAGATGGCGCTGGGCGGCGCGCAGGCGCTCCTCGACGCCCCGGCCCTCGCCGAGTTCGGCGAGCGCCGCGCCCAATCCCTCGATCAGCTTCTCGCCTTGCATCAGTGTCGTCCGCCGGGCGGCCAGCTCGGCCTCCTCTCCCGGGTCGGGCGCCAGCGCTTCGAGCTCGTCGAGCGTATGGCGCAAGTAATCCTCGTCGCGCCGCGCCGCTTCGAGTTCGGCCTCGGCGGCAGCCAGCGCCGCCGTCGCCGCGCGCCAGCGGCCGTGCGCCGCCGCCACTTCGGACGACAAGCGATCGAGCCCGCCGAAGCCGTCGAGAAAGCCACGGTGGCTGTTGGCGGCGAACAGTCCGCGCTGGTCCGCCTGACCCTGCACTTCGATCAGCAGACCGCCGATTTCACGCAACAACGCCACTCCTACCGGCTGGTCGTTCACGAAGGCGCGGCTGCGGCCGTCGACGGCGATGGTCCGGCGCAGGACAAGGCCGTCACCGCTCGCCAGGCCCCGGTCCGTCAGCAACCGCCATACGGAATGACCGGCGGGCGGCGCGAATTCGGCCGCGACCGAGGCCGGACCGTCGTTCGACCGCGCCAGCCCGCTGTCGCCGCGAGCGCCGATCGCGAGGCCGAGGGCGTCGAGCAGAATCGACTTGCCGGCGCCCGTCTCACCGGTGAGCGCGCACAACCCCGGGCCCAGGGTCAGGTCCAGGCAATCGATGAGCACCAGGTTGCGGACGTGCAGGCTGACGAGCATGGGCCGGAATGCGGCCTCCCCCCGGGACTCAGAAAACCCAGTTCCACGCCCGGGCGATCCACGACTGCTTGTTCGCTTCGGGCCTGAGGTCGGCTCCGGTGAGCAGGGCGTATGAATCCATGTACCACTCGCTGCCGGGATAGTTGTAGCCGAGTACCGCCGCCGCGGTCTGCGCCTCCTTGGTGACGCCGAGAGCGAGATACGCTTCGGTGAGCCGGTGCAGCGCCTCGGGCACGTGCGTCGTGGTCTGGTATTTCTCGACCACGGTGCGGAAGCGGTTGATCGCCGCTATGTACTCACCCCGTTTCAGATAGAAACGCCCGACCTCCATCTCCTTGCCGGCGAGGTGGTCGCGCGTCAGATCGAGCTTGAGCTTGGCGTCGCGCGCATACTCGGTATTGGGAAAGCGCCGGATGATCTTCTCGAGGCCGTCGAGCGCCAGTTCGGTCATCTTCTGGTCGCGCCCGACGTCGGAAATCTGTTCGTAATAGGAGATGGCGACCAGGTAGTAAGCATAGGCGACGTCGCGGTGGCCCGGATGGAGATCGATGAAGCGCTTGGCGGCAAGGACCGCCTCGTCGTAAGCGTTAGCCTGGTACTGGGCGTAAGCCGCCATGATCTGCGCCTTGGTCGCCCATACCGAGTAGGGATGTTGACGTTCGACCTCGTCGAAGGCCTGCGCTGCGGGCTTGTAGTCGCCGTCGAGCAGAAGATCCATCGCCCTGTTGTAGAGGTCCTCGACCGGTCGCTCGACATATTCGGGCCCGGCGTCCGCGCAGGCGACGAGCCAACCGGCAACCAGAAGCGCAAGGGCCGAACGGCAGCGCCTGCGCCCGCCCCCCGAACCGACGCGTAAACGAAAAAACTGATCGAGCATCCCGAGCCGATTCACCGGTGTGTTCGCCTGGCGGGACTATATCATCCGGCGCGGCGCTTGCACACTCCCGGCCCGCCGCCGCAGAGGCGAACGCGGCACGGCGTATAACCCGGGATCAGGCGGGAATGGCGACCGCAGTATCCTGCCAGCGTACGAGCGCACCGAGCGTCGCGCCGTCGAGGTAGACACTGCGCCAGGCCTCGTCGTCGTCGAACAACGCCGTGAGCAGTCTGTGGTTCATGCTGTGGCCCGAACCGATGCCATGGAGATGGCCGAGCAACGGTGCGCCGGCGAGATAAAGGTCGCCGATGCAGTCGAGCACCTTGTGGCGGACGAGTTCGTTGTGGTAGCGCAGGCCTTCGCCGTTCAACACCTGATGGTCGTCGAGCACGATGGCGTTCTCGAGCGACCCGCCGAGCGCCAGTCCGCGCGCGCGCAAGGCGCCGATATCACGCAAAAAGCCGTAGGTGCGTGCGCGGCTGAGTTCACGTTCGAAGGCGCCGTCCTCTAAGACGAAAAAACAGGACTGCCGGCCGATCAGCGGGTGCGGATAGTCGATCTCGAAACTTATCGAGAAGCGGTCCGAAGGCGAAAGCGAGATGGAGCGCTTGCCGTCCCAGACCACGACGGGCTTCAGCACCTGAATCGCCCGGCGTGGCTGGTCCTGTTCGACGATCCCGGCGCATTCGATAAGGAAAACGAAGGGCGCCGCGCTGCCGTCCATGATCGGCACCTCGGGGCCGTCGACATCGATCACCAGGTTGTCGATGCCGAGACCCACCAGCGCCGACATCAGATGCTCGACCGTGGCCACGCTCAGGCCATTGTCGTCGCCGAGGTTGGTGCGCATCATCGTCGCGCTGACGTTCTCGTAGGTTGCCGCCAGCGTCGCCCCGCCGAGATCGGTGCGACGGAACACAATCCCGCTTCCCGCTGCGGCGGGATGCAGGGTCATCCTGATTCTATTTCCGCTGTGAAGTCCTACGCCGGCGCAACTGATGGCGCTCTTCAGCGTCCTCTGATAGACAATGCTCACGGACTTTCGCTCGCGATTCCCCCCCGAGCCACCGACGGCCCAGCGCTGGGTCCGTACCTGCCTTTCCATCCTCTTTCGGATTCCCCCTCGTACACGGGGTAGAGTGCTTCGGGCAACTTCTAACAAGTTCGCCCGAAGCACTCAATTCACGTTGTGTGACACAATGTTACGCCTACTTACGTTATGACTGTTCTTTGGAGGCAACGACGATTCAGTTGGATTGACGACGGAGGAAGGCCGGAATGTCCAGGAGATCTTCCTCGACCCGCGGCAAGGTAAGGCTTTCCGACACGGAGGGTTCGGGCGGACCGCCGGCGGTCTCAAGCACCGGCTCGGCAGCGGGAGTTCTTCTCGCCGGCGCGGACGGTGTCGTGCGCGGCTGGCGGGCGCGCACGCTGCTGGTGACGCGCTCGAACAGGGTCGGCGTCCGCCGGGGTTCGGAACGGGTCGGCGCGAGGGTGCCGTTCGCCATGGCCGCGGCGGCGAACGGCTCGGCCCGCGGTCCGAGGGGCGCACGACGTCCGGGTTCGACGGGCGGCGGCGGGATGAAGCTGTCGTCGGCCGCGACGGCAGCCGCGGGCTCGTCCGCTTCGAGTTCGGCGCCGGCCGAAATCGGCCCGCATTCGGCGGCGACCGGCGGTTCGATTTCCGGCATGGCCGGCGTTTTGGGAACCAGCCGGACGGGGGTTTGGGCGGCGATGCCGGCCCCGAACATCGGCTGCGGCTGCGTCGCGGCGTCGGCTTCGATGCCGGTCGCGACGACCGAGATGCGCATGCGCCCGGCGAGCGCCTCGTCGAAGGTCGAACCGAAAATGATGTTGGCGGCGGGATCAACCTCCTCGCGAATGCGGTTGGCGGCCTCGTCGACCTCGAACAGCGTCATGTCATAGCCGCCGGTGATATTGATCAGCACGCCTTTGGCGCCCTTCATCGACACATCGTCGAGCAGCGGATTCGAGATCGCCGCCTCGGCCGCGTCGATCGAGCGCCGCTCGCCTTCGGCCTCGCCGGTGCCCATCATCGCCTTGCCCATCTCGGCCATCACCGAACGCACGTCCGCGAAGTCGAGGTTGATGAGCCCGGGCATGACCATAAGGTCGGTGACCCCGCGAACTCCCGAGTAGAGCACGTCGTCGGCCATCTTGAAGGCATCGGCGAAGGTGGTCTTCTCGTTCGCCACCCGGAACAGGTTCTGGTTGGGAATGATGATCAGGGTGTCGACGTAGTTTTGCAGCTCGACCAACCCTTCCTCGGCGAGACGCATGCGGTGCACGCCTTCGAAGTTGAACGGCTTGGTCACGACGCCGACGGTGAGAATGCCCTGTTCCCGGGCCGTCTTGGCCACCACCGGGCCGCCTCCGGTGCCGGTTCCACCGCCCATGCCGGCGGTGATGAACACCATGTTGCTGCCCTGGAGGTGATCGACGATCTCGTCCATCGCCTCCTCGGCCGCGGCGCGGCCCACATCGGGCCGCGAGCCGGCCCCCAACCCCTGCGTGATGTTGACGCCGAGCTGGATGCGTCGCTCCGAGAGCGACTGCGCCAACGCTTGGGCGTCGGTGTTGGCGACGACGAAATCGACGCCTTCGAGGTGCGAGGTGATCATGTTGTTCACCGCGTTGCCGCCGGCGCCGCCAACGCCGATCACGGTGATGCGCGGCTTCAACTGATGCGTTGCCGGCATGCTGAGATTAATCGTCATCCTTGCCTCCAGAGATTTGATGCTGCGGGCGTGTCACGACCCGCGGACGCTTGCGAAATCCCGACGCCCCGACGCCGGGTGCTGGACTCCTCACAGGTACTCACGAAACCACTGGCCGATCCGGTCGAGCCGCCCGCCCGTCCCGTCCGGCGCCCCCGCCGCGTGCGACGACGAATCGCCGCGCTCTGCGAGCGCGTAACCGAGCAGGCCGGCGCAGGTCGAAAACGCCGGTCCGGCGGTGGCCTCGGCGAGGCCGGCAAAACCCTGGGGCCGGCCGAGACGCACCTGCTTGTCGAACACCTGGGCGGCGAGATCGCGCACGCCCTGAAGCTGGCTCGCCCCACCGGTAAGCACCAGCCGGCGGCCCGCCGCCTTGTCGAAGCCGGCGGCCTCGAGACGGCTGCGCAGCAGCTCGAAGGTTTCCTCGACCCGCGGCCGGATGATGCTGACGAGATACGAGCGCGGCACCGGGTTGGCGCCGCTCTCCTCGTTCTCGCCGACCCGGCGAACGTCAATCGTCTCGCGCTCGTCCGCCACGCTGGCGATGGCGCTACCGTACAGCGCCTTCATGCGCTCGGCGTGGTCGATGGGCGTCGACAGGCCGCGGGCGATGTCGTTGGTGATGTGATTGCCGCCGACCGGCACCACGTCGGTATGGGCGACGTCGCCTTCGAGAAATACCGCTGCGCCGGTGCTGCCGCCGCCCATGTCGATCAGGGTGACGCCGAGTTCCTTTTCGTCGTCGACCAGACAGGCGAAACCCGAGGCGTAGGGCGAAACGACGCAGGCGGCGATGTCGAGATGGCAGCGCGCGACGCAGGTGTTGAGGTTGCGCAGCGGCCCGCTGTCGGCGGTCACGACGTGGATGTTGACGCCGAGACGGTCGCCGAACATGCCGCGCGGGTCGCGAATGCCGCAGTTGCCGTCGATCGTATAGCCGAGCGGGATGCTGTGCACGATCTCGCGGTCGCCGGCCTGGCAGCGCAACCGGCCGTGATTCAGCACCCGGCGCAGGTCGCTGTTGCCGATCTCGTGCCCGTTGAGGGCGACTTCGACGCCGATGCGATGCGACGTGGGATTGCCGGTCGAGAAGTTGAGGTGGACGTCGCGGATGGTTTCGCCGGCCATCTGCTCGGCGGCATGCACCGCGGCGAGGATCGATTCCTCGGCCGCGGCCATATCGACCACCGCGCCGGCGCGCAGTCCACGGCAGATCTGGTGGCCGATTCCCACGACCTGCAGCGCCTCGCCGTCGCTGCGGGCGATGAAACAGCACACCTTGCTGGTGCCCACATCGAGCGCCGCGATCACGCCGCTCCGCGTCTTGCCCTTACTCACCGTTGCTCCCCCGTTGCCCGCATTATCGTTTCGATCGCCGCCGTCAGGTGCTTTTCCCCTTGCCTGCAGGCGGCGGACGCACCACCACAAGCCGGTCGGGCAGCCGCAGGTCGACCGCCGTTATGTCGCGCGCGAGCAGCCGGTGACGACGCTCGAAGTCGGCAAGGCGGCGCCAGGCTTCGACGACGCCCTGCTCGGGAAGCTGCACGTCGATGCCGTTGTCGAGCCTCAGATTCCAGCGCCGGCCGCCGACCCGTACCGCGGCCTCGACGCGCGCCCTCAGGGCGGGCTCCGACGCCATGACCGCGAGCAGGCCCGCGATATGCGCCGGAGCGTCGTCGCCGACGATCACCGGAAGCGCCGCGAAGTCGCCCGGATCGGCGCCGGCGACCACCACGCCTTCGCGGTCGACGACGACGAGCCTCCCCTTACGCTGCCAGAGCGCGAGCGGCGCACGCTCGTCGAGACGAACGAAAACGGTATCCGGAAAGCGCCGTTCGACCGTGGCCGTGCGAACCCAGCCGAGCGCATCGAGGCGCCGGCGCGCAGCCGCCGGGTCGAGGCTGACGAGCGGCGCGCCGCGGCGAATGCCGATGGCCTCGAGCACGTCGGCGCGCGACGTCTGGCTGCGCCCCGAGACGTAGACCTCGCGCAGGATCAGGCCGGCGTCGGCGGAAGCCGCGACCAGCGCGCCGCGCGCGTCGTCGAGCGCTGCGGTCACGCGCCCCGAGGTCCACAGCCAGGCGCCGCCGCCGATGATCAGCGCGAATCCCAGAACGGCGCCGCCGACCACCGCGAGTCGGCGCAGCCCGGGCCGTAACGGGCGCCAGTGCATCCGCCTGCGGCCGGCCCGCCGGCCGGCGCCGGACGTCCGTCCGCGCCGCGACGGAATCAGGCGTCGCATTTCGCCTCCTCCACCATCCAGCTCACCAGCCCGCCGAAGTCGATGCCGGCGCGCGTCGCCTGCTCGGGCACCAGCGACAGCGGCGTCATGCCGGGCTGGGTGTTGACCTCCAGCATGTAGAGCGTGCCGGGCTCGCCGGCGGTGTCGTCGTAGCGGAAATCGGCGCGGCTTACCCCGCGGCACCCCAGCGCGCCGTGCGCCGTGACCGCGTCGTCCATCGCCTTTTTCGCCACCGCGTCGGGCAGCGGCGCGGGACAGAGATGCGTCGTCCTGCCGTCGGTGTACTTGGCCTCGTAGTCGTAGAAGCCCCGGTGCGGTCGCAGCTCGGTGACGCCGAGCGCGCGATCTCCCATCACCGCGACCGTCAGCTCGCGGCCGGGGATGTAGCGTTCGACCAGCACCTTATCGCCGAAACTCCAATCGGAGGCGGCGAACCCGGGGGCGTTGTCGCCTTCGCGCACGATGTGAACGCCGACGCTCGAGCCTTCGTTGGTCGGCTTGACGACATAGGGCGGATCCATCGCTTCGCAGCTGAGCGCGGTTTCAAGATCGACGACGATTCCTTCCGGGCAGTTGATTCCCGCGGCGGCGAAGATGCGGTTGGCCATGGGCTTGTCCATGGCCAGAGCCGAGGCGAGCAGACCCGAATGCGTGTAGGGCAGGCCGAGGACGTTGAGCACACCCTGGATACAGCCGTCCTCGCCGAAGCGTCCGTGCAGCGCGTTGAAGATCACGTCGGGAGGGGGTTCGAGCGCCGTCAGCAGCCTCGTCAGGTCGCGCTCGACTTCGACCTCGATGACGTCGTAGCCGCGCTCGCGCAGCGCCGCGGCGCAGGCCCTGCCGGAAACCAGCGAGACCTCGCGCTCGGCGGACCAGCCGCCCATCAGCACGGCGACGCGCTTGCTCATCGTTCGGCCTCTCCGAGGCCCGCGGCGTGGCGGCCGACACGGCGGATTTCCCATTCGAGGGTAACGCCGGCCGCCTCGGCGACGCGCCGACGGACCTCCTCGCCGAGCGCCTCGACGTCGGCCGCCGTGGCCTCGCCGGCGTTGACGAGAAAGTTGCAGTGCTTCTCGGAGACCATGGCCCCGCCACGGCGCAGGCCCCGACAGCCGGCGCGTTCGATCAGCTCCCAGGCGCTCATCCCCGGCGGGTTCTTGAACGTGCTGCCGCCGGTGCGGCTGCGCCGCGGCTGGGCGGCGTCGCGGGTGCGGGCGATCTCGGCCATGCGGGCGGCGATGGCCCGCGGCTCGCCCGGCTGCCCGACCAGCCTCGCCGCGGTGAAGATCCAGTCGCCGGGCGCCGCCGTATGGCGGTAGGCGAACCCGAGATCGGCGACCGAGAGTTCGTGCAGACCGCCCTGCGCGTCGACCGCCCGGGCGCCGATCGCGACTTCGGCCATCTCGCCGCCGAAGGCGCCGGCGTTCATCCGGAGCGCGCCGCCGACGGTTCCCGGCACACCGCTCAGGAATTCGAGCCCGGCGAGTCCCGCTGCGGCGGCGGCGCGCGCCACGTTGAGATCGAGCGCCGCCGCGCCGGCTTCGATGCCCGCGCCCTCGACCGCAATGCCGGCGAACGCGCGGCCCAGCCGGACCACCACGCCGTCGATCCCGCCGTCGCGCACCAGAAGGTTCGAACCGACGCCGATCACCGTGACCGGCACGTCGGCCGGTTTGCGGCCGAGAAATTCGGCGAGATCGGCCTCGTCGGCGGGGCGGAAGACGACCTCAGCCGGCCCACCGACGCGAAACCAGGTGAAACGGCCGAGCGCGACATTCTCCACGTAACGGCCGCGCACCGGCGGCAGCCGATCGATCAGGCGAGCGGGGCGACGCGCCGGGGCCATCATTTATGGACGCTCCGCCGGTCGCCCGCCCGCCCGGCGAGCGCCCGCGCGAGCCGATCCGGCAGGGCATGCGCCCAATTGGTGACGGTGCCGGCGCCGAGGCAGATCACCGCATCGCCCGCGACCGCCTCGCTGGCGATGATGCCGGCGAGATCTTCCGGATCGTCGAGCGCCTCGACGCGACGGTGGCCGCGCTCGCGCAGACCGGCGACGAACGCGTCGCGGTCGATGCCTTCGATCGGCTGCTCGCCCGCGGCGTAGACGTCGGCGACGATGACCGTGTCGGCATCGTTGAAGCAAACGCAGAATTCCTCGAACAGGTCGCGCAGTCGGGTGTAGCGGTGCGGCTGGACGACGGCGACGATGCGACCGTCGTAGGCCGCGCGCGCTGCCTTGAGCGCCGCGGCGATTTCCACCGGGTGGTGTCCGTAGTCGTCGATTACCGTGATCCCGCCAACCTCGCCGGTGCGGGTGAAGCGCCGCTTGACCCCCTTGAACTCGGCGAAGGCGCGGCGCATCACCCGCTCGTCGATGCCCATCTCGTGGCCGACGGCGAGCGCGGCGAGCGCGTTCTGCACATTGTGCTCGCCCGGCATCGGCAGATCGAGGCCCTCGATGGTGCGCGGTTCGCCGCCGCTGCGGTCGGCGAGCACCGCGCTGAAGCGCATGCCGCCCGGCGCCGTTTCGACGTCGACGGCGCGCACATCGGCCTGCGGGCTGAAGCCATAGGTGACGACGCGGCGGTTGGAGACCCGGCCGATCATTGCCTGAACCTCCGGCGCATCGATACAGAGCACCGCAAAGCCGTAGAACGGGATGTTCTCGACGAACGCCTCGAAGGCGGCGCGCAGCGCATCGAACGAGCCGTAGTGATCGAGGTGTTCGGGGTCGATGTTGGTGACCACGGCGACAATCGCCCGGAGCCGCGCGATGGTGCCGTCGGATTCGTCGGCCTCGACGACCATCCACTCGCCGCCGCCGAGATGGGCGTTGGTGCCGTAGGCGTTGATGATACCGCCGTTGATCACCGTCGGATCGAAGCGCGCGGCGTCGAGCAGCGCGGCGATCAGCGAGGTCGTCGTCGTCTTGCCGTGAGTGCCGCCCACTGCGATCGACCATCTGAGCCGCATCAGCTCGCCCAGCATCTCGGCGCGCCGCACCACCGGTACGAAGGAGGCGCGCGCCGCCGTCACCTCGGGGTTGTCGGGTTTCACCGCGGAGGAAACGATCACCACCTGGGCGTCGCCCAGGTTCTCCGCCGCGTGACCGACGCGAACCGCGACGCCCAACTCGCGCAGCCGGTTGACGTTGGCGTTTTCGGCAATATCGCTGCCCTGCACGCAATAACCCAGGTTATGCAGCACTTCGGCGATGCCGCTCATGCCGATGCCGCCGATGCCGACGAAATGGATGGTGCCGATCGCGAGCGGAATCTTCCTCATGCGGCGACCCCCTGCGCGGTCAGTCCCGCACCGCGATTGACGCCGCAGCCGCCGTTGACCGGCATGCGCCGTTCGACGAGATCGGCAAGCAGCGCCGCGGCGTGCGGTCTGCTGGCGGCGCGCGCGGCGGCCGCGGCCGTCGCGAGACGCCCGGGCGCCTCGAACAGCGTGGCGAGGCGGGCGGCAAGCGCCTCGGGCGTGAACTCCGTCTGCGGCATCAGCCAGCCGCCAGCGGCGGCCTCGACGGCGCGGGCATTGGCGCTCTGGTGATCGTCGATGGCGTGCGGATAGGGCACCAGGATCGCCGGCCGGCCGGCGGCGGTGAGTTCGGCGACCGTCGATGCGCCGGCCCGGGCGATGGCGAGATGCGCCGCCGCGAGCCGCGCCGGCATGTCGTTGAAAAAAACCGCGAGTTCGGCGTCGATTGCCGCCCCGGCGTACGCCGCCCGGACGCGTTCGATGTCGTCGGCGCGGCACTGCTGCATGACGCGGAGCCGGCGCCGCATCGCCCCGGACAGGAGGCCGAGCGCCTCCGGCACCACGTCGGCCAACACCGCCGCGCCCTGACTGCCGCCGGTCACCAGCAGCGTCAAGGGGCCGTCCGCCGCGGGCGCCGGGTAGGGCGTCTCGGCGAGCGCCGCGATCTCGGGACGCACCGGATTGCCGGTATGCTCGGCCTTGCCGGCGTCGGCGGGACAGAGCTGCGCCGTCCCGGCGAATGAGACGGCGATGGCGCGCACCCGGGGAGCGAGCAGGCGGTTGGCGCGGCCGAGTACCGCGTTCTGCTCGTGGATCACCGTGGGCAGCCCGCGCTGGGTGGCCGCCAGCATCGCCGGCACCGAGGCGTAGCCGCCGAACCCCACCACCCCCGCCGGACGCAGCCGACCGAGGATGCGGCGCGCCTGCACCACGCCGAGGCCGATGTCGAAGAGACCCCTGAGCCGGCCCGAAAGCCCGCGTCCGCTCACCATGCTCGCGGACACGGTGAACACCGCCTTGCGGTCGAGCATCTCGCCGAAGTCGGCGCCGCGGCGGTCGGTAATCAGCGCCAGCGTCCGGCCGCGCGCGACCAGCTCGCTGGCCAGCGCCTGGGCCGGAAAGACGTGACCGCCGGTGCCGCCGGCGGTCAGCACCACCAGCCCGCTCACGGCAGCTCTCCCGCGCCGGCGCGCCGGCGCGTCAGCGCCAGCAGCATGCCCATGCCGAGCGCCACGGCGAAGATCGACGAGCCGCCGTAGGAGACGAACGGCAGCGTCATCCCGGTGGGCGGCAGCAGCCTGAGCGTCACTCCCATGTGTACCAGCGCCTGCAGGCCGAAGCCGGCGAGAAGGCCGCCCGCCGCGAGCATCGCGAACAGACTGCGGCCCTGAAGCGCGCGGCCGAAGCCGCGCAGCACGATAAAGGCGAAAATGGCGACGATCACGAGGCAGAACAGCAGCCCGAACTCTTCCCCGGCGACGGCGAAAATGAAATCGCTGTGCGCGTCGGGCAGACTCTCCTTGACCACGCCTTCGCCCGGGCCGCGGCCAAACAGCCCGCCGTTGGTGAAGGCGCTGAGCGCCGTATCGACCTGGAAGTTGTCGCCCGAACCCGGGTCGAAAAAGCGGTCGATGCGGCTTGCCACGTGCGGCAGGAAAACATAGCCGGCGACCAGCCCGGCGAGGCCGAGAGCGCCGAACAGCGCCACCCAGCCGAAACCCAGGCCGGCGAAGAAGTACTGCGCGAACCACACCGCCGCCACCATCAGGGCCATGCCGAAGTCGGGCTGCAGGACGAGCAGACCGAGCAGCAGCACGCAGAACGCGGCGCACAACAGGTTTCCGGGAAACCCCGGGTTGAGACGGTAGGCGGCGAACAGCCAGGCGGCGACGACCGCAAAGAACGGCTTGACGAATTCCGAGGCCTGGAGCGAGAACGTCCCCAGCCTGAGCCAGCGCCGGGCGCCGTTGACCTCGTGGCCCGCGACGAGGGTGACGACGAGCAGCGCCACGCCGACCGCGAATCCGGCGAGCGCGAGCCGCCGCACGCCGCGCGGCGACAGCAGCGAGGTCGCCAGCATGACCGCCGCGGCAGGCAGGAGATAGGCAAGCTGGCGCCGCACGAAATAGAAGGGATCGACGCCGAGGCGGTCGGCCACCGCCGGGCTCGCCGCCATGATCAGGATGGCGCCCAATCCCATGAGAAGGACAAAAGCGAGGAGGGTCCACCGATCGATCGTCCACCACCAACGACCGAACAGACTGGTATCGGTGCGCGCGACGACGATCAATGGACGCCTCCTCGTGAGACGGCGGTACTTTCCACCTCATCACGCTCGCCGGGGAGGACGTCGACGAGCGCGCGGAATGCGGAACCACGCGCCTCGAAGTTGGTGAACTGGTCGAAGGAGGCGCCGGCGGGAGACAGCAACACGACAGCGCTGTCGCGCCCGCACGCCTTGGCGTCTGCCGCCGCCAGGGAAACGGCGGTCTCCAGTTCACCGCAAATCGTGTACGGCACCTTGTCCGCGAGCGTCGCCGCGAACGCCTCGGCCGCCTCGCCGATGAGGTAGGCCCTGGTGATGCGCGGGAAATAGGGCTCGAGCGAATCGATGCCGCCTTCCTTGGACCGCCCGCCGGCGATCCAATGGATGGTGTCGTAACAGGCCAGCGCCTTCGCCGCGGCGGCGGCGTTGGTCGCCTTGGAATCGTTGATGAAGCGCACGCCGTCGATGATCGCGACCAGTTCGAGGCGATGCGCGAGACCGGGAAAACTGCGCAGACAGGCGCCGGCGACCGGCGCGGCAACCCCGGCGGCGCGGGCGACGGCGAAGGCGGCTGCGGCGTTCTGCCAGTTATGAACGCCGGGCAGCGTCGCTACCTCCTTGAGGTCGATCACCGACGCATCGCGGCCTTCGCTATCGTCGTGAAGCACGCCGTCGACGACGTAGATCCCGCCCGCGACCTTGCGTTCCGCCGAGACCGGAACGATACGCTGGTCGCTCAGGGCGACGAGGTCGTCGAACACCCGGCGGCAGGGCTCGTCGTCGACGCAGACCACCGCCGTGCGTGGGCGGGTCTGACGGTAAAAGATTTTCTTCTTCGTCGCGAGGTAGTTGTCGAAGCCGCCGTGACGGTCGAGGTGATCCGGCGTCACGTTGACCAGCGCCGCCACGTCGAAGGTGATCGAATAGGTCAGGTCGAGCTGGTACGACGACATTTCGAGCACGTAGGTTCCCGACCCGTCGAGCGGATCGAGATCGAGCGCCGGCGTGCCCAGGTTGCCGCCCACGGCGACGGTCTGACCGGCGAATTCGAGGATGTGTCCGATCAGCGCCGTGGTCGTCGATTTGCCGTTGGTGCCGGTCACCCCGATGTAGCGCGCGTCGCGCATGGTGCGCGCCAGCACCTCGATGTCGCCGATGATCTCGCAACCCGCCTCGCGCGCGAGCGCCGCCACCGGATGCGGTTTCGGATGGCTGAGCGGCACGCCCGGGCTGAGGACCAGGCTGAGCGGTTCGCGCCAGTCGCAGTGGTAGAGATCGACGAGCGGCGCCCCTTCGGCCTCCGCCGCCGCGCGCGTCGCCGCGTCGTCGTCCCAGGCCCACACCTCGGCCTCGGCCGCGACCAGCGCGCGGGCCGCCGACCGCCCCGAACGGCCCAGGCCGAAGACGGCGACGGGAAGCTCGGCGAAGGGGAAGGGCACGATCATCGCCTTACCTCAGTTTCAGCGTCGCCAGCCCGAGCAGGGCCAGGACCACGGCGATGATCCAGAAGCGGATGACGATGGTCGGCTCGGCCCAGCCCTTCTGCTCGAAATGATGGTGCAGGGGCGCCATGCGGAAGACGCGACGCCCGGTGATCTTGAACGAGATCACCTGGACCATGACCGAAACGGTCTCGAGGACGAACAGACCGCCGATGATGACCAGCACGAGCTCGTGCTTGGTCACCACGCTGACCGCCCCGATGGTGCCGCCGGCGGCGAGGCTGCCGGTATCGCCCATGAACACCATCGCCGGCGGCGCGTTGAACCAGAGAAAACCGAGGCTCGCGCCGACCAGCGCGCCGCACAGCACGGCGAGCTCGCCGCTGCCCGGCACCAACTGGATTTGCAGGTAGTTGGCGAACACCGTGTTGCCGACGAGGTACGAAATCACGGCGAAACAGGCGGCGGCGATCATGATCGGCACGATGGCGAGGCCGTCGAGCCCGTCGGTCAGGTTGACCGCGTTCGAGGTGCCGACCATCACCAGCACCGCGAACGGCACGAAGAACCAGCCAAGGTCGACCAGCACGTCCTTGAGGAACGGCACGGCAAGCCCCACCGCCAGCGGCTTGTCGGTGAGCTGCATGATCCAGACCGCAGCGGCGACGCCGATGCCGATCTCGATGAGGAACTTGAAGCGCACCGAAAGCCCGTGGCTCGACTGCTGCATCACCTTCATGTAATCGTCGGCGAAACCGACGAAGCCGTAACCCAGCGCGACCAGCAGCACGATCCACACATAGCCGTTGGTGAGGTCGGCCCAGAGCAGCGTCGAAAGACTGAGGGCGAGCAGGATGAGGAAGCCGCCCATCGTCGGCGTGCCTGCCTTGGCGAGGATGTGGCCCGCGGGACCGTCGTCGCGGATCGGTTGGCCGTTGCCTTGCCGGTTCGCCAGCCAGCGGATGATGCCGGGGCCGAAGATGAAGCTCACGACGAGCGCGGTCAGCACCGCGCCGCCGGTACGGAAAGTAAGATACCGGAACAGGTTGAACAGCCCGAAATCGTCGGCCAGCGGATAGAGCAGGTTGAACAGCATGACCGGGCGCCCCGTTCATCCGTTGCCGGCGGCACGCGGACGGCGCGCGGCGTTGCGCGCGCGCAACGCTTCGACGACGGGCGCCATGCGACTGCCCAGCGAGCCCTTGACCATGACCACGTCGCCCGCGCGCAGCGCGGCGACGACCGGCCCGATGAGGTCGGTCGAGCGTTCGGCGTGGCCGGCGCGGCGCGCCGCCGGCAGCGCCCTGCGCAGGCGCGCCATGTGGGTCCCGGCGGTGAACACCAGATCGACGTCCGCTTCGGCCAGCGGATCGGCGAGCGCGGCGTGGAGCGCCGGCGCGGCGCCGCCGAGTTCGAGCATGTCGCCGAGCACGGCGATGCGCCGGCCGCCGGGGCCGGGCGGCGTCGCGCCGAGGTTGGCGATGGCGGCGCGCATCGACGCCGGGTTGGCGTTGTAGCTCTCGTCGATCAGGGTGAAGGCGTCGCCGTCGAGCGACACGCGGTGGCGGGCGCCGCGGCCGGGCAAGGGCCGCGCCTCGGCGAGCCGCGCGGCGGCGCGGCCGACGTCGGCCCCGACGCCCCTGACGGCGGCGAGCGCGGCGAGGCTGGTATCGACCCAGTGGCGGCCCGGCGCGCCAACCGTGTAGCGGATCGTCTCGCCCTCGACGGCGGCGGTCACGGCGCTCGATTCGGCGTCGCTGGTCGCCTCGACGAGGCGCACTTCGGCGCCGGGATCGCGGCCGAAGGCGAGAATACGCCGCATCCCGCGCGCCCGGGCGGCGGCGGCGAGGCGCTTGTAGAAGCGGTCGTCGTGATTGAGCACGGCGACGCCGTCGGCATCCATGCCTTCGAACAATTCGGCCTTGGCGTCGGCGATCGCGGCAAGCGAATCGAAGAACGCGAGATGCACGGCTTCGATCACGGTGACGACGCCGACGTCGGGCCGCACCAGCCGCGCCAGCGGGGCGATCTCGCCCGGGTGGTTCATGCCGATCTCGAAGACGGCGTACATCGCGTCGCGCGGCAGGGCGGCGAGGCTCAGGGGCACGCCCCAGGCGTTGTTGTAGCTCGCCGGGCTCACGAAGGTGGCGCCCTGCTCGGAAAGCGCGAGCCGCAAGGTCTCCTTGGTGCCCGTCTTGCCGACGCTCCCCGTCACCGCGATGACGCGCGCCGCGGTCCGCGCGCGCGCCGCTTGGGCGAGCCGTCCGAGCGCCGCGAGCACGTCGTCGACCACCAGCAGCGGCGCCCCGGCGGCGACGCCTTCGGGGCGACGCGCCACCAGCGCCGCCGCGGCGCCGCGCTCGAATGCCTGAACGACATAATCGTGGGCGTCGTGGTTGGGGCCCTTGAGGGCGACGAACAGCGCGCCGGGCTCGACCTTGCGGCTGTCCGAGGCAATGCTCGTGCAGTCCCATTCGGCCGGCGTCTCCCCGCCGGTCGCGCGCGCGGCCTCGGTCGCCGTCCACAGGATCGCGTCGCTCACCGGTCGTCTCCGCGAAGCCCGGCGACGGCGGCGCGGGCGATTTCGGCGTCGTCGAAGGGGATGACCGTTTGGCCGACGATCTGACCCCGTTCGTGACCCTTGCCGGCGATGACCAGAACGTCGCCCGGGGCGAGCCGGGCAATCGCCTCGCGGATCGCCCGGGCGCGGTCGTCGACCTCGTCGGCGCCGGGGCAGGCGGCGAGCACGGCGCGCCGGATCGCTCCCGGGTCCTCGCCCCGCGGGTTGTCGTCGGTGACGATGGCATGATCGGCGAGCGCGGCGGCGATCTTGCCCATGAGCGGCCGTTTGGTCCGGTCGCGGTCGCCGCCGCAGCCGAAGACGACGACGAGTCGGCCGCGGGCGTGCGGCCTGAGCGCTTCGAGCACGTGGGCAAGCGCGTCGGGGGTGTGCGCGTAATCGACGTAGACCGGCGCGCCGCAGGGGTGACGGGCGACGCACTCGACCCGGCCGGGAACGCCGGCGATCCCGGACAGCGCCGCCAGCGCGTCGTCGATCGCGACGCCGCAGGCAACCACGAGCCCGGCGGCGCAGAGCGCATTCATCGCCTGGAACGCGCCGGGAAGCGGCAGGGCGACGGTGCGGCGCCGGCCGGCGACGTCGATCGTCAGGCGTTGGCCGTCGTCCACCGCCCCGGCGCCGACCAGACGCAGGTCGCCCGCGGTGCGGCCGTAGCTCATGATGCGGTGACCGCGCGCGCGGCAGACTTCGGCAAGGCGCGCGAATTCGGGCGCATCGGCGTTGAGCACGGCGACACCGCCCGGCGCCATCACCGTGTCGAACAGGCGCAGCTTGGCGGCGAGATAGGCCTCGGCGCTCGGGTGATAGTCGAGATGATCCTGCGTCAGATTGGTGAAGGCCGCGGCGCTTACCCGAACGCCGTCGAGCCGGCATTGGTCGAGACCGTGGCTCGAGGCCTCGATCGCCAGGTGGTCGATGTCCGCCGCGGCGAGATCTGAGAGCGCTTGATGCAGCGTCACGGGATCGGGGGTCGTGTGGGACAACGACCGCGATACGTCCCGTCCGACGATGCCAAGGGTCCCGAGGGAGGCGGCGGGCACCCCCATGCGCTCCCAGATCTGCCGGGCGAAGGCGGCGACCGAGGTCTTCCCGTTGGTGCCGGTCACCGCAGCGATGACGCGTGGCTGCGCCGGATGGAAGCGCGCCGCCATCAGCGCCAGCCGGCGCCTTGGATTGGCGTCGGTGACCAGCCGTACCTTGTCCTCGGGAAGTTCGATCCGCGCGCCTTCGGCCGCGAGCACGGCGATCGCGCCGTGGGCGACGGCGTCGGCGACGAAGTCGCTGCCGTCGGCACGGCTGCCGCGCAGCGCGGCGAACAGATAACCCGGGCGGACCGCACGCGAATCGGCGGTAAGGCCGCGAATCTCGATTTTTCCGGCCGGTCCGCCGTCGCCGTTGATCAGCTCAGAAAGCAACACCCGCGCCCTCCCGACCGGCGATCTTGACGAGCCGCGCCTCCGCCGGATCCTCGGCGTCGTCCCCGCGCGCCGCGAGACCCTCCATCGGTCCGAGGCGCGCGATGACGCGGCCGACGATCGGCGCCGCGGTCCAGCCGCCCGTCGCGTAGTTGTGTGTCTTCTTGGTGCCGCGCGGTTCGTCGAGCATGGCGAACACGACGAAGCGCGGCGCGTCGATGGGAAAGGCGGCGACGAACGACGAAATCAGCGACTTGCGCCGATAGCCGCCGCGCCCCGGCTTTTCCGCCGTGCCGGTCTTGCCGCCGACCAGATAACCGGGCACCGCCGCCTTCTTGCCGGTGCCGCGCGCGACCACGAGGTGCATCAGCGCGCGCATCCGGGTCGAGGTGTCGGGTTCGATGACGCGCCAGCCGAGGCTCGGCTCCGCGGACGAGCGCCGGACCAGGGTGGGGGGATAGAACACCCCGCCGTTGACCACCGCCGCGACCGCCGAAGTGAGCTGCAACGGGCTGACCGCGAGACCATGGCCGTAGGCGATCGTCATGGTGTTGATTTCGCGCCACGGCGACGGCAGAATCGGCGCGGTAACCTCGGGCAGCTCGATCTCGGCAGGCGAAAGCAGACCGAGATGCGAGAGGTATTCGCGCTGCCTCCGGGTGCCGATGTCGAGCGCCATCTTGGCCGCGCCGATGTTCGACGAGCGCACGAATATTTCGGGCACCGACAGCCAGCGGTTGGCCGGCTTGTAGTCGTGGATGACGAAGCGCGCCACATGGATCGGCTGGCTGGCGTCGTAGCCGTCGCGCAGCGTGACGACGCCGGCGTCGAGCGCCATCGCCGTGGTGAACACCTTGAAGGTCGAACCCATCTCGTAGGCGCCGAGGGTGGCGCGGTTGAAGCGCGCCGCTTGCCGGCCGTCGCGCGAGCGGTTGGGGTCGAAGTCGGGCAGCGAGACCATCGCCAGCACGGCGCCGTTGGTCGCGTCGAGCACGACGCCCGCGGCGCCGGCGGCATCGAACGTCGCCATGCCGCGGGCAAGCTCTTCGCGCAGCGCGTGCTGGACACGGGTGTCGAGAGACAGCCTGAGCGGCGCCGCTTCGCCTTCCGCCGCCGCACGCAACGTCTCGTCGAACGACTTCTCGACGCCGGCGATGCCGCGGCCGTCGATGTCGGCGAACCCGACGACATGGGAAAACAGCGCACCCAGCGGATAGACCCGTCGTTCCTCGCGCTGAAAGGCGATTCCGGGCAATCCCAGGCGGTTGATCGCATCCTGTTGGCGGGGCGTGAGGTTGCGCTTGAGCCAGACGAAGCGCCGCGGACTGGTCAGCTTGTCGAGAATCTCGGCGCGGCTCATCTCGGGCAGGACGCGGACCAGCCTGCCGGCCGCCTCGCCGGCGTCGAGCACCCGGGCGGGATCGGCGAACAGCGAAGCGGTGGGCAGGTTGGTGGCGAGCAGTACGCCGTTGCGGTCGACGATGTCGCGACGGCCGAGCTGGGCGTGCTGCGTCGGCGCCGCACGCGCGAGGCGCGGTTCGAAGCCGTCGTTGAGCAGAACCACGTCGACCAGCCGCAGGCCGACGATGAAGAAGGCGAGCGCGAACAGAACGGCGCCGAACATCAGGCGATGGCACCCGGTGTGCAGCGCCTGGCTGGCGAGGCCGTCGAGCCGGACGCGACCGTCTATCGCGGGCGCGTCGTCCGCGAACCGATTGCGTTGCGGGCTCACGGCGCCTTCTCCGGGTTTGCGAGCCGGGCGACGTCGGCGCGCAACGGCAGGACTTCGACCGCGCCGATCTGCGCCGGCGCCAAGGCCTCGAGGTCGAGATGGCGCGCGGCAAGGACTGCGAGCCGCTCGGGCCGGTTGAGATAACTCCACTCGGCGCGCAGCACGTGGATGTTTTCCTCGCTGGCGAGGAGTTCGCGGTTGAGGCCGGCGAGTTCGTCCTCGAGGCGCTGCACCGCGTGTTTGAGCTGAAACAGGCCGAAGGCGACGATGCCGATCAGCGCCACCCAGAGCACATTGGACGGCGCGTTCATGCCGCCGTCTCCCAGGCCGGCGCGGCGGTGCGCTCGGCGGCGCGCAGCCGCGCCGAGCGGGCCCGGGGGTTGACCGCAATCTCGCCGGCGGCAGGACGCCGCGCGCCCCGGCCAAGCAGCCGGAAACTGGGCGCGGCGGGTTCGGCAACGACCGGCGCATGGCGGCTGGGACGCGGGACGCGGCCCGAGCGCGCGGCGAGGAAACGCTTCACGCGGCGGTCTTCGAGCGAGTGGAACGACACCACCACAAGGCGCCCGCCGGGCAAGAGCAACCGTTCGGCGGCGGCGAGGCCGCGGTCGATCTCGCCGAGTTCGTCGTTGACGTGGATGCGCAGCGCCTGGAACGTCCGGGTCGCCGGGTCGATGCCGTCGGCCGCCGGCCTGACGACGCGACGGACGATGGCGGCGAGTTCGCCGGTGCGGGTGATCGGCCGCTCGCCGCGCGCCTCGACGATGGCCCGGGCGACGTGGCGCGCCCGGCGCTCCTCGCCAAGATTGAAGATGATCGCCGCGAGCGCCTGCTCGCCGCTCTCGTTGATCACCTCGGCCGCGGTGTGCCCGGCGCTTTCCATGCGCATGTCGAGGGGGCCGTCGTGCCGGAACGAAAAGCCCCGCGACGGATCGTCGAGTTGCTGCGACGAAACGCCGAGGTCGAGTGCGACGCCGTCGACCGCGGAGACGCCGCGGGCGGCGAGCAATCGGTCCATCTCGCCGAAGCGTCCGGCGATGACGCCGAGGCGGGGCGCGAACGCGTCGATCAGCGCGGCGGCGCGGGCGAGCGCTTCCGGATCGCGGTCGATCGCCCACACCGTGCACTCGGCCGCGGCAAGCAGGGCGCGGCTGTAGCCGCCGCCGCCGAAGGTGCCGTCGACGTAGATACCGCCGTCGCGGGGCGCGAGCGCGGCGAGAATCTCGCTCAGCAACACCGGGCGGTGTCCGCCGTCGCTTGTCGCGGCGCCGTTCATCCGCGCTCACCTCCCGACGGTCCGAGTTCGAAGCGCGCGCGCGCCTCGCTGGCGCGCCGCCGGGCCTCGGCCTGAAAGGCCTCAAGCGCCGCGGGCTCCCAGATCTGGAAGGTCGCGCCGCGGCCGACGAACGCCGCCCGGTCGACGATCGTCGCGTGGGCGCGCAGCGCCTCGGGCAGGATGATGCGGCCTTCGCCGTCGAAGGGCAGCTGCGCCGAAGCGCCGAAGATGACGCTGGCGAAGTCGTCGTGTTCGTCCGAGAAGGGATTGAGCTGGTCGAGACTCGCGCTCAGGCGCTCCATGCGGTCCATGGCGCAGGCCTCGATGGCGTTGTAGCTGTCGCGAAACGACGGGAAGGCGACGATGCCGGGGAAGCCCTGACCGGCGAGCGCGGCGCGAAAACTCGCCGGCACCGAGACGCGCCCCTTGCGGTCGATCTTGTTGACGAACGTGGACAGAAACAACGCCACGCGGCCACTCCCCTGTTTCGGGCTGCCGGTCTCCCGCGGCAACCGTCCCCTGCCCCGTCCCACCATGCCCGATGCGCGAACAGATTGGGACTGTATGGGATACCATGGGATATCATGGGCGTCAATGCCGCAGACTAGTTAATATTTCCTTAACGCAAGGACTTTCACTCGTTTCCTAAGACGCGTTTCTTTGAGAACGTCGTGTGAACAAAGTCGATCGCGTGCAATGACCCGCGTTTTCCTTTGAACCTGGCAGCAAAATGTGGCGAATTTATGTTCATCTAATGTTCTCAACCAGGCAAGAGCGAGCATAGCGCCCGACATCCGGGCGGCCGCGCATGGCCCCCGAGACATCGGGACATCCGGGCGATTCATCCCGGTGGCGGAAGCAGGAACGGAATCGGCGACGCCAGACGGCCTGTAAGCCGGGTTCTGTCTCCACGCGAAGCGCGGAGGATGGCCATTCATCTGGGACGCCCGTCACCGGGCGCCTCGTGCGACCAACCCGGGCGGCCGACGCGGAAACCCGTCTGCCGCGGGGCCGAAGCCGGATCGCGGCGCGCCGCCCCTATTCGGTCTTGCTCCCGGTGGGGTTTGCCGTGCCGCCGACGTTGCCGCCGGCGCGGTGCGCTCTTACCGCACCCTTTCACCCTTGCCCGCCGACCCTCGCGGGTCCGGGCGGGCGGTCTGCTTTCTGTGGCACTTTCCCTGGGGTCGCCCCCGCCGGGCGTTACCCGGCACCGTGTTTCCGTGGAGCCCGGACTTTCCTCCCCCCGGCGATTGCCGGAAGGCGGCCATCCGGCCGTCTGGCGTCGTTATTAGAGGTACGCAGCCGGCCCCGCCGCGTCAAGCGCGGGCGAGCACGGCGAACAGGCGTTGCGCGGTCTCGGGATCGAGAACGCCGTCGACTCGGCAGGGCCGGAAGTGGCGCTGAAAGGCGGCCACCGCATCGGCCGTGGCCTCGTCGTAAGCGCCGTGGCGGGGAACCGCGTAACCGAATTCGGCGAGCGCTCCTTGCGCGTCGGCCACCGCGCGCCCGGCGTCGCCGCGGGCGAGCGCGAGCCCCATTTCGCCCCGCACCGGGTTGTCCTCGGGCCACAGACCGACGCCCGCCGCGGCGAGGCGCGGCCAGTCGAACAGTTCGCCCGGATCGGCGCGCCGGCCCGGCGCCACGTCGGAATGGCCGACCACGTTGCGGGCGGGGATCGGGTGGCGGGCGACGATGTCGCGGCACAGCGCCTCGACCGCGGCCATCTGCGCTTCGGGATAGGGGCGGTAGCCGAACTCGTGGCCGGGATTGACGATCTCGACCCCGATCGACACCGCATTGACGTCGTCACAACCGCGCCAGAACGACACCCCGGCGTGCCATGCCCGGCGTGATTCCGCGACCAGACGGAAGATCGTACCGTCCTCGTCGACGAGGTAGTGGGCGCTGACCCGGGCGGCCGGGTCGCAAAGGCGCGCTAGCGCCGTCTCGGCGTTTTCCATGCCGGTGTAGTGCAGGACCAGCACGTCGACGGCGACGCCCTCGGGCCGCGCGTCGTGGTTGGGCGAAGGACGATCGGTCATGGCGTCGTATGGGCGCGTGGGCGAAAGGCGGACGTCACCCGGCGACTATACAGTACCTCACCGGCAAGCGTGACCAGGGGCGGCGGCGCCACGCCTCACCCGAGGTCGCGTTCGCGGCGCACGCGGTCGTAGGCGTCGTTGATCGTCGCCAGCTTCTGGTTGGCGAGGTCGACGAATTCCTGCGGCAGGCCCTCGCCGATCAGCCGGTCGGGATGGTACTGGCGCGCCAGCCGGCGATGGGCCGCCTTGAGCTCGTCGTCGCCGGCGTCGGAGTCGACTCCGAGGATCTCGTAGGCGTCGGCCTCGCCGCGCCCGAGATGGCCGGCGCGGATGCGCTCGAACGCCGCTTCGTCGAAACCGAACAGCGCGGCGACGCGGCGCAGGTAGTCGAGCTCGGCCGGATGCACCACGTTGTCGGCCTTGGCGATCTCGAACAGACCGTCGAGCAGTTCCTCAAGAACCCTCGGGCTGTCGCGAAACATCTGGGCGATCTGCTCGGCGTAGGGCTCGAAGCCGCCGGCGTCGCGCCGCGCCGCGTCGAACAGGCGGCCGACCTTGCCGACATCCCCGGGCGGGATGCGGAAGATGCGCTTGAAGACGTCGACCTCGTCGCGTGTGACGACGCCGTCGGCCTTGGCCATCTTGGCCGCGAGGGCGATGACCGCGACGGTGAAGGCGACCGGTCTGGCTTCCGACGGAGCGACCTTCGCGGCGCCGCGCATACGATCCATGGCATGACCGGCGGCGACGCCGATAAGCGCCCCGAGCGGGCCACCGAGGGCGAAGCCGGCGGCCCCGCCGATGACTTTTCCCCAAACACTCATTGGTCCGCTTCCGCCTCCTTCTCCGTCGCTGCCGCGTGATCGCGGACTATACTGCCATAGCGCCCGCGGCGCGCGAAACGGCGCAACGGTGGGACTCGCGTTTTCGGCGGGAGTGGGTAAATATAACGGCCTCGCCGCCGGGTTCCGCGCGGCGGGCAAAGTCTGGACGCGGCGGCGCTGCGGTTCCGATCGCTTCGCGTGAGGCCCTGCCGGCCCGCGCAACCTTTGGGGAGGATGCATGAGTGACAAGCGTACTGTAGCCATTGTCGGCCCTTCGATGAGCGGCAAAACGTCGCTTCTCGAGAGCCTGTTGTTCGCTTGCGGCGCGATCGGCCGCAAGGGCAGCGTCAAGGAAGGCAATACGGTGGGCGACGGCTCGGCCGAAGCGCGCGAGCGCCAGTCGAGCACCGAGGTTTCGGCGGCGACCGCCGAATACAACGGCGTCACCTTCAACTTCCTCGATTGCCCGGGCTCGATCGAGTTCGCCGCGGAAGCCCGCAATGCGCTGATGGGGGCCGACGCCGCGCTCGTGGTCTGCGAGCCCGAACCCGACCGCGTGGTGACTCTGGCGCCACTGTTCCACTTCCTCAACGACCACGGCATCCCCAATCTCGCCTTCATCAACAAGATCGACCGGGCCAGCCGGACGCTGCGCGAAGTCATCCCCGCGATACGCAGCATTTCGGGCCACCCGCTGGTGCTGCACCAGGTGCCGACCCGCGAGGGCGACGCAATCACCGGCTACGTTGACCTGATCAGCGGGCAGGCGTACGCCTACCAGCGGAACGGCGCGTCCGAAGAGACGGAAGCACCCGACTCGGTTTCGGAACGCAGTGCCGCCGCGCGCACCGAACTGCTCGAATCGCTTGCCGATTTCGACGACACCCTGCTTGAGGCCCTGCTCGAAGACAAGCAACCCTCGGAAGAGGAGATCCGCAACTACCTCCGTGCCCAGGTGGCGGCCAACCAGGTCGCCCCGGTCTTCATCGGATCGGGCGAATACGAACACGGCGTGCGCCGGTTGCTTACCCACATGGTCAACCTCGTGCCCAGCGCGGCAGAGACCGCCGCGCGGCGCGGCATCGATCCGGACTCGTCCGATCCGCTGGCGCAGGTGCTCAAGACCTATATGACGCCGCACGGCGGCAAGCTGTCGCTGGCGCGCGTCTGGCGCGGCGAGATAGCCGACGGCACCGTGCTCAACGGCGAGCGCGTCGGCGGCGTCTACCGCATGACGGGCGTCCAGCAGGAGAAGCTGAGCGGCGCGACGGCGGGGGACGTCGTGAGCTTCGGCCGCCTCGAAGGCGTCGCCACCGGCGACACCCTGATCCCGGGCAACGAGCCGCCCGCCGAACCGCTGCCCCGCGCCGAGCCCCTGCCGGCGGTCTACGCGCTCGCGATCGCCGCCGAGAAGCGCGACGACGAGGTCAAGATGTCGGGGGCGGTCGCCAAGGTGATCGAGGAAGACCCGTCGCTCTCCGTCGAGCAGAACCCGGAAACCCGCGACTTCGTGCTCAAGGGGCAAGGGGAAATCCACCTCCAGGTGGCGCTGGCGCGGCTCAGAAACAAATACAACCTCACGCTCACCACCCGGCGGCCGCGGGTCACCTACAAGGAAGCGATCCGCAAGAGCTGTTCGCAGCACGGCCGTTTCAAGCGCCAGACCGGCGGCCACGGCATGTTCGGCGACGTTCATATCGACGTCAAGCCGCTACCACGCGGCACGGGCTTCGAGTTCAACCAGACCATCGTCGGCGGTTCGGTGCCCAGACAGTACATCCCGGCGGTCGAGGCGGGGGTGAGGGAATATCTGGAGAAAGGGCCGCTGGGCTTCCCCGTGGTCGACGTTTCGGTCACGCTCACCGACGGCTCCTACCATTCGGTCGATTCGAACGAGCAGTCGTTCAAGCTGGCGGCGCGGGTGGCGCTCACCGAGGCGATGCCGAAGTGCTCCCCGGTCCTGCTCGAGCCCATCTGCCACGTCAAGATATCGGTGCCCAACGACGCGACCTCGAAAATCCACGGCCTGATCAGCAGCCGCCGCGGCCAGATTCTCGGCTTTCACGCCAAGGACGGATGGGAAGGCTGGGACGAAGTCGAATCCTTCATGCCGGAAGCCGAATTGCACGACCTCGTGCTCGAACTGCGCTCGCTCACGCTGGGGGTCGGCTGGTATATCTTCGAATACGACCACCTGACCGAGATCAGCGGTCGCGAGGCCGATCAGGTGCTCGCCGAATACGGCGCCAAGGCCGAGGAATAAGCCGGCGCGCCGCGGTTGTCGGGCAGGCGTCAGACCCTCACGCCCTTGCCGTAATAGCGCTCGATGCGCGCCTGGATCAGTTCGAACGTGAAAGAGATGATCCAGTAGATGATCGCCGCGGTGATCAGCATCTCGATGATGCGGAACTCGGCGCGGCCCTCGGTGCGCGCGAGGTACATCAGCTCCCACACGCCCATCACCGAGACCAGCGAACTGTCCTTGAGCATCGAGATGAACTGGTTGCCGGTGGGCGGAACGATCAGCCGCATCGCCTGCGGCAGGACGACCTTGCGCATGATCAAACCGCCCTTGAGTCCGAGCGCCATCGCCGCCTCGCGCTGACCCGCCGGCACGCCCTGGATGCCGGCGCGGAAAATCTCGGCCATGTACGCCCCGTAGCACAGGCTGAGCGCGATGATGCCCGACGGCACCGCATCGAGGAACAGGCCGAGCTGGGGCAGGCCCAGATAGATCATGTAGACCTGGAGCAGCAGCGGGGTGCCGCGGAAGAACGAGATATAGAACGTCGCGATGCCGTACGCCGGGCCGCTCGACGACAGCCGGGCGAGCGCGGCGGCCATTGCGAGAACCGAAGCCACGATGATCGAAACCATCGAGATGTAGACCGTCGTCACCGCGCCCTGGGTGATGAGGAAACCGATGCGTTCGAAGATGAACGGAAAACTGAGGTTGAACGAGTAGAAGAACGCCAGAAAGATGACCAGCAATTCGGCCCAGACGACGCCGACCTGCCACAGGAACGGCAGCGCGCGAACGATCGCGACGTTGGCGGTGACGACCGCGGCGAGGAACAGGGCGACATTCAGCCGGGCCAGCCACCCGCTCGCGCTCCCGGTGACGCTGACGAGCGCCGGCCCGAGCGCGCGACCCAGCATGGTATCGGTAAGGTCGATCCAGAAAGCGATGCCGGCCACCGCCACGAAAAGGAGCAGCCTTGGAATCCAAGGCCGCCCCGCAAAGACCGTGGTGGTGGCGGCGGCCGGCGCCGCCGTCACGCGACTGTTTTCAGCCTGAAGGGCCGTCAACTCGACGGCGCCGCTTTCGTCAGGTCGACGTCATACCATTTCATCGACAGCTTGGTGAGCGTGCCGTCGGCATGCATGCCGGCGATGATCTTGGAAAGTTTCGCGGCGAACTCCGGATCGCCCTTGTTGATGGCGACCGACAGCGGCTCGTAGAACACCGGCTTGCCGACAATTTTCATCGGGAAGCTGTTCTTGATCGCCGCCTGGATGTTGGGCATCGCCGACAACACCGCATCGAGACGCACGCCGTCGCCCAGCCTGAGATCCTGGAACGGCGCGGAATCGTCCGGATACGAGCGAATCTCGCCCGCGGTGACCTGATACTCGAACGGCGGCGCGCCTTCGGCGTCGATCACCAGGTTCTTCTTGAGGTACCACTCGTAGGTGCAACCGCCGCACACCCCGATCTTCTTGCCGTTAAGGTCGGCGACCGACTTGATCGTGGTGTTGTCCTTGTGCACGGCGAATACCGCCGGCGTGTAGTAATAGATGCCGGGGAAGTCGAGCACCCGCGCGCGCTGCTTGGTCGGCGTCATCGAGCCGATCGAGATGTCCCAGCGCTTGCCCCAGTTGCCGGCGACGATGACCTCCCAGTCTGGGGTCACGAATTTCGTCTTCACCCCGAGGCGTTTGGCGACCTCCTTGGCGACGTCGATGTCGAATCCCTTGAGCTGGTTGTCCTTGTCGAGAAACGACTGCGGCGGATAGTTGGCGTCGGACGCCACCACCAGAACGCCCTTGCTCATGATGCGGTCGAGCACGTCGCCCGCGTTGGCAGCGGTCGGCGCGAGAACCAGAGCGCCCAGCACGCCCAGCGTGATTCCGATCAACAGGTTGTGAATGCGTTTCATGCGATGAACCTCCCTTCGGGGAATATCCTACCTTCCCTCGGCGCAAGCGCCGCGCCCCAGGGCGCGGCCAAAACCCTGCTTTCCATCAGGTTAGACCACGTTCATGCGACATGCAACGCGATCGGACTATTGGGCCCGTATGTTGGATTCGTCGACCATCTATCGTATTTTTCTTCTATAATTCAATATCTTGCGCCGGCGCGCCGCGCGCGACGACCGGATCGCCGGTCCCCGCGGCAACGTCGAGCGGTCGACCCCGGCGCGAAGGCGGAGGGCGCCGGCGGCCGCTTACGGAACCGCTTGCCCTCGTCGGGCGCGCCGTCTAACGTTTCCCCAAAGGGCACAGGGACCAAGGGGAGGATCGTCGGCCGTGGCCGAAGAGGTGCTTGTCGTCGAGGAGCTTCACAAGAGCTTCGGACCGCTCGAAGTGCTCAAGGGCGTTTCGATGACGGCGCGCGAGCACGACGTGATCTCGATCCTCGGCGCCAGCGGCTCGGGTAAAAGCACGCTGCTGCGCTGCATCAACCTGCTCGAAAGGCCGAACTCGGGCAAGGTCTACGTCCACGGCGAGCTGATCCGGATGCGCCGAAACGGCGCCGGCGCGGCGGCGCCCGAGGACATGAAGCAGGTGGTGCGCATCCGTGCCAAACTCGCGATGGTGTTCCAGCAGTTCAACCTGTGGTCCCACATGACCGTTCTCCAGAACGTCATCGAGGCGCCGGTCCACGTGCTCAAGGTCCCGAAGAAGGAGGCGATCGAGCGCGCCGAGGCCGTGCTCGAACGGGTCGGGATGTTCGACCGCAAGGACTACTATCCGGCGCATCTCTCGGGCGGCCAGCAACAGCGCGCCGCGATCGCCCGGGCGCTCGCCATGGAACCCGACGTGATGCTGTTCGACGAACCCACCTCGGCGCTCGACCCCGAGCTCGTTGGCGAGGTGCTGAAGGTCATGCGCATCCTGGCCGAGGAAGGCCGTACCATGCTCGTGGTCACCCATGAAATGGGCTTCGCGCGCGAGGTCTCGAGTGCGGTGATGTTCCTGCATGAAGGGCGCGTCGAAGAATCCGGGGCGCCGCAGCAGGTGTTCGACAACCCCGTCTCGGAGCGGTTCCGGCAGTTCCTTGCCGGCATGCTGTCGTGACCGGGACGGGATCGGAGGCGGAAAAGAAATCCTATTTCAAGAGAGAAGGAGACATGCCGTGAGAAGGTTAGCTATTGCGTTGTTTACCGTGGCGGCGCTCGCCGTGACATCCGGTGTGGCGTCGGCCAAGGACTGGAAGAAAGTCCGCATCGGCGTCGAGGGCGCCTATCCGCCGTTTAGCTGGGTCGAGCCCGACGGCACGCTCAAGGGCTTCGACATCGAGATCGCGATGGCCCTGTGCGAGAAGATCGGTACCCAGTGCACGCTGGTGCAGCAGGACTGGGACGGCATCATCCCGGCGCTGCTGGCGCGCAAGTACGACGCCATCATCGCCTCGATGTCGATCACCGAGGAGCGCAAGAAGAAGGTCGCCTT
>JBHHZM010000001.1:0-111454 GCA_046758065.1 Alphaproteobacteria bacterium | reverse complement strand
GCCCGAAGACCTGCGCGGTCTCGGCGTCCGCGCCGCCGACCTCGCCCCCGACCGGTTGCGGCGCGAGCCCCAGGAAAACCACTAATGATGGAGTCTGCCGGGCGGCGTAAAAAGCCGCGTACGCCAAGCCGTCCGGAGCCACGAACAGAACCGATGCACCACGAACGTTGCGCTTGACATAGTCGAGAGGCGTGGTAACGTATATTCTTGTTTTGTTCTCCCTTTCGCGAAATCAAGATCATGATGATGCTCGCCTTTTCGTCGCTATCAAACTACTATATCTGGGATGGTGGTCCCGGCGGACTTGCTGAAGTTATACGATGTCTACGATTGGCGGCATGCAGCCGTCATTCTTGGGCATGTCTTCCCCGAGGAATTCACTGAAATCTGCGCTGCCCTAAGGGAGTTTCGGTTTACTCAGGCACAGGTGACGCAGGCAGGCGGTAACGAAAGTCCGATACCGAAGACGTTTTCGGGCATCCTGCGTCCGAGGGGGTGGCGAGAAAGTAAGTTGGAGGCGAAGCTTGTCGTCGACGAAAGAATGATTAGCCAAGACACACACAAAATCGATTACTGTAAGGGAAGAATCGCATTCGATCTCGAGTGGAACAGCAAAGACCAAACTTTCGATAGAGATCTATACGCTTTCAGAGCATTTTGGGAATATGATAAGATAAGTGTTGGCATTTTGGTTACCCGAAGCATTGAACTTGATGAATATTTTCATTCTTTGGGCGAATACGACGACAAACATGGCGTGAGAAGGCGGTACAAGGACAAGTTCGGGGCAAGCACGACCCACATGGGCAAGCTGCTGCCGCGATTGCGGGCCGGCCGTTCCGGGGGATGCCCCGTCCTTGTATTCGGTATCACGCCGAGGTTGCTGGAGGAGTAACACCAGTGTTCAACGCAGCAGACGATCTGTTCAATTTCGTGAATCATCACAAATTCTACACCGTTCTCGCCGATCCCCCCTGGCAGTTCCAGAACCGCACGGGGAAGATGGCGCCCGAGCACAAACGCCTGTCGCGTTACGGGACGATGACGCTCGATGACATTCTCGAACTCCCGGTGGCGCAGATGGTTCGCGATACCGCGCATCTTTACCTTTGGGTTCCAAACGCACTCGTTGCCGAAGGTCTCGAGGTAATGAAACGCTGGGGCTTCACCTACAAGACGAACGTCGTTTGGTACAAGGTGAGGAAGGATGGCGGCCCGGACCGCCGCGGCGTCGGGTTTTATTTCCGCAACGTCACGGAACTCGTCCTATTCGGGACGCGCGGCAAAAACGGCCGGACCCTGAAGCCCGGGCGCACGATGCCGAATCTGCTTGCGACCCGGAAGCGCGAACACAGCCGTAAGCCGGACGAGTTCTATGATGTGGTCGAGGCGTGCAGCCCGGGCCCGTACCTCGAACTCTTCGCCCGGCACGCGAGACCGGGCTGGTATCAGTGGGGCGACGAGTTGCTGGAGCGCCCTCAGGTGGAACGTCCGCTGCCCCAACTTCGGCTGCTTGGAACCGGTCGAACTTAGGCAGTCATAGGGCGCCGGTTCGGAGGCGCGACGCCGAGGGCGCCAGCAACCGGCGCTGCGGTTGACGCCGGTGTCATGCGACCGGATACTGCTTCTACCACCATCGGTTACGATAACAAGAACAAGGGGGGAGGCGAGAATGAAGGCGTCAGACCTGTTCGTCCGCTGCCTCGAGGCGGAGGGAGTCACCCACATCTTCGGCATTCCCGGCGAGGAGAATGCCGACATCATGATTTCCCTGATCGACAGCCCGATCGAGTTCGTGCTGTGCCGCCACGAGCAGGCCGCCGCGTTCATGGCCGACGCCTACGGCCGGCTCACGGGCCGGGCGGGCGTCTGTCTCGGAACCCTGGGGCCCGGCGCCACCAACCTGGTCACCGGCGTCGCCGACGCCAACATGGATCGCGCCCCACTGGTGGCGATCATCGGCCAGGCGAATACCGAGCGGCTGCACAAGGAAAGCCATCAGGCGATGGATGCGATCGGCATGTACCAGCCGATCACCAAATGGGCGCAGACGATCTACCACCAGAACAACATCCCCGAAGTCGTGCGCAAGGCGTTCAAGCTGGCGACCGCCGAGAAGCCGGGCGCCACGGTGATCGAACTGCCCGAGGACCTGGCCGAACACGATGCCGACGGGCGCCCGTTGGACGTGATAAGGACGCGCCGTCCCGCCGCCGACTACAAGGCGGTCTCGCAGGCGGTCGACGCGATCGTCGGCGCCAAGAGCCCGATCATCCTCGCCGGCAACGGGGCGGTGCGCAAGCGCGCCGCGAAACAGCTCAGGCGTCTCGCCCACAAGGCCGGCATCGGCGTGGTCAACACCTTCATGGGCAAGGGCGCGGTGGCGCGCGCCGATCCCCACTGCCTGTTCACCATCGGCCTGCAGACCCGCGATCACGTCAACGCCGCGCTGGATGCCGCCGACGTGGTGATCTCGGTGGGCTACGATCTCGTCGAGTACGCGCCGCACTTCTGGAACCGGCAGGGCGGCAAGAAGATCGTCCATATCGATTTCTGGCCGAGCGAGATCGACGAGGACTACGGGGTCGCCGTCGACATCGCGGCCGACATCGCCGATGCGCTGTGGCAGATCAACGAGGCGATCAACGCGCGCTGCGGCGACCGCCTGCCGTTGTGGGACATCGGCGAGCGCGCGGCGCTGCGCCGGACCATCCTCGACGACTTCGCCATGGAGAAGGACGATGCGTCGTTTCCCATGAAGCCGCAGAAGGTGCTGTGGGACGTGCGCGAGATCATGGGACCCGGGGACATCCTGCTCTCCGACGTCGGAGCGCACAAGATGTGGATCTCGCGCTACTACCAGTGCGACGAGCCCAATACCTGCCTCATTTCGAACGGCTTCTGCACCATGGGATTCGCGCTGCCCGGCTCGATCGGCGCCAAGATCGCCTTTCCCGAGCGCCGGGTGCTGTCGATCAACGGCGACGCCGGCTTCCTGATGAACGTCCAGGACATCGAGACCGCCGTCCGCAACCGGATCAACGTGGTGGCGATGGTGTGGTGCGACGGCGCGTACGGCCTGATCAAGTGGAAGCAGCAAAATACCTTCGGCGGCCGCCATTCCAGGCTCGACTTCACCAATCCGGATTTCGAGAAGCTCGCCGACGCCTTCGGCGCCTGGGGCAAGACGCTGACCGCGCCCGAAGAGCTCGCGCCGGCGCTCGAGGAGGCGTTCGCACAGCAGGGCCCGGCGATCATCGGGGTGCCCATCGACTACGGCGAGAACATGAAGCTGACGAAGCGGCTGGGCGAACTCGCCTTCACCATCTGACGCCGCCGCAACGAGGCGGCGCCCCGCCCCCTCGGTTGCACGGGATTTTCGCTGTGCTAGACTTTAATTAATGGGATCGGCGCGCGAGGTGGGCGCGGCGGGCACCTCCGGGGGGTGAAGCGCGCGCGTGAGGGAATTTCCGGGCCGAGCGGTCGCGCCGCGCCGAGTAAGGCAGAGGTGGGGGGAATGACAGTCAGATCGTTGGCGTTGGGCGCGATCATCGCCCTGACGGCGGGACCGGCGCAAGCGGGGAGTCTGTCCCAGGAGATCGAGTACCTCCTGCAAACCCATCCGCAAATCAATGCGGCGCGCAACGAGGTGTCGGCGGCGACGGAGGGCGTGAAGAGCGCGTTCTCCGAGTATCTCCCGCAGATGACGCTGTTCTCCGACTACGGTTATCAGAAGACCGACAGTCCCGGTCTTCGCGCGGTCCGCAACGGGCGCGACCTCGACACGACGCGCGACAAGGTAACGGTGACGATCACCCAGAACCTGTTCGACGGCTTCCGCCGCGAGACCAACAACGAAACCGCGCGGCTCAACCGGACGGTCGCCGAAATCGACCTCGACGCGACCCGGCAGCAGGTCTTTTTCGAGGCTTCGTCGGCGTATCTCAACGTGTTGCGCCACAGCCAGCTTATCGATTTCGCGGTGCGCAACGAGCACATCATCCAGATCCAGCTCAACCTCGAAGACGAGCGCGTCCAGCGCGGCGCCGGCATCTCCGTCGACGTGCTCCAGGCAAAATCCCGGCTCCAGATCGCCAAGGAGCGTCGCATCGCCTTCGAGGGCAACCTGAAGAACGCCGTTACCCGCTATACCCAGGTCTTCGGCAGGCCGCCCGAGATGGGCAGCATGATGCTGCCGCCGCTGCCCGTCGACCAGGTGCCCGCGACGCTCACCGAGGCCGAGGAAGCCGCCGCCGCCGAGAACCCCACGGCGATCAACAGCCAGCGCGCCATCGACATCGCCAGGCAGCGCAAACGCGGCGCCCGGTCGCCGTACTACCCGCGGTTCGATCTCGTCGGCGAGTACAACTTCGAGCAGGACGACGAAGGCGTACTCGGCACGCGGCGCGACTATACGATCAAGGTACAGGCCAACTGGGAGCTGTTTTCCGGCTTTTCGACGCGTGCCGACTCGGCGGAGGCCGCATTCCGTTATCTCGCGACCATCGACAACAACGCCTTCGTCGACCGCAAGGTCCTCGAGGACGTACGCCTCGCCTGGGAACAGCTCGACACCACGCGGGCGCGCGTCGAGCTGCTCGAGAACGCGGTCAACATCGCCATCGAGGTGCACGACGCCCGGCAGAAACTGCGCGAGGCCGGCAAGGAAACGGTGATGAACGTGCTCGACGCCGAGAACGAGGTGTTCAACGCCCAGATCAGCCTGGTCGACGCCGAGTTCGATGGCCGAATCGCGCTCTATCGCCTGGTCGCCGCCCTGGGACGGCTGACGCCGGGCGCCCTGATCGAGGCCGCATCGGTCGAACCCGATCTGTCCTTCGTCGCTTGGGCCGCCGGCGCCGGGGCGTCGTCCGCGGCGGCGGACGAGAAAATGGCCGGCGTCGCGGCGAAGCTCGAAAATCCGATGCCGGCTCCCGTCACGGCGCCGGCGGCGCCCGCGCGCTTGGTCACGACGCCCGCCCCGCCAACGACCCGGCCAAGCGCCCCGCCACCCGTCATTGGCGACGGGGACATACATCCCAACTTCCAGCGCTTCTGGTCGTTCGAGTAACCGCGGACGGATTGCGACCGGCCGAATACCGCTTCCACGCTACTTGGTGGTGGCGACGAAGACGCCGTCCCAGTCCGCCCCCGGCGGCGATGCCTCGTAGGCGTCGAGCCGTTCCTCGTAAAGGTCGTAGAGTCGGTCGAGGCCGCCGTTCAGCCTGCGGCAGTTTCCCACCAGTTCGCGCGCCCGGGTCCAGCGCCGGCTGCGATAGGCCGCAAGCATCTCGCCGTGGAGTCTTATGAGCTCGGCGACCTCCGGCGTTTCATGCATCTCGGGCTCGCCCAGAAGCGCGTAAATGCGCACCGCCTCGTCTTTGCCCTTGACCCGGATGAGGTCGAGCTCGAGCGCGGCATAGTCGGAGGCCCACGCCTGCGTATTCTCGCCCATGACGATGTCGACCCCATAGGTCTTCGACTGTCCCTCGAGCCGCGAAGCGAGGTTCACGGCGTCGCCGAGCACCGAGTAGTCGAACCGCTGCTCCGAGCCCATGTTGCCGACGCAGCACTCGCCCGAGTTGAGCCCGATGCCGATCTTGATCGGCAGGTAGGGGCGCCCCTCGGCTTCCGCCTCGGCCTTCAGGGTGTCGTTGAGCGCGCCGATGCCCGCGATCATGGTGAGCGCCGAACTGCAGGCGTGCCGCGCGTGATCTTCGTCGTCGAGCGGCGCGTTCCAGAAGGCCATGATGCAGTCGCCCATGTACTTGTCGATGGTGCCCCGGCGCTCGAGAATCATGTCCGTCATCGGCGTCAGGAAGCGGTTGATCAGACGCGTCAGTCCCTGAGGATCGGTCTTGTACGTTTCCGAGATGCCGGTAAACCCCCGGATGTCGCAGAACAGCAGCGTCATGTCCCTCATCTCGCCGCCCAGCTTGAGCCGGTCCGGATTGGCGGCGAGTTGCTCGACGAGCGCCGGGGTCATATAACGGCTGAAGGCGTCGCGGACCTGCCGGCGCTCGGTCTCTTCGCGGACGTAGTTCATGTAGGTAAGAATGCTGTAGAGGACGAAGCTGCAGATGCCGATGTAGGTGACCGAGAGCAGAAATCCCTGCTCGACGTAGAGGTACCAGGACAACCCCGCCATCGCCGCCAGTACGCTGCCGCCGACGAACAGGCCCCAGACCGCGCCGACGCCGCCGATCATGCCGGTCAGGATCAGCGACACCGCGATCACCATCGAGAGCTCGACCGCGCGGGTAAAGTTCGGCCGTCCGAGATAGGCGTTCGCCAGGATCGTCTCGAGGATCTGGGCGTGGACATCGACCCCCGGCATGGCATCGTCGATCGGCGTGGTCTTGATGTCGAGCAGGCCGACCGCCGAGGTGCCGACGAGAACGAGACGCTTGGCGATGAGATCGCGCGGCACGGTGCCGTCGAGCACGTCCTTGGCCGAAATGTACCGCGAACGGCTGTACGGCGTGAAATTGACCCAGGTGCGCCCCGCCGAATCGGTGGGAATCTTGACGCCGGCGACGATGATGCTCTTGACGCCCGCGGGGTCGGATTCGACGACGATCGTATTCTGCCCGGTGGCGACGCGCAGCATCTCGACGGTGAGCGAGGGGTAGATGTCGGTGCCCACGCGCATCATCATCGGCACCCGGCGCACCACGCCGTCGACTTCGGGTTTGAGCGTGAACATGCCCAGGCCCGACGCCGCCTGCTCGAGCTCGGGCAAATTGCGGGTGATGCCGGCGAAGTTGAACAGCCAGCGGCGCGGGTCGCCGCCGAGCTCGGCGATCTGCGCCTTGCGTGCGAGCGTGTCGGTGGCGGTCGGTACCGGCCGGAAATTCGTCGACTGACCGAGCACCACGCGACTGCGCCGCAGGATGTCGGCGAACATCACATCGGTCGACGGCAAGCGCTCGAGCTGCGCGCGGGTGTTCTCGTCGAGACCGCGCAGCGCCTCGATCACATGGGCCGGCGACATGCGGTCGGGCTCGGCGAAGACCACGTCGAAGCCGACGACGACGGCGCCGAGATCCATCAGCCGGCTCACCAGATCGGCCACCAGGGTGCGCGGCCACGGCCACTGGCCGTACGCAGCCAGGCTTTCTTCGTCGAGATCGACGATGATGACGGGTTGACGGGTGGGTTCGCGCGGATGCAGCCGCTGGTATAGGTCGAAGGTCTTGAGGCGCAGAACCTGAATCGGCAACGGGTCCCAGTAGCCCAGGAGGACGAAAGCCACCGTCACGATGAACGCGACCAGAAATGTCAACCGCCGCTTCTTCATGCGGATAATCCAGCGATTACGGCCTGCGAGATGGCGTACTGCATCGGTATAATCCCGTCCGGGACCACCGTTCAGAACATCTTAACCATGATGCCTTGATCATTACGGCATGCCCGGTAAACAGTTGGTTTAGGGTCGCCGCAAACTCGACGATTTTACGCGGAACGGCTTTTCTGTTGCCTCCGCCAATCATAATTGCCCAAATACGGTCATGGAAGCGCCGCGCTCCAACAGTTGGCTAAAGCCGCTGCTCAAGCCGTTACGGCCCGCGTTCCGTGACGTCGCGTTGATGTCCCTGTTCGTCAACGTGCTCGCACTGGCGCTGCCGGTGTTCATCCTGCAGGTTTACGACCGGGTCGTCTTCTATCAGGGGCTCGACACCCTCTACGCGCTCGTTATCGGCGTCGCCATCGCCGTTTTCTTCGATTTCGTGCTGCGGCAGGCCCGCGCCCGCCTTCTGCAGCGCGCCGCCGTGCGGATCGACGCCGGCCTTGGCGAAAAGCTGTTCGACAAGCTCGCCTCGCTGCCGCTCGCGGTGCTCGAAAGCCGGCCGGCAAGCTACTGGCACGTCCTGTTCCGCGACGTCGACACGGTGCGCAACGTCTACTGCGGTTCGACCGCGGTGCTCGTGGCCGACCTGCCGTTCGTCGCGCTCTTCCTCGTTCTGGTGTTCATCATCGCCGCGCCCATCGCCTGGGTCATCGTGGTCGCGATTCCGATCTTCCTGCTGCTCGCCTGGCGTTCGGGACAGGTCATGAAAAGCGTCTCGGGAGAGGAACGCGCCGCCGCCATGGGCCGCGACGCGCTGATTTCCGAGATGCTCGCCGGGCGCGCCACCGTCAAGGCGCTGGCGCTCGGCGACAGCTTCCGGCCGCGCTGGGAGGAAGCGCACGCCACCACCATCGAGCGCGCCCACGGACGGGGCGCCAAGGGCGACGGCTACGTCAACGCGGGCCTCGTCATGGCGGCGCTCACCACCGTCGCTCTCACCGGCTTCGGCGCCGTCGCGATCATCGACCAGCGGATCACCATCGGCGCGCTGATCGCGACCAACATGCTGAGCAACCGCATCATCTCGCCGTTCAATCAACTGGTCGGCGCCTGGCGCTATTACGCCCAGTACAGACAGGCGATCAAGCGGCTGGGCGAAGCCTTCGCGCTTCCCGGCGAGCGCACGGAGAGCAAGCTCGCGCTCGAGCGTCCGCAGGGCGAATTGACGCTCGAAGACGTCCGCTTCTGCTACGACCCCCAGCGCCCGCCGGTGATCGACGGCGTCGCCCTGAAAATCAAGCCCGGCGGCATGGTCGGATTGGTGGGCAACAACGGCAGCGGCAAGACCACGCTGCTGAAGCTGATGCAGGGCCTCTATGCGCCGAGCGAGGGCCGGGTCCTGCTCGACGGCGCCGACGTCGGCCAGTTCACCCGCCGCGAGATCGCCGGCTGGATCGGCTACGTGCCCCAGGAAAGCATCCTGTTCGCCGGCTCGATCCGTGACAACATCGCCATCGCGAATTCCGAGGCCGATGACGACGAGATCGCCGCCGCCGCACGGCTCGCCGGCGCTCACGACTTCATCATCGACCTGCCCGACGGCTACGCCACCGACGTGGGCGAAGCGGGCTCCCGGCTGTCGGGCGGAGAACGCCAGCGCATCGCGATCGCCCGCGCACTGCTCAGAGATCCGCCGGCGCTGCTGCTCGACGAGGTGACGAGCAACCTCGACCAGCCGGCGCAGAACGCCCTGCGCGAGACGCTGGTCAAACTCGCCGACGATCACACGGTCGTGCTGGTCAGTCATGCGCCCGCACTGCTGTCGGCGTGCAGGCATATCGTGGTGCTCGACCGCGGCCGGATTCGCGCCGCCGGACCGTCGCGCGAGGTGCTGCCGCGGCTCATGGGAGGGGCGCCCCGGCCCGCGGCCGTGCAGGCCACCAAGGCATGAGCCGTCTCGACGACGTCGTCGCGCGCACGCCGGCCCGGTTCCGGCGGCTCGCTTGGCTGGTCATGGCCTTCCTGGTCGCGATCGGCGTCTGGGCCTACTTCGCCGAGCTCGAGGAAGTGGCGATTGCCGTCGGCGAGGTCGTCCCCCAGGGTCAGGTCAAGGTGATCCAGCACCTCGAGGGCGGCATCATCGAGGCGATCCAAGTCGTCGACGGCGACCGGGTCAAGGCCGGCGATCCGCTGGTGCAGCTCGACCTTACCGCCTCGGGGGCCGGCCGTGAGGAACTCGCCGTCCGCCTCGATTCCCTGCTGCTCACCCGCGCCCGCCTGCTCGCCGAAGCGAACGGTGTGGCGCCGGCATTTCCCGAGAAGATGGCGGCGGACCGGCCCGAACTGCTCGAAGCCGAGCGACAGGCCTATCAGGCGCGCCAGGACGAGCTTGCTTCGAGTCTCAGGGTGCTCAAGGAACAGGCGCGCCAGCGCGAACTCGCCATCGCCGAGATGAAGGCGAAGCGCGCCGCCGTCACCCGCGACCTCGAATTCGCCCGTGAAGAGCTCGCCATGTCGCAGGAACTCGTCAAGGACAACCTGACGCCCAAGATTGACCATCTCAAGCTGCAACGCGAGGCCGAACAGCTCGAGGGCGAACTCAGGACCCTCGAGGCCGGCATTCCGCGGGCGCAGGCCGCAATCGCCGAAGCACGCGAGCGGCTCAAGGAGGAACGCCTCAAGTTCCGCCGCGTCGCGCTCGACCAGCTCAGCAAGACCGATCTCGCCATCGCCCAGACCCGCGAGACGCTTGCGCGCGCGACCGACCAAGTGCTGCGCACCGAAATCCGCAGCCCGATCGACGGCGTCGTCAAGAGCCTGCGCTACCACACCATCGGCGGCGTCGTGCGCGCCGGCGAGCCGATCATGGAGATCGTCCCCACCGGCGACAACCTGGTCGTCGAGGCGCGCCTCAACCCCACCGACGTGGGTTACGTGCGCGTCGGCCAGCGGGCCGTGGTCAAGATCGGCACTTACGATTTCGTGCGCTACGGCAGCCTCGACGGCGAGGTCATCTTTCTGTCCGCCGATTCGCACACCGACGCCGAGGGCGGGGCCTACTTCCGCGTCGTCGCCCGCACCGACAAGACCTACCTCGGCGATGCGCCCGGAGACCTCCCGATCGCGCCGGGCATGCAAGCCACCATCGACATCCACACCGGCCGCAAGTCGGTGCTCAACTACCTGCTCAAACCGGTCCTCAAGCTCAGGAGCGAGGCGTTTCACGAGCGCTGAGCGCCGCGCCCTGACTGGCGGCGAGGCGGGCGGCGATCTCGGGCATGAGGTCGGCGCCGACATTGGCGAAGGCCAGGCGCAGGTAGGCCTCCTGTCCGGGGCCGAACATGCTGCCCGGCAGGACGAGAAGGTTGTGCTCCGCCGCCAGTCGGCGCGCCACGTCGGCCGCCGGCACGCCGTCGAAGGGATGGCGGAGGTAGGCGAAGAACCCGCCGGCGCTGATCAGTTCGTACGCCAGATCGTTGCGCTTGAAGGCGGCGCGCAGGGCCTGCGCCCGGCCGACCAGCTCGGCGCCGATCCGGCGGCGCCATCGGCCGAGATGCTCGACGCCGTAGAGCGCCGCTTGCTGGCCGATGCGCGGCGCGCAGATGGCGACGCAGTCCATCGCCTTGGCGATGCCCGACAGGAGCTCGGGCCCGCAGGCGACGGCGCCGACCCGATAGCCCGTGAGCGCGTAGATCTTCGAGAAGCTGTAGAGATGGACGAAGGTCGCCGGCCAGTCGGGCCGGCGGAAGAGGTCGTGCGGCCGCCCGCCCGCCGGAATGAAGTCGCGGTAGGTCTCGTCGACGACGAGGGCGACGCCGCGTGCCCGCGCGAGTTCGTAGAACGCCGCGATCGTTGCGGCCGGATAAATCGCGCCGGTCGGATTGTTGGGCGTCACCAGGACGATCGCCCGGCTGCGCGGGGTGAGCCGGGTCTCGGCGTCGGCCGGGTCGGGCACGCCGCCGCGCCCGGCGCGCAGGGGAAGATGGACCGCGCGCACCCCCAGCATGTCGAGCCACATCTGGTGATTGAAGTAATAGGGCGTCGGCAGGACCACCTCGTCGCCGACCCCCGCCAGCGCCATGACGGCGAGACAGAATGCCTGGTTGCAGCCGGCGGTGATGCAGACCTGCTCGGCCGCGACCTCGCCGCCGTAGACCTCGGCGATGTGACCGGCGAGCGCCGCGCGCAACGACGAGAGCCCCTCGATCGCCGTGTAGCGCGCGGTCTCGGGGTTGCCGACGAGGCCGGCGAGATGTTGGCCGAGGGCGGCGGGCGGCGGGTAGCTGGGCTCGCCCTGGGCGAGGTCGATCAGCGGCCTGTCCGGCGGAAACCGGCGCCCCGCGATCCAGCCGCGCGCTTCGGCGATCGGCGGCGGCGCGACGGCGCCGAGCAGCGGGTTGATGCGGTACGACATCGCTCGATGGTCCGTCCGGCTTCGGGTTCCGTCGGGGCCGGGCATCATCGCGGCGCATCCGCGGTCCGTCAACCACGGGCCGGCATACGGTGAAGTGTGCTCGGCACGGGTTCGTATAGATGACCTCCCTCGGACGTCAACGAGCACCGCCGATGTCCGCTTGGAGCCCGGTCGGCAAAGCCCGTCGGTTCTCTCCTCGCCGCCTCGTGCAGCGCCCAGACTGCCCACAGCCGGGTTGGTAGAAGCGTTCAGGTGATTACCGTCTCAGTAGATTTTGTATAAGCGCCCTAGTTGAAGACCAGGGCGCAGAAGGCGCCGCGCGTCTTGAACTGCCGGCATAGGGCGCGGGCCCGTTTCTCGCTTGCCACCGGCCCCGCGAGCACGCGATAGAACACCCCCATGCCGGGGCCGAGATCGACGCGCACGGACTCGAAGCCGAGACCGTCGAGCAGGTCGGGGTACACGGCGGTCACCTCGTCCCAACCCTTTTTCGCCTTCGCGGCGCTGCGGAACGAGGCGAGATGCAAGCGGATTCGCGGACCCGGCGGGGGCTCGGGCATGGCGGCGGGTTTCGCGGCCGCGGACCCGGCCTGTCCGTTGTCGGCCTTTCCGCCCCCGACGCCCGGCGCCAGGTCGATCGGCGGGCCGGGCCTGGTCAGCGCCGCGACGCGGTCGGCGGCACTGCGCACCGAAGACGACAGGCCGTTGAGGTTGTCGGTGATGCGCGTGAGGTTGGCGAAGATCTTCCCGAGCGCGGCGCGGTCGGCGGCCGCTTCCCGGGCCTTGGCCTGCTTGGCGGCGTCCCTGCCTTCGAACAGCGCGAGCCGTTCGCGGGCCAGCGCGGCGAACGCAGCGCGCTCGGTCGCCTCGATGCCGAGGGCGCTGACCGGCGCCTTTCCGTAGCGCTCGGCGGCCGCCGCGTAGAGCTTGACGGCGTCCGCTCCGCGCCCGGTACGTTCGTAGACGGCGGCCAGGGTCATCAGGGCGTAGCCGTTGTCGGGGTTGATATTGAGAGCCGTGCGCAGCCGTTCTTCGGACCCGTCGGTGTCGCCCGCCGCAAAGGCGCCGGCGCCGGCATCGACCAGCCGCATGTCCTCGGGCGCGCGCGCACAGCCCGTCAGCGCCAATAAGGCCGCGAGGCCGGCGGCGAACAACGTTCGAGGAATTTCGGGCATGCGGATCACGGACCGCCTGACACGATATGGGAGTGCAAAGCCACACAAGATATAGTGGGACGCGCCGGAAGTGCAACAAGTTGTCGGCAAACGTGGCGCGCAATTGACGCACCGGAGCGCGCAGCACGGCCGGTTCGTCGTCCCGGGTTAACCAAACCTTAACGATAAACCGGTATTACAACGCATGGTGACGGCGGAATCGCTGCCCGAGGCCGCCGACCCACGCGAGGCGGCGCCGCGCTGCCGACAGCGAGCGCCGACGACGACGCGGGGGGAGAGAAAATGACCGAACTGCGAAAGAATTCGCTAAGGACGAGCGTCATCGCCGTCCCCTTACTGCTGCTTGGCGGCTGCATTCTTCCGCCGGCCGTGACGGTGGCCTCCCTCGCGCTCGACAGCCTGAGCTACCTGGGCACCGGCAAGGGGTTGGGCGACAACGCCCTGTCGCTCGCGACCCAGCGGGATTGTGCGCTCGAACGCGCCTTCACCGAACGCAATCTGAACGCGGTCTGCCGCCTCAATATCGAGAGCGTGGTCGCGGCCCTGCCCCGCAATCCCGACGCGCCCGCGCCCCGACCGGCGATCGCATCGGGCTTCACTGCGGCAACTCCGGCCCATGCGTTCGTTCCGGTAAGTACGGCGGCGCCGGCGGCCGGACCGGCGCAAAATTCCGTTGCCCGGTCTGTCGAGACGCCGCCAGTGACGTCGCCGCCGGTCCATCATTCGCCGTCCGCCCTCGCACTCGGCGGCCCCAAGCCGGCCGCGCCCGACGCCGAGCCCCGTCCCGCCGCAGCGAAAGGCGATCTTCAGGCCGCTGCCGAGAGCGCCGGGAACCGAAAGGCGCGCTACCTCGTCGTCGGCAGTTTCCGCGTCGCCGAACGCGCCGAGACCGTCGTCAAACGGCTGACCGGCTTCCCGGCGGCCCTGTCGATCGGCATCGTCGACAGCAACGTCTGGTTCCGGGTCGCCGTCGGCCCCTACGCCGGCGATGAGCTCGACGACGCGCGGACCCGCCTCGCGGCGGCCGGGATCGACGAATCCTGGCCCATTAACCTGTGCACCGCCGATCTCAACGCCCCGCCCTGCGCCGGGTCCGGAACCGCGGCCCGCGAGACGTCGCCGGTCACGGCGGACATGGCCGAGTAGCAACCCGGTCCCGCCGACCGGGCGCGCCGGTCGTCTAATAGGTCACCGGCAGCGGATCGAGGCTGCGCCACAGGTACCAGGTGGCGACCGACCGCCAAGGCTGCCACGATGCGGCGATACGCGTCATTTCATCCTTGTCGAGCTTGCCCTCCCCCCGGTAGTGGAGACCCATCGCCCGCTGCAGGCCGATGTCGTCGAGCGGCAGAACGTCGGGTCGCAAGAGGCTGAACATGAGGAACATCTCGGCCGTCCAGCGGCCGATCCCCGTGACCCGCGTAAGCTCGGCGATCACCGCTTCGTCGTCGAGTGCCGCCCAGCCCGACGGATCGACCGTGCCATCCTCGAAATGCCGGGCGAGGTCCTTGAGATATTGCGCTTTCCGGCGCGACAGACCGCAGCCGAGCAGAATCTCCCCGGTCGCCGCGTCGACGGCGGCGGCGCTCACCACGCCCAACGCCTCCTCGATGCGCCGCCAGACGCTCGACGCCGCCTTGACCGAGATCTGCTGGCCAACGATCGAGCGGGCGAGCGTACCGAATGGGTCCTCGCGACAGATCAGCCGCTCCGACGGAGGATAGGCGGCGATGATGGCGGCGAGCACCCGGTCGCTGGCGCGGAGATGGGTGACGGCCCGGGACCAGTAGGCAGGGGTCATGATGCCTCGACCGGAAAATGACGCACGGGCGCCGGGCGGCGACTTGCGCGATTCCCGGCGAACGGCGCATCATACCGCGGGAAACGGAGAACGGAAGTCAACCCGCGCCGTGACGCCATGACCACCAGACGCGCGCTCGCCGCCGCCTTCGCTCTCGTCCTCGCCGGCGCCGCGCCGGCGCATGCCGATTTTGCGGCGGGCTGGCGCGCGTACCGGGCCGGCGACTACGCCGCCGCGGCCAAAAACTGGCTGCCGCTCGCCCACCAGGGTGATCTCGACGCCGCCTACGACGTCGCCGCGCTTTACGAGAACGGCCAGGGCGTCGCGCGCGACGCGGCGCGCGCCGTGCGCTGGTACACCCAGGCGGCGGACCGCAAATTCGCCCCGGCGCGCTTCCGTCTCGGCCAGATCTTCGAGCAGGGCCTCGGGGTTCCGGCGGACCCCGAAAAGGCGCTCGAATGGTACCGCCGGGCGGCCGAGCAGGGCTTCGCGGAGGCCCTCTTCAACCTCGGCGTCGCCTACGAGACCGGTAAGATCGTCGCGCCCGACATGAACCAGGCGGCAAACTGGTACCGCCTGGCCGCCGAGCAGGGCCTGGCGCAGGCGCAGTACAATCTCGGCCGGCTGCACGCCTCGGGCGAGGGCGTCCCCAAGGACCTCGCGCGCGCCGCCGAATGGTACCGGCGCGCCGCCGAGGCGGGCTTCGCCCCGGCCCAGAACAACCTCGGGTTCATGTACGAGAAAGGCATCCAGCTCGCCAAGAACGGCGAGCAGGCGGCGTACTGGTACCGAAAGGCGGCCGAACAGGGCTTCGCCACGGCGCAGACCAACCTGGGCATCCTGCTGAACTTCGGCATGGGCGTGGCGCGCGACTACGCCGCCGCCGCCCGCTGGTACCGCGCCGCCGCGCTGCAGGGCGACGGCGAGGCCCAGGCGCATCTCGCCCTGCTTCTCGCCAACGGCCAGGGCGCGCCGCGCGACTTCGTCGAGGCCTACGCCTGGCTGGTCGTCGCCGCCGGGAACGGCTACGGCGAGACCGCCGACGCCTACCGGGCGCGGCTCGAACAACGGCTCGACGCCGGGCAGGTCGCGGCGGCGAAAGCCCGCGCCACGGCGCTGCGCAGCGAACTCGCTGCGGCGCAGCGGCCTGCCGTTCGCGCGCGTCCCCGCGAAACCGCGGCGTTCGGCCGGACCGACCTTACCGCGCAGCGCCGGCTCAAGGCGCTCGGGTTCTATACCGGCGCCGTGGACGGCCTCGTCGGCCCCGGTACGCTCGCCGCGATCCGCGCCTTCCAGCGCCAGGCAAAGCTACGGCCCGACGGTCGTCTCACGCCCGAGCTTGTCGCCGCTCTCGACGCCATGCTCGCCGAACGCGCGGCGGCGATCGAGCCCGCGCCGTAACCGTTCGCCGCTACACGAAAGCGTGGCTTGCGTCCGCGCACCCGGCCATGTTTGATGCACGCGATCGCGATACGAGGAACAGACGCGCGGCCGTGGACGAGATTCATTTCACCTATCTGAGCGGACCCGATATCGCGGCGCTGGCGATGACCGACGCGGAAATCCTCGGCGCCGTCGAACAGGGCTTGCGCGCCCAGGGCGGCGGCGAAACGGTGATCGAGCCGCGCGTGCATCTCGTGCCCGATCCCGATTTCCACGGCCACTTCAACGTGTTGCGCGGCTACGTTGCGCCCCTCGGCGTCGCCGGGGTGAAGATCGTCGGCGATTACGCCGACAACTATGCGAAGGGCCTGCCCTCGGAGATGGCGCTTCTCAACCTGTTCGACCCGCGCACCGGCATGCCGGTGGCGCTGCTCGACGCCGCCGCCATCACCGACATGCGCACCGGCGCGATGACCGCGCTCGGCGCCAAGTACCTGGGACCGAAACGCGCGCGGGTGCTCGGCAACATCGGCGCGCGCGGCACCTCGTACTGGAACGTGCGGCTCGCCGATCATCTCTTCGATTTCGACGAGATCCGCGTCCACTCGCGCCGCCGGGAGAGCCGCGAGCCGTTCGCCGAACGCCTGTCCCGGGACCTCGGCAAGCCGGTCGTCGCCACCGACGACTGGCGCTCGTGCCTCGAAGGCGCCGACATCTTGATCGAGGCCGCGCGCCTCAAGCAGCCCGAACCCCTGTTCCGCACCGCCTGGGTCAAGCCCGGCGCGCTGGTCGTGCCGTACGGGACCATGAGCACGGTCGAGGACGACCTCACCGACGTCATGGACAAGATCGTCGTCGACGACTGGGGACAGTGCACCGTCGGCCCGTTCGGCTGCCTGCGCCGGCACATCGATTCGGGTCGCGTGACGCGCGCGACCATCCACGGCGAGCTCTGCGACATCGTCGCCGGCAGGCTGCCGGGGCGCGAGAACGATGCCGAAACCATTCTGTTCTGGCACCGCGGGCTTGCGCTCTCGGACATCGCGTTGGGCCACGCCATGATCGAGAAGGCGAAGCGGCTGGGCGTCGGCCAGCGGCTGCGCTATGCCTGAGCCGTGATCACTCTCAACTCCGCACACGAGATCACGACCGCGGTCTATCGCCGGGTGATCTACGACGGTGAGGCGCTCGCCGCCGCGCCCGCGTTGCTCGACACGGTCGCTGCCAAACGCGCCGCGTTTCTGCGCCTGCTCGACAGCGGCGTTCACTGCTACGGGGTCAACACCGCGCACGGCGACATGATCGCCAGGACCGTCCCCAAAGCGGACTGGCCCGCGCTCCAGCGCAACGTCCTGCGGGCGCGCGCCGCCGGTACCGGGCCGCCGTTCCCGCCCGAGGTCGCCCGCGGCATGATGCTGGCGCGGCTGTTCAACCTGCTTTCCGGTTATTCGGCGGCGAGCGCCGAGCTCTGCCGATTCATCGTCGACCGGCTCAACGACGGCTTCACGCCCTGGGTGCCGAGCCGCGGCCACGGCATGGCGGGCGAACTGATTCCGCTCTGCCACATGGCCCAGACCTTCGTCGGCGACGGCTTCGTCGTCGGCGCCGACGGCGCGCGCGCACCGGCCGCCGAAGCGCTCGCCGAGCGCGGGATCGAGCCGTACGCGCCGCAGGCCAAGGAAGGGCTGTCGCTGGTCAACGGCGTCGCCGCCTCGACCGCCTATGCGATCCACGCCCACCGTGCGGTCGCCGCCGTCGCCGGCCCGATGACGCTGATCGCCACGGCGACGGTCGAAGCCATGGGAACGCCGGTCGAGCCCTTCGACCCCGTAGTCGACCGCCTGCGCCCCGATCCCGGCATCGCGCGGGTCGCCGCACAGGCCCGCCGGTACATCGCGGGCTCGCGGATCGCGCGCCGGGAACGTCAGGGGCCGATCTCGCTGCGCGTCATCCCGCAGGTCCACGGCGCGCTGACCGACGCCCTCGACCACGTCGAAGCGGCGATCGCCAACGAACTCGTCAGCGTCAGCGACAACCCGGTATTCGTGCCCGCCGACGGCGCAGGGCACGACCGCATCCTCTCCACCGGCACCTTCCACAACCAGCACGTCACCAACGCGCTCGAAGGGCTGGCACTGGCGCTGGCGCAGGTCGGCATTCTCTGCCAGCGTCGCCTCCACCGGCTGCTCGACACCCGCTTCACCGGCCTCAGCCACCAACTTTCGCCGCGCCCCGGCATGGACGCCGGGCTGGTGATCCTGCACAAGGCGGTGCTCGCCCACGAGGCGCGGCTCAAGTTGCTCGCCGCGCCGGTTTCGCTCCACCACGGCGAGGCGTCGTTCGGCCAGGAGGACTTCATGCCGATGATCTTCCCGGTCATCGATCGCCTGATCGAGATGGCCGCGATCGTCCGACTGATGGGCGCCTACGAGCTCTATGCGGCGATGGTCGCGCTCGACCAGCGGGGCGAGCGGGCGGGCGCCGGAGTCGAGGCCCTGCGCGCGCTGGTGCGCGAGGTCGTCCCGCCGTATGAGGCCGACCGCTCCTACGGCCCCGAAGTCGAACAACTCGACGACCTCCTGCAGGATGCGCGCGTCGCGACGCTCGCCGGAGGGACCGATGCGGTTTGACCGGGTCGCGATAACCGGCGGCGGCGGACGGCTTGGGCGTTATGTCGCGGACGAGATCGCCCGGCACGCCGACGTCACCGTCCTCGACATCGAACCCGGCGAGTCGCCCCATCGTCACACCCGGGTCGATGTGCGCGACCTCGCGGCGGTATCTCGCGCGCTCGAAGGACACGACGCCGTCATCCACCTCGCGGCGATCGACGACGGCGTCGCGGCGCCGCCCGAGGTCTATTTCGAGACCAATGTCCAGGGCACGTGGAACGTGCTGCACGCCGCGCACCAACTCGGCATCGCCCGCGCGGCCATCGCCTCGAGCATCGCGGCGACCGGCATTGGCCGCGACGGCGGCTCGGTCAAGCCCCGCTATCTTCCGGTCGACGAGGCTCATCCATTGCAGCCGAGCGGGGTCTACAGCCTCGGCAAGGAACTCGACGAGGCGATCGCCCGCAGCTTCGCCCGGCGCGGCGTGACGCGCATCGCCTGCCTGCGCCCGACGTTGATCGTCCGCGACGCGGTGGCGGGCCAGGTCGATGCGCTCGCCCGCGGTGTCGATTACGACGCCTCGCAGCTCGATGAGCCCTTCACGGAACCCCTGCCGCTGCTGCGCGGCTACGTCCAATCGCGGGACGCCGCACGCGCCTTCCGTTGCGCCCTCGAGGTCGACACCGGACCGTTCGACGTTTTCCTCGTCGCGGCGCGCGACAGCATCGGTCACGTCGATACGCTCGCCTACGCGCGCCAGACCTTCGGCGACGCCATGCCCGAACTGCGCAAGCCCGAGCTTTACGAACGCGACCCCTGCGCCGGCCTCATCGACATCACCCACGCCCGCGAGACGCTCGGCTGGGAGCCCGACGGCGACTGGACGACGTTCGTCGCACGGGCGGGCCGCTGAGCGTCGCGGTCTCTTCAGCGTTTGCGAGCGAGCGTCAGGCCGTCGGCGAGGGGAATCAGGCTGAGACTGACGCGTTCGTCGCCCAGCAGCTTCTCGTTGAAGGCGCGTATGGCGTCGGTCGCCTCGTCGTTTTCATCCGGGTCGATAACCCTGCCGTTCCACAGCACGTTGTCGACCAGCACCAGTCCGCCGGGTCGCAGCAGCCTGAGCACGCGCTCGTAGTAGTCGGCGTATTCGGTCTTTAAGGCGTCGAGGAAGGCGAAGTCGAACCGCCCCTCCCCGCCCTCCGCCAGCAATTCATCGAGGGTGTCGAGCGCCGGGGCGAGACGCAGATCGATCCGGTCGGCGACGCCGGCCTCGGCCCAGTAGCGCCGCGCCACGGCGGTGTAGGCCTCGCTTACGTCGCAGGCGACAAGGCGCCCGTCCGCCGGCAGCGCGAGCGCCACCGACAGGCTCGAATAGCCGGTGAACACGCCGACCTCGATGGTGCGCCGCGCGCCGATCAGCTCGACGAGAAGCCGCATGAACTGACCCTGCTCGGGTGCGATCTGCATGACCGCCATTTCCATTGCCGCGGTTTCCTCGCGCAGCCGGCGCAGGACGTCGGGCTCGCGCAGCGAGACGCGGAGCAGGTAGTCGTAGAGTCGGTCGTCGAGGCCGAGGGTGCCTTTGCGCATTCTCCTTCCTTTCGTCGCCGACGCCGGATATCGCGGCGGCGCAATCGGTTACAAACCGTGGCGGGAGCATACCGCGCCTTGAGGGACGCGCTCCCGCACGATACGCTAGGACAAAGCGCCTGCCGCGCACAACAGGAACGCGGGCATGGGGGAGTCATGAATACAGTCGTCGATTCGCGCCGGGCGCGCTTCGCGCTCCTGAGCTTGACGCTCGCGCTGCTGCTCGCCCCCGGCGTCCGGGCGACGGCCCAGAACGCGCCGCTTCCTCCGGAGGTTGGCGCCGCCATCGACGAGGCGATCAGGGCCGGCGAGATCGCCGGGCGCAACGCCGCGCTCAGCACCGGGATCGTAAACAACCCGGCGCGCGACGAGATCGCCAGACGCACGCTGATGCGGGTTCAGGAAGCATCGCTCGCCAGCGCGGTGGTCGGCGGCATCCGTCAACATCCCGAGGCGGTCGCGACCATCGTCCGCGCGGCGATCGAGCGCGCGCCCGCGCATCGCGTCGCAATCGTCTACCGGGCGAGCTTCGCCTTTCCGGGCTTCGCGCGGGTGATTCGCGCCGCCGCCGGGTTCGCACCGAGCGGCGCGCTGGCGCCGCCGCCCGGAGACACGATCACGCCGGTCGCCACGGGGCCGCCGCGGGCGCCGGCGGCGAAGAGTCCGGTCATCCACCCGCCGGACCGGGCCGGGTTCGCCGCAGCCAAGACGCCCGCCCTGCCTGCGGTGCGGCCGGCGGCTTTCAAGGTCGCCCAGGCCGCCGCCCCGGAACCGGCCCAATCGCGCAACCCGGTCGGTGCGAATCGTGCGACGCGCACCGCGCCCTTCGGCCTCTCCGAGTTGCGCATCGGGGTCGCTCATCACGACACCGGGGTCTTCGGAGCCCACGAGGAGGACGGCGCCGACGTTATTCTTGAAGCCCGTTTTTCTCCCTTCACCTGGAGTTTCTTCGACAGGATCGGTCGCCCCCGGCCGCATGTCGGCGCCAACGTCAACACCGTAGGCGACACCAGCTCGTTTTACGCCGGCCTTACCTGGGGCTGGACATTCTGGCGCGCGATGTTCTTCTCGCTCGACCTCGGCGGCGCGCTGCACGACGGCAAGCTCGAGACCAGAAAGCTCGACAGAAAGGAGCTGGGTTCGCGCGCGCTGTTCCGCGAGGCTATCGAGCTGGGCTACGTCTTCGCCGGACGGCACGCCGTCGCGCTGCGCGTCGATCACATCTCGAACGCCGGCCTCGCCGACCAGAACGAAGGGCTCGACACCGTCGGCGCCGTCTATGGCTACCGTTTTTGAACCCCGTGGTAACGATTTGATATATCGTTAACTTTCACGATCACCGGCAGCGACCAAGAGGGACACGATGGCGGCACTGTTCACCAAAGCGCGCAAGCGCCTCAAGGAAGCGGCGAAGCACCTCGACGTTTCCCGCGAGGTTCTCGAGAAACTGAAATATCCCAAGGAGACGCTGGCCGCCTCGCTGCCGGTGCGCATGGACGACGGCTCGCGGCGGGTGTTCAAGGCGTGGCGCTGCCGCTACGACGACACCCGCGGACCGACCAAGGGGGGAATCCGTTATCACCCGGCGGTCAATCTCGACGAGGTGATGACGCTCGCCTTCTGGATGACCTTCAAATGCGCCGTGGCGAACCTGCCCTACGGCGGTGCCAAGGGCGGGGTTTGCGTCGATTCGCGCAAGCTGTCCCATGCCGAGCTCGAGCGCCTGAGCCGCGCCTACGTTCAGGCCTTCTCGACTTTCATCGGACCCGATCGCGACATCCCGGCGCCCGACATGTACACCAACGGCATGGTCATGGGCTGGATGGCCGACGAGTACTCGTCGATCGTCAACGAGCCGACGCCGGCCGTGCTGACCGGAAAGCCGATCCCGCTCGGTGGCAGCCTCGGGCGCGAGGACGCGACGGGACGCGGCGGTTATTACGTGACGCGTCACCTCGAGAAGGAGCTCGGGCTGAGCCCCGAGAAAACGCGGGTGATCGTCCAGGGTTTCGGCAACGTCGCCTACCATTTCGCCCAACTGATGCATGCCGACGGCTACAGGATCTGCGGCGTCTCGGACTCACGGTCGGCGATCTACGATCCCGACGGTCTCGATCCCGCCGCGGTGCTCGAGCACAAGCGCAAGACGCGCGGTCTTGCGGGCGCGCCGTCGCACTCGACGCCGCGTGAGATGACCAATGCCGAACTGCTCGAGACCGAATGCGACCTCCTGGTGCCGGCGGCGATGGAGAATCAGATCATCGAAGAGAACGCGCCCGACATCAAGGCACCGATCATCCTCGAGCTCGCCAACGGTCCGGTGTCGCCGGCGGCCGACAGGATCCTCAACGAGAAGGGCGTCCTCGTCATTCCCGACATTCTGGCCAACGCCGGCGGGGTCACCGTATCGTACTTCGAGTGGGTGCAGAACAAGGCCGGGTATTACTGGCCGCTTGCCGAGGTGCAGTCGCGGCTCAAGGAGATCATGGAACCCGAGGCGCGGCGCGTATGGACGGTGATGCGGGAGAAAGGCATCAACATGCGCATCGCGGCCTACGTCCACGCCCTCGACCGCATCGCCAAGGCGATCGAGGCCCACGGCACCAAGGCCTTCTTCAACTCGTAGGCCGGAGACGCGCCTGCGACCGCCGGAGTGCCTTGCCGGTTGGCGGGCTAGAATCGGTCGGGACGGTAGGGGCGGACGTCGATGCTCGTCGGTCGGCCGGCGACGAGCTCAGCGACGAGCTTGCCGGTGATCGCTCCCTCGGTGAGGCCGAGGTGGCCGTGCCCGAAGGCGTAATAGACGCCCCCAACGCGGGACGAACGGCCGATGACCGGCAGCGAATCGGGCAGCGATGGGCGAAAGCCCATCCACTCGCTGACGTCCTCGCCGTCGAGGCCGGGAAACAGGCGCCGGCCGTGCTCGAGCAGCGCCTTGGTGCGCCGGTAGTCGGGCGGGGCCTCGAGGCCGCCGAGCTCGACCGTCCCGGCGATGCGCAGTCCCATCTCCATGGGCGTGGCGATAAACCCCCCGGCCGGAAAGGCGACCGGCCGGCGCGGCGTGACTCCGGGCGACGGCAGGGTCACGTGATAGCCGCGTTCGGTCTCAAGCGGTACGCGATTCCCCAGGCGCGCCGCGAGTCCGCGCGACCAGGCACCGGCGGCGACCACCAACGCATCGCACGCGCGGCGTCCGCGGTCTGTCAGCACGGCGCGCGGCCCGGCGTCGCCGATTTCGACGTCGCCGACGCGCTCGGCGAGAATCCGCCCGCCATCCGAGAGAAAGCGCTCGGCAAGCGACGTGACGAGGCGGTGCGAATTCACGACATGTGCCGCGTCCTCGACCAACACGGCGCAGGCGAAACCGGGACCGAGCGCCGGTTCGACCTGACGCAGCTCGTCGCATCCCAGACGGGTGAAGCGCACGCCGCGCGCGCGCCGCATTTTCCAGCCCTCGGCGTCGGCGTCGAGCGCCGTTTCGCTTTCGTAGACGTAGAGCACGCCCTCGTGACGAATGAGATCGGCGAAGTCCTCGGGCGCCAGAAGCGTGCGATAGGCGTCGAGAGCGGGGGCGTTGAGCGCGCGGAGCGCATCGGCGATCGGCCCGAAACGCCGCGGCCGGCCGGCGGCGAGCAGACGGATCAGCCAGGGGGCAAGCTGCGGCAGATAGCGCCAGCGGACGGTGAGCGGTCCGAGCGGATCGAGCAGGTAGCCGGGCAGCCTGCGCAACATGCCGGGCGTCGCCAGCGGGACGACGGAGCCCATGCTGATGATGCCGGCGTTGCCGAACGAACACGATTCACCCGGCGGCGACGGATCGATCACGGTGACCGCGCGGCCGTCGCGCTGAAGCCAGCGGGCGCAGCTCATGCCGACGATCCCGGCGCCGATTACCGTGATGTTTCCGGGAATTGTGGCGGGTGTTCGAGCAGGCATCGGGCACTCTTACATCGGGCGGATGGCGAACGCCAGCGCCGCCCCCGACGTGTGACGCCGTTCAGCCCCGCGCGGCGGCAGCGGGCAGATCGAGCGTCGCGCGGAGACCGCCGAGCGGCGATGCGGAGAGGTCGATAGAGCCCCCGTAGAGCTCCGCGACGTCGCGCACGATCGCGAGGCCGAGACCGTTGCCGGGAACCGCCTCGTCGAGGCGTCGACCGCGATCGAAGACGCGCGCGCGCGCCTCCGGCGCGAGTCCCGGTCCGTCGTCTTCGATACACAGATGGAGGCGGTCGCCCGCGCCCTCGAGCGTCACCCGCACCTCGTCGCGCGCCCATTTGCACGCATTGTCCATGAGATTCCCGAGCATCTCCTGAAGATCCTGCGACTCGCCGAGGAAAACCAGCCCCGCCCCGCCCTCGACGGTCACCGTGACGCCGCGTTCGGCGTAGATGCGGGCGAGCGTTCTCCGCAGTTCCTCGGTTACCACCGAGACGTCGGTCCGGGCACCGAGCACACCGGCCGCGGCCACGGTGCGGGCGCGTGTCAGATGATGGTTCACCAGGTCGCTCATGGTGGCAACCTGTTGGCGCGCGGTCTCGGCAAACCCGCCTTGTTCGCCGGCGGCGGCGTTGCCAATTACCGTAAGCGGCGTCTTGAGCGCATGCGCGAGGTTGCCCACGTGGGTACGGGCGCGCTCGATCACGCGCGCGTTGTGGTCGAGCAGGGCGTTGAGCTCCCGGGCGAGCGGCGTTACTTCGTCCGGGAAACGCCCGACGAGTTGGGTCGCGCGCCCCGAACGCACCGCCGCGAGCGCGTCGCGCAGCCGTCTCAGGGGCGAAAGCCCGTAACGCACCTGGACGATCACGGCGGCGAGCAGGCCAATGCCGAGCACGGCGAGCGACAGCGCCAGCGTTTCGTTGAAGTCCTCGATCGCCTCATGCAGTTCGGAGACATCGGCGGCGACCGAGATTTGGAAGACATCACCCGAACCGGGCAGAACGAGGTTGCGCCTAAGGCCCCAGAGAAGCTGTCCTCCCGGCCCCCGCGCCGTGAAGCGCTGCGGCTTGTCGCTGGCGATCGCGTCGGTCTTGATCTCGAGCACCTGGTCCCAGAGCGAGCGCGAGCGCCTGAGCGGGCCGGACGACCCGGCGACCTGCCAGTACCAGCCCGAATACGGCTGCTCGAACCGGGGATCGGCAAGCAGGCGCTTGAGTTTCACCGCGTCGCCGGGAGCCACTTCGCTGACCGCGGCGAGCCGGTCGAGTTGCAGCAGGATCTGGCGGTCGAACCCGCGTTCGACGTGGTCGCGGAAGAGCCCCGAAAGACCGAAGCCGGCGACGACGAGGGCGACCGTGATCCACAGCGCGGCGCCGGCGGCGAGACGGAAACTCAGTGAGTTGACCGTCATTCCCGGGCTGCGTCGCCGGTCGCCTCGAGCATGTAGCCCTGACCGCGCAGGGTCTTGATCACGTCGACACCGAGTTTCCTGCGCAGCCGGCCGACGAAGACCTCGATGGTGTTCGAGTCGCGGTCGAATTCCTGACCATAGATGTGCTCGACGAGTTCGGTGCGCGAAACGACCTTGCTCTGGTGATGCATCAGATAGAAGAGCAGCTTGAGCTCGTGTGCGGTCAGCGTGACCGGCGCGCCGTGGACGCTCACCCGGTTGCTGCGCGTATCGACCCGAACCGGCCCGCAGGTCAGCTCCGGCTTCGCGTGGCCGGCCGCACGGCGGATGAGTGCGCGAATGCGCGCCAGGATTTCCTCCATGTTGAAGGGCTTGGCGACGTAGTCGTCAGCGCCGCTGTCGAAGCCTTCGACCTTCTCGCTCCAGCGGTCGCGCGCGGTAAGGATGAGTACCGGCATGTTCCGCCCGGCCTCCCGCCAGCGCCGGAGCACCGTAAGACCGTCGATCACCGGCAGGCCGAGATCGAGGATGACCGCGTCGTAGGGCTCGACCTCGCCGAGATAGTGCGCTTCCTCGCCGTCGTGCGCGACGTCGACCGCATAGCCGTTGCCGCGCAAGGTGTCGGAGATCTGGCGCGCGAGCTCGCGTTCGTCCTCGACCACCAGTATCCGCATCAGTCCCTCTTCTTTGTCTTGCCCTTGTGTTTCTTCGCGGCTTCGGGGCCGTTTCCCCGGACGTCGAGGATCCGGGTCGTTTTGGCGTCGATCCGCAAATTCACCACATGCCCTTGAGGCGTCAGCACCCTGACCGTATATACCCAAGGTGAGCCACGGTTTGAACCACGGCGCTCGTGGAGTTCGATCTCGAGCACTTTGCCATGATAAGCCGACTGGACACGGCGGAGAATCTGGTTGAGTCCGACGATCTGGCCGGCCTGATAGGCGCGGCGCGCGCGATCGTGGTCGTTCCCCGCCCAAACCAGGGGAGCCACCGCGATCTGGGCCGCAAACGCGAGGACGATCACCAGTTTCCGCATGGTCGCAACCGTATCAGGCCCGAGGTGAACGCCGGATGAACATCCCGATCAGCGTCGGTTCAGGCCGCCGGTCGTATGGTTGACGGCGGATCGCGACCGCAGCGCGGACCGGCAGGCGCCTCGTCGCCGGCGGTCGGTCGATCGTCAAGATGTTAACCAGGTTGTATCATGCTCAGTCAGCGTGTACGCCTTGATCCTAGAGGAGAACGACCCGTGACGAATTCCTTCCCTTGCCGCGCGGCGCCGGACGCTGTCGCCGCTCCGCGCGGCGCCATCGGATTTGCCCGCCTGATCGGGCTCTGCGTCGCACTCGCGGCCGTTATCTTCGCCTCCGCCGCGCAGGCGCGCGGCGCGCCCGAAAGCTTTGCGGACCTAGCCGAAAAATTGACGCCGGCGGTGGTCAACATATCGAGCGCTCAAACCGTGACGGCAGCCCAGGCTCCCAACGTCATGCCACAGGTGCCGCCGGGCTCGCCTTTCGAAGATCTCTTCCGCGACTTTTTCGATCGCCAGCAGCGCGGCAAGCCTGAATCGAAGCGGAGCGTAACCTCGCTCGGATCCGGTTTCATCATCGACCCCGAGGGCTATGTCGTTACCAACAATCACGTCATCTCGGAAGCCGACAAGATCACCGTCGTGCTGAACGATGACCGCCAGTTCCCGGCCAAGCTCATTGGCCACGACCCCAAGACCGATCTCGCGCTTCTCAAGATCGATGCCGGCGAGCCGTTGCCCGCGGTGTCGTTCGGAGACTCGGATGCGGTGCGCGTCGGCGACTGGGTGGTGGCGATCGGCAACCCCTTCGGGCTGGGGAACACCGTGACCGCAGGCATCCTGTCGGCGCGCGGCCGCAACATCAACGCCGGGCCCTACGACGATTTCCTGCAGACCGACGCACCGATCAACAAGGGCAATTCGGGCGGTCCGCTGTTCAACATGGACGGCGAGGTGATCGGCGTAAACACCGCGATTTTCTCACCATCGGGCGGCAGCGTGGGCATCGGCTTCTCGGTTCCTTCCAAGATTGCCAGTCCGGTGATTCAGCAGTTGCACGACTATGGCCGCACCCGCCGTGGCTGGCTCGGCGTTCGCATCCAGACGGTCAAGGACGATATGGTCGAGGCTTTCGGGCTCGACAAGGCGCGCGGCGCCCTGGTAGCCGACGTCACGCCCGACAGCCCGGCGGCGAAGGCCGGTATCGAGACCGGCGACGTCATCCTTTCCTTCAACGGCGTCGACATTCCGGAGATGCGCGAACTGCCGCGCGTCGTCGCCAATGCCGAGATCGGCAAGACGGCCAAGGTCATCGTGATGCGCAAGGGCACCGAACATACACTCGAGGTTGAAATCGGCGAACTCCAGGAAGGGGAGACCGAGGTGGCCGCAGTCACGCCCGAGCAAGAGCCGACCCCCACGGTCGAAGCGCTCGGCATGACCCTTTCCGGCCTGACGTACGACCTGCGCGAACGCTTCAACCTCGATGAGAGCGCGCAGGGCGTGGTGGTCACCGAGGTCGATCCCGAGGGCAGCGCCGCCAAGCGCGGAATCCACCCGGGCGACGTCATCCTCGAAGTCGGGCTCGAAGGCGTTTCGACGCCCGGGGAGGTCGTCTCCAAAGTGAAGGAAGCGAGCAATTCAAGCCGCAAGTCGGTGCTCCTGCTGCTCGAACGCGCCGGCGACCAGCGCTTCGTCGCCGTCGACATCGACCAGAGCTGAACGGGCAAGATCCCGCGGGGGCGATGTCAAACGCGACGTCGCCCCCGCGGGCGCCGATGCGGCCGGGCCGAAAACGCCCGGCCGTCATACGTCGAGCGTCTCGATGAAGGCGGCGCCCGGTCGGGAGGGAGAGGTGGCGGCGTTCGACCTCGTTGTCCGCAACGGCACGGTGGCGACCGCCGCCGATACCGTGTCTTGCGACATCGGCATCCGCGACGGCCGCATCGTGGCGCTGGCCGACGGCCTCGCGCCGGGCGCCGAGGAGATCGACGCCGCGGGTCTGCTCGTGCTGCCCGGCGGCATCGACAGCCATTGCCATCTCGATCAGCAGGCCTACTGGGGCGTCGAGCCGGCGGACGATTTCCGCTCGGGCAGCATTTCGGCCGCCTGCGGCGGCAATACCACGATCATCCCCTTCGCCATGCCGCTGCGCGGTCAGTCGCTGCGCGCGGTGGTCGAGGACTATCACCGGCGCGCCGAAACCAAGGCGATCATCGACTACGCCTTCCACCTGATCGTCGCCGAAGCGGGCGACCAGATCATCGGTCAGGAATTGCCCGCGCTGATCAAGGATGGCTATACCTCGTTCAAGATCTACCTCACCTACGACGATCTCAAGCTCGACGACGCCGAGACGTTGCAGGTGCTCGATGTGGCGCGGCGCGAGGGCGCCATGACCATGGTGCACGCCGAGAACGACGACTGCATTCGCTGGCTCACCGAGCAACTCCTCGCCGCCGGACGAACGGCGCCGAAACATCACGCCGACGCCCATCCCGCGCCGGTCGAGCGCGAAGCGACGCAGCGCGCGATCACGCTCGCCGAGGTGATCGGCGCGCCGGTGCTCATCGTGCATGTTTCGTCGGCCGAGGCGATCGCCGAGATCCGCCGCGCCCGGAACCGGGGGATTTGCGTCTACGGCGAGACCTGCCCGCAGTATCTGTTCCTCACCGCCGACGACATGGATCGCGCCGGTTTCGAGGGCGCCAAGTACATGTGCACGCCGCCGCCCCGCGATGCCGCCAATCAGGAGATCGTCTGGCGGGCGCTCGCCGGCGGCGTCTTCCAGGTCTATTCGTCGGACCATGCGCCCTACCGCTACGCCGACCCCAGGGGCAAGATGTGCCACGGCGAGGATGCGCCGTTTCCGAAGATCCCCCAGGGGGTACCGGGAATCGAGGCGCGTTTGCCGCTGCTGTTCTCCGAAGGCGTGGGCAAGGGGCGCATCGACCTCAACGCCTTCGTCGCGCTGAGCGCCACCAACGCCGCGAAAATCTACGGGCTTTATCCGCGCAAAGGCACGATCGCCGTCGGCTCGGACGCCGACATCGCCATATGGGACCCGGCGCGTCGAGTCACCATCGGCCACGAGATGCTCCACGATAACCTCGACTACACCCCTTATGAGGGCCGGACGGTCACCGGCTGGCCGACAATCACGATCGCGCGCGGCGAGGTGGTGTGGCGCGACGGCGAGGTCCTCGGCGCGCCCGGACGCGGACGTTTCCTGCGTTGCGATCCAATCCCGGCCCCGAAACCGGGCGCCCCCTTCGGTGCGCCGCATCCGGGACGGGCGCCGCCGCGCTAACGACTTTTCCCGAAAATTGCCTGAAAACGACAGCTTTTGACGGCAGGCGGCGGTAATACGGTTGACAAACCCGCCGGGCGCAAAAATGATGAATTCTCAAATAATCGAAGAGAACGCTGGCCGCGCTTGAGAAGAGAAAAGCCCTTTCTCGCGGCATCATACAAGGGAGGTACAAGCATGACCGATTTGAAAGAGCACTCCTATATCCCGACGCTGAAACGAAATTTCGCCGAGGGAAAGGTCGACCGCCGCGAATTCCTGCGCACCGCCACGCTTCTCGGCATGTCGGCCGGCGCCGCCTACGCCTTCGTCGGCAAGGTCACGGGCGAAAGCTTCGTCCATCCGGCGCGGGCGGCCCTGCCCGAAGGCGGCACGCTCCGTCTGGCGGTCCGAGTTCAGGAGCTCAAGAATCCGCACACTTGGGACTGGGTGCCCAAGAGCAACGTTGGTCGCCAGGTCGTCGAGTACCTGACCAAGACCGGGCAGGATAACATCACGCGCCCCTACCTGCTGGAAAGCTGGGAAGCCAGTGACGACCTCAAGACGTGGACGTTGAACATCCGCAAGGGCATCAAGTGGCACAACGGCCGCGAGTTCGACGCCGACGACGTGATCTGGAATCTCAACCACGTGCTCGACGCCGAGACCGGTTCGTCAGTGCTCGGACTGATGAAGGCCTACATGCTCAACGAGGTCGAGAAGGACGGCAAGAAGACCACGGAACTGTGGGACGCCAATGCGATCGAGCGCGTCGATTCGCACACCGTGCGGCTCAACGCCAAGCAACCCCAACTCGCCGTGCCCGAGCACTTCTTCCATTACCCCTTCCCGATGCTCGATCCCGAGGAGAACGGTATCTTCGAACCCGGTTCGAACGGCACCGGACCGTTCGATCTGGTCCAGCTCGACGTCGGCAAGAAGGCGGTAATGAAGGCGCGAGATTCGTACTGGGGTGGGCGTCGGGCATATATCGACGCGCTCGAGTACATCGATCTCGGCGACGATCCTTCGGCATCGATCGCAGCGCTCGCGTCGAAGCAGGTCCACGGTCTCGAGTCGGCGGCGATCCTGGCGCTCGATACCCTCAAGAATCTGCCGCACGTCACCGTCTACGACGTACCCACAGCACAGACCGGGGTGGCGCGGATGAAACCGAACGGGCCGTTCAAGGACCCGCGGGTGCGCAAGGCAATGCGGCTCGCCGTCGATACGCCCAACGTTTTGCTGTCCGCCCACCGCAATCTCGGCGCACCGGGCGAACACCACCACGTCTGTCCGATCCACCCCGAGTATGCGAAACTGCCGTTCATGTCGCGCGATGTCGCGGCGGCCAAGAAGCTGCTGGCCGATGCCGGCTATCCCAACGGGTTCGAGGACGAGATCGTTATCCAGAACGTGCCGTGGGAATCGGCGGCGGTTCAGTCGATGGTCGAGCAGTGGAAGGACATCGGCGTCAAGATCAACATCAACATCAAGCCCGGCGCCCAGTACTGGGAGACCTGGGACAAGGTGCCGTTCGGGTTCACTGGTTGGACGCACCGGCCGCTCGGCGTCATGGTCCTCGGTCTCGCCTACCGTTCAGGCGTGCCCTGGAACGAGTCGAGCTATTCGAACCCCGAGTTCGACCGGCTGCTGACCAAGGCCGAGGGCATCCTCGACGTCGACAAGCGACGCGAGGTGATGGCCGAGCTCGAAACCATCATGCAAGAGGACGGGCCCATCGTGCAGCCGCTGTGGCGCTCGGTGTTCACGGCGATGGACAAGCGAGTCAAGGGCTTCAGGATGCACCCGACCTCGTACATCTTCGCTGATGAGCTGGCGCTCGGGACCTGATTACGGGCTCGATCACAGCCGGCCGGGGCCGCCTTCGGGCGGCCCCGTTTGGTTGCGTCCCGTAGCGGATTTCAGACCAACGGAGACTTGGGCGGGATCGCGTCGATATCGACGAACGCGTCGTCGTCGCCGGGACGCAAACGATAGCGGTCGAGGTCGAGGCGGCCGGCGAGGTCGAATTCGATGCCCTCGGCCTCGAGGCGGGCGCGCTGGACGGGGTCGGGACGACCGTCGCGCGCGCGCGCGCTCACCCCGCCCTCTGCGTTGACCACCCGCCACCACGGCACGCTTTCGTCCCTGAGCGCGGCGAGCGCATAGCCGACGCGGCGGGCGTGGCGTCGCCGACCGGCGTAATGCGCGACGTCGCCGTAGGTCATCACCCGCCCCGATGGGATGCCGCGGACGATCGCGTAATAGGTTTCGTATTCTCCCGCCATCGCAAACGATTACTGGCCAGGTCGCGAAACGGCGCGCGCCGGGGCGTGGTATTCCCGACGCGTCAGCGGTTCAGGCCGCGGACGAAGCGCTCCAGGCGGTTACACGCCTCGTCGAGCGCTTCGACCGGCGCCGAGAGCGACATGCGCAGGTAGCCCGCCGCGCTCGGTCCGAAGCCGTCGCAGGGCAGCAGGGAGACACCCTCCGCATCGACCAGCCGGAAGGCGAAGTCCTCGCTGCCGAGCCCGGTGCCGCGGACATCGATCATGGCGAACATCGAGCCTTCCGGCGGCGCGCAGCGTACCAGCGGCATGGCGCGCACGCGCTCGACGACACGGTCGCGCCGGGCGCGAAATTCGGCGGTTAAGCGGTTGACAAACCTGCCGGATGCAAAAATCATGGCTTAAGGAAACGAACAAGGAGAATCCGCTGCGTCCTGTGGCCGCGAAACTGTGGCTCGCGGCGCAATATCAGGGAGGTTCAATTCATGAGCGACACCAAAGAGCATTCCTATATCCCGACGTTGAAACAGAATTTCGCCGAGGGAAAGGTCGACCGCCGCGAATTCCTGCGCACCGCCACGCTGCTCGGCATGTCGGCCGGCGCCGCGTACGCCTTCGTCGGCAAGGTCACGGGCGAAAGCTTCGTCCATTCGGCGCGGGCGGCCATGCCCAAAGGCGGTAAACTGCGCATCGCCCTGCGGGTCAAGCCGATCAAGAATCCGCATACCTTCGACTGGGCGTTCGACAGCGACAACATCCGCACCGTCGTCGAACATCTCACCAAGACCGGCGCCGACAACGTCACGCGGCCGCACTTGCTGGAACGGTGGGAAGCCAGCGACGACCTCAAGACCTGGACCCTGCGCCTGCGCAAGGACATCAAATGGCACAGCGGCCGTCCCTTCGTCGCCGACGACGTGGTCTGGAACCTGCAACATGTGCTGAACGCGGAGACCGGTTCCTCGGTGCTCGGCCTGATGAAGGGCTACATGCTCAATGAGGTCGAGAAGAACGGCGAGAAGACGACCGAACTGTGGGACGCCAACGCGATCGAGAAAGTCGACGATCACACGGTTCGGCTCAACTGCAAGGAAGCCCAGCTCGCGGTTCCGGAACACCTTTTCCACTACCCGCTCCATATTCTCGATCCCGCCGAAAACGGCATCTTCGGTCCCGGCTCGAACGGCACGGGCGCCTTCGATCTGGTTTCGCACGAGGTCGGGAAAAAGTCGGTGCTCCGGGCGCGCAACGACTATTGGGGCGTCGGACCCTATCTCGACCAAGTGGAATTCATCGACCTCGGCGACGACCCGTCGGCGGCGATCGGCGCGTTGGCGTCGAAGCAGGTGCACGGCCTTTACGGCGTCGACATCGTGCAGCTCGACGCGGTCAAGCAGATCCCCCACGTCAAACTCTACGACGTTTCGACCGCACAGACCGCCGTGGTGCGCGGTAAGGTCAACGTCAAACCCTGGGACGATCCCCGCGTGCGCAAGGCCCTGCGCCTCGCCACCGATACGCCGAAGATCCTCGAACTCGCATACCGCGGTCTGGGCTCGCCCGGCGAACATCACCACGTCTGCCCGATCCACCCCGAATACGCGAAACTGCCGTTCATGTCGCGCGATCCGGAAGCGGCCAAGAAGCTGCTTGCCGAAGCCGGCTACCCGAACGGCATCGAGGGCAAGATCGACATCAACGCCAACTCTCCGTGGGAGGTCAACGCCATCCAGGGCATGGTCGAGCAATGGAAGGGCGCCGGCTTCGACATCAAGATCAACGTGCTGCCGGGCGCTCAGTTCTGGGAAATCTGGGACAAGACGCCGTTCGGCATGACCTCGTGGACCCACCGCCCGCTCGGCATCATGGTGCTCGGGCTCGCGTATCGCTCGGGCGTGCCGTGGAACGAGTCGGGATACGCCAACCCCGAGTTCGACCGACTCCTGGCCAAGGCCGAGGGCATCCTCGACGTCGACAAGCGGCGCGAGGTGATGGCCCAGCTCGAAACCATCATGCAGGAAGACGGCCCGATCACGCAGCCGCTGTGGCGCGCCGTGTTCACCGCCTACGACAAACGGGTGCAGGGCTTCAAGATGCACCCGACCTCGTACATCTTCATCAACGAGCTGGCGCTCGGGACCTGAATACGGGTTCGTTCGCAACCTGCCGGGGCCGCCTTCGGGCGGCCCCTTTTCGTTGCGCCCCTGTCGGATTTCAGACCGGCCGAGATTTGGATGGGATCGCGTCGATATCGACGAACGCGTCGTCGTCGCCGGGACGCAAACGATAGCGGTCGAGGTCGAGGCGGCCGGCGAGGTCGAATTCGATGCCCTCGGCCTCGAGGCGGGCGCGCTGGACGGGGTCGGGACGACCGTCGCGCGCGCGCGCGCTCACCCCGCCCTCTGCGTTGACCACCCGCCACCACGGCACGCTTTCGTCCCTGAGCGCGGCGAGCGCATAGCCGACGCGGCGGGCGTGGCGTCGCCGACCGGCGTAATGCGCGACGTCGCCGTAGGTCATCACCCGCCCCGATGGGATGCCGCGGACGATCGCGTAATAGGTTTCGTATTCTCCCGCCATCGCAAACGATTACTGGCCAGGTCGCGAAACGGCGCGCGCCGGGGCGTGGTATTCCCGACGCGTCAGCGGTTCAGGCCGCGGACGAAGCGCTCCAGGCGGTTACACGCCTCGTCGAGCGCTTCGACCGGCGCCGAGAGCGACATGCGCAGGTAGCCCGCCGCGCTCGGTCCGAAGCCGTCGCAGGGCAGCAGGGAGACACCCTCCGCATCGACCAGCCGGAAGGCGAAGTCCTCGCTGCCGAGCCCGGTGCCGCGGACATCGATCATGGCGAACATCGAGCCTTCCGGCGGCGCGCAGCGTACCAGCGGCATGGCGCGCACGCGCTCGACGACACGGTCGCGCCGGGCGCGAAATTCGGCGCGCATGGCGTCGAGCTCGGCGAATTCGCGCTCGAGCGCAACGACCGCGGCGTCCTGTACGAAAGGCGGGCAGCCGTAGAGCATGCACTGGGCGAGGTTCGAGAGATGGCGGGCGAGATCGCCCGGAACGATCGCCCACCCCAAGCGCCAGCCGGTCATGGCGTGCGATTTCGACAGGCTATCGACGATCACCGTACGCTCGGCCATGCCGGAGAGCGCGGCGGGCGAACGGTGCGGCGCGCCGTAGGTGAGCGTGGCGTAGACTTCGTCCGAGACCAGCCAGAGATCGTGGCGACGGCACAGATCGGCGACGCCTTCGAGCTCGTCCGCGGTGATCGTTGCGCCGGTCGGGTTGTGCGGGAAGTTGATCAGCACCGCCCGGGTACGCGGGGTGACGGCCGCGGCGATATCCGCCGGGTCGAGGTGGAAACCGCGCTCCCCGCGCAAGGGGACCTGCACCAGCCGCGCGCCCGTGGCGCCGATGACCGCTTCGTAGGTGACGTACATCGGCTCGGGCACGATCACCTCGTCGCCGGCCTCGACGAGGCACAGCATGGAGGAAAACAGTGCGCACTGCGCTCCCGGCAGCACCACCACCGTATCCGGGTCGACCGTCACGCCCCTGAGCCGACGATGCTGGCGGGCGATGGCCTGACGCAGTTCCGGGATGCCGACCATCGAGGTATAGTGGGTGCGGCCACCGTGCAAACTGCCGATCGCGGCATCGACGATGGCGGGCGGCGTGTCGAAATCGGGATCGCCGACGCTGAGCAGAATCACGTCGCGTCCTTCGGCCTGCAGTTCGCGGGCGCGACCGTGTACTTCCCAGGCGCGTGCGCCCTTGCCGCCGACGCGCGTGACGAAATGCGCGAACGCCAGGCCCGAGCGGTTGTCCGCCGGTCGGCGGGAGGCGTTGTCTTTCGGGGTCATCGCGACCTGCGGGTCAAACCGAATGAATCATTACGCCCGAAGACAAACCGCCGCGGGCCGGGGGACTATTCCACAAATTTCCGGCGGGCGACAAGCCAAGAGCGCCGCGATCATGATCGGGAAACCGCCGCGCGGATAATATCCCGGGCTTCGTAGCACCAGTAGCTGATCTGCGCCGCCGCCGCGCCGAGCGGTCCCATCGTGGGCGTGAGCCCGAAGGGGGCGAACAGGCGGTAGCGGTCGTCGCCTTCGGCGATCGCCGCGGCCAACGCCTCGCCGGCCATCGTCGCCGTGTTCATGCCGTGGCCGCCGAGGCCCATGGCGTACCAGACGCCCGGACGGACCTCGCCGATCTGCGGCATCTTGTGCGCGGCATAGCTCATCAGCCCGCTCCAGGCGGTCTCGACGCGGACGCCGCGAAGCTGCGGATAGACCTTGAGAAGGTCGCGCAGCATCAATCCCGCGAGGTCGGGCGGGTTGCGGCGCAGGCTGATGCGTCCGCCCCAGAGGATGCGCGTATCGGCCAGCGGCCGGTAGTAATCGAGCGCGAAGCGGGTGTCGTGGACGGCGTAAGGCGTCCGGATCGCGGTTTCGAGCCGCTCGCCCAACGGTTCGGTGACCACGACGTAGGTGGCGACCGGCACGATCGCCGAGGACAGCGGGCGGTACAGGCCGTCGATGTAACCGCCGCAGGCCATGATCACGGCCTTGACGCGGACCGCGCCGGTCGCGGTGCGCACGGTTTTGACCGCACCGTCGAGGTCGAGGCCGATGACGGCCGACGACTCGAAAACGCGCGCGCCGTTCTCTTCGGCCGCCCGGGCGATGCCGAGGCAGTAGTTGAGCGGGTGGAACTGGAAACCCGCCGGATTGAGCAGGCCGTCGTAGTAGCGTGGACTGACCAGCGCCTCGCGCAGCCGCTCGCGCGGCCAGAACTCGTGGGTAACCCCGGTTGCCTCGGCGAGGAAGTCGCGTTCGCGCAACATTCCGTCACGGTCGTCGAACCACGAGGCGGCAAGGATACCCTCGACGATGGGATCGCAGTCGATTCCGTACTGCTCGATGCGCCGGCGCATGAGCGCCACCGCATCGGCGCTGAGCGCGTAGAGCCGCTGCGCCTGCGCCCTGCCCAGACGGGAAATCAGCCGTTCGAGCGGCAGCGAAAACCCCGCCGAAACGAAGCCGCCGTTGCGCCCCGAGGCGCCCCAGCCGACGCGCTTCGCCTCGACCAATACGACCGACGCGTCGCGCTCGGCCAGGCCAAGCGCCGCTGACAGCCCGGCGAGCCCGCCGCCGACGATACAGACTTCGGCTTCGATCACGCCATCGAGCGCCGGGCGGATCTCGTGCGCCGTCGCCGTGCGGGCGTAGTAACTGTCGATATGGCGGGCGGTCACGGAAACGTGCGGGTCAGGGCGCGGGGGTTGACAAGAACAACGGCATAAGAGTGAATTTGTCAGGCTATCGGGAAAGACTGGGAATGTCCGCCGATTTCTGGCTCAGAATTTCTAGTTCGGTTATATGAATCAATACCGAAGACACAGGGAGGTTGTAATGCGTTTCGCCAAGCACGTCGCAGTACTCGGAGCCGCCGTTACCATGCTCGCCGCTCCGTCCGCTTTCGCCGCGGAAGAGAAGGTTCTGAACATTTACAACTGGTCCGACTACATCGCCGAGGACACCATCGCCAATTTCGAGAAGGCGACGGGAATCAAGGTCAATTACGACGTCTTCGACTCGAACGAGGTCCTCGAAGCCAAGTTGATGGCCGGAAACACCGGATACGACGTTGTGGTGCCGTCGGGTTCCTTCCTCGAACGGCAGATAAAGGCCGGCATCTTTCGCGAACTCGACAAGGGCAAGCTCACGAATTACGGCAATCTGGACAAGGCAATCCTGAAACGCGTCGCGAAACATGACCCACACAACGCACACGCCATCCCCTACATGTGGGGGACCACGGGCTTCGGCTACAACATCAAGATGGCCGAGGAACGGATGCCGAATGCGCCGGTGGATAGCTGGGACATGCTGTTCAAGCCCGAAGTGGTCGCCAAGTTCGCCGATTGCGGCGTGACTTTCCTGGACGCTGCAGGTGAAGTCTTCCCGGCGGCGCTTCAGTACCTCGGCCGCAACCCGAACAGCGAAAAGAAGGAAGATCTCGACGCCGCGGTCAAGCTCATCATGGCGGTGCGCCCCTATATCAAGTACTTCCACTCGTCCCAGAATATCAACGATCTCGCCAACGGCGAAATCTGCGTCGCCATGGGGTGGAGCGGCGATATGCTGATCGCCCGCGACCGCGCCGACGAGGCCGGAAAAGGCGTCGAGATCGCCTACACGATCCCCAAGGAAGGCGCCAACATCTGGTTCGATCTGCTGGCGATCCCGGCCGACGCGAAGCACCCCGACAACGCCCACAAGTTCCTGAACTACATCATGGAACCTGAAGCGGTGGCGGCGATCTCCAACTACGTTTTCTACGCCAACGCCAACGCCGCATCGACCCCTTATGTCGACGACGACGTGAAACAGGACCCCGGCATCTACCCAACCGCCGAAGCGAAGAAGAACCTGTTCCCGAGCGTCGTGAATTCAGCCAAGTTCGATCGCCTGATGAACCGGGCCTGGACAAAGATCAAGAGCGGTCAATAACCGCAACCGGGCCTTGAGCCCGTCAGCGCATGCCCCCACCGTCCGGGTTGGGGGCATGCCGACGGGACGCCGGCGGCGGATTCAACCGATGACCAATCCCCGACACGCGGACCTCGACGCGACGCCGTGGAACGACCCCCACGCCGAGCCGTCGATCCGCATCGTCAACGTAACCAAGAAGTTCGGCGAATTCATCGCCGTCAACAACGTTTCCCTCGACGTCTACAAAGGGGAACTGTTCTGTCTGCTGGGCGCATCCGGCTGCGGCAAGACCACGCTGTTGCGCATGCTCGCCGGGTTCGAGCGTCCGAGCGAAGGCGCGATCTTGATCGACGGCGTCGACGTCTCCGAGATTCCGCCCTACAAGCGCCCGTTCAACATGATGTTTCAGTCCTACGCGCTGTTCCCGCACATGACGGTGGCGCAGAATGTCGCCTTCGGCCTGAAGCAGGAAAGCGTGCCCCGCGCCGAGATCCGCGACCGGGTGTCGGCGATCCTCGACCTGGTCGAACTCGGTCCGTTCGCCAAACGCAAGCCCCACCAACTGTCGGGCGGCCAACGACAGCGCGTCGCGCTCGCCCGCAGCCTGGTCAAGCAGCCCAAGCTTCTGCTGCTCGATGAGCCACTGGCCGCGCTCGACAAGAAACTGCGCGAACAGACGCAGTTCGAACTGGTCAACATCCAGGAAACCCTGGGGGTGACCTTCATCGTGGTCACCCATGATCAGCAGGAGGCGATGACCCTGGCCTCCCGTATCGGGGTCATGGACAAGGGGCAGATCGTCCAGGTCGGGCAGCCGGCCGATGTCTACGAGTTTCCGAATTGCCGCTTCGTCGCCGATTTTATCGGCTCGGTCAATCTGTTCGAAGGCAAGGTCGTCGAGGACGAGCCCGATTACGTCCGCATCCATTCGGAAGAGGCCGGATGCGTCTTTTACATCGACCACGGCATCGCAAGCGCCACGGACGCGCGGGTGTGGGTCGCCGTTCGGCCGGAAAAAATCGCGATCCTGCGCGAACAACCGGATACCGAGAGCAACTGGACCAAGGGCGTGGTCGACGAGATCGCCTATATGGGCAACCTCTCGGTCTTCCACGTCAGGCTGGCGACGGGGAAACTGGTCCGCGTCGTCTTGCCCAATCTCACGCGGCGGGCCGACGACCGGATCACCTGGGACGACGAGGTCTATCTCCACTGGCTGTCGTCAAGCGGCGTGGTGCTGACGTCGTGATCCGCAAGACCGAATCCGCCGGCGGGCGTCCGGCGCCGTGAACGACGACCGCGCCCCCATCGCCGCCCTGGCCCGGTATCGCGCCCGGCTGTCGGCATCTCTCGAACGAATCGGAATTTCGGGGCGAACCTTCGTCGTCGCCGTGCCGTATTTCTGGCTGGCGCTGTTTTTCGTGGTGCCGTTCATCATCGTCGTCAAGATCTCGCTTGCCGAGATGGTCATCGCCCGCCCACCGTACACCTCGCTGTTCGAGTGGGCGGAACACAGCTACCTCACGATCAAGCTCAACCTGGGCAACTATCTGTTCCTTCTCGAGGACGATCTGTACTGGAAAGCGTATCTGAACTCGATCAAGGTGGCTTTCATTTCCACCTTGGTGTGCCTGCTGATCGGTTATCCCATGGCTTACGGCATGGCCCGGGCCAATCCGGCATGGCGCATCGTCCTGTTGATGCTGGTCAGTCTGCCGTTCTGGACATCGTTCCTGATCCGGGTCTACGCCTGGATCGGAATCCTCCAGAACAACGGCCTCATCAACAACTTCCTGCAATCGGTCGGGATCATCGACGAGCCTATCGTCATGATGCACACCAACTTCGCGGTCTACCTCGGTATCGTTTATTCATACCTGCCTTTCATGGTCTTGCCGCTTTACGCCAACCTCGAACGCATGGACATCGCCCTGCTGGAAGCGGCGGCCGATCTCGGATGCCGGCCGTTCAAGGCGTTCCTGACGATCACCCTGCCGCTTTCGGTGCCCGGGATCGTCGCCGGCTCGCTGCTGGTCTTCATCCCCGCGGTGGGCGAGTTCGTGATCCCGGCGCTGCTCGGCGGTCCCAAGACCCTGATGATCGGCAGCGTGCTGTGGAACGAATTCTTCGCCAACCGGGACTGGCCGGTGGCGTCGGCGGTCGCGATCGTCATTCTGCTGCTGCTCGTCGTACCGACGATGATTTATCAAAACGTCCAGACGAAAGAACTGGAGGGAGGGCAATGAGCCGCAATCGCTCGGTCTTCCTGATTTCCTGTTTGGCATTCGGCTTCGCGTTCCTTTATGCGCCGATCCTTTCGCTGGTCGTCTACTCGTTCAACAAGTCGAAGCTGGTCACGGTTTGGGCCGGATTTTCCACCAAGTGGTATGGCGAACTGCTGCACAACGAACAGATTCTCAATGCCGCCTGGCTCAGCGTGCGGATCGCGACCATGAACGCCTCGGTCGCCGTCGTCCTTGGCACCATGGCCGGGTTCGCGCTGTCCCGCTATGGCCGGTTTCCGGGGCGCACCGGCATGACGGGCATGGTGACGGCACCACTGGTCATGCCCGACGTGATCATCGGCCTGTCGCTGCTGCTGTTCTTCGTCGCGCTCGAACAACTGCTCGGTTGGCCCAAGGGACGGGGTGTGACCACGATTACCATCGCGCACATCACTTTTTCCATGGCTTACGTAGCAGTGATCGTGCAGTCGCGGCTGGTCAGCGTCGACCTATCGATCGAGGAAGCGGCGCTCGATCTCGGCGCCCGACCGAGCAAAGTATTTTTTGTCATCACATTGCCGATCATTGCCCCGGCGCTGGCGTCGGGCTGGCTGTTGTCGTTCACCATGTCGCTCGACGATCTCGTGATCGCGAGTTTCGTCTCCGGACCCGGATCGAGCACCCTGCCCATGGTGGTGTTTTCCAAGGTGCGGCTCGGTCTCAGCCCCGAGATCAACGCCCTGGCGACGATCATCGTCCTGCTGGTCAGCATCGGCGTTGTACTTGCCGGTGTTCTTCTCGCCCGTCGGGAAAGGATGCGCCAGAGGGACGTGCAGATCGCGATTGCCGCGAACGAATGAGGCCCGCGGCCACCGGGCGGCCGGCTCGAAGGCGTTGGCGCAGCCGTTACTCTCTCGCCCGGGCGCGGCGAACGACGACGACCGCGAGGAAGGCGGCGCCGGCGAGCGCCACCACCAGCGAGAGTCCGTGAGGATCCCAGACGTCCATCGCGCCGCCGGCGAGCGACGGTCCCGCGACGCCGCCAGCCGAATAGATCATGACGAAGGCGGCGTTGGCGCCGGCCAGATCGCCAAGCTCGAAGCGTTCGCCGAGGAGCGTGAGCCCGACCGTGTAGAGGCCCTCGATGGTGCCGCCCCAAATGAACAGCACCGGCCAGACGAGCAGTGGAACGTCGATCACGAACGGCAGCAGGACCGGCCCGACGACACCCACGGCAGCGCAGACCATGAGAAGCAGGCGGCGGTCGATCCGGTCGGCAAGCCAGCCGATGGGCAGTTGCAGCGCCAGATTGCCGGCGACGAACACCGACAGCATCGTCACCGCCGTCGCTTGATCGAATCCGCTGTGCAGGCTGTAGAGCGGCAGCAAAGCAAACAGCGCCGAATCCGAAAACCCGGCGGCCAGCGCCGCGGCCAGCGTGGTCGGGGCGTGGCGGAAGAACTGCGCCAGGGTGGTCGTCGTCCGGACCGCCATCGGCGGCGCGACGCCGCGGGCGAAGAGCAGTGGCAGCGCGCCCAGTGCGAGAAGTCCCGCGCTCGCGAGGAACGGCGTGACGCCTTCGATGCCGACCACGGCGACCACCAGCGGGCCGGTCGCGAAGCCGGCGGAAAGAACGGTGGCGTAGAGCCCGATCACCCGGCCGCGGTTCTCGTTGCCAGCGACCGCGTTGATCCAGGCTTCGCCGACCACCCAGTGGACCGCCATGCCGAGCCCGACGACGAAGCGCAGCACGAACCAGGCGGAAAGCTCGCGAAAGACGGCGAGCAACAGAATGGCGACGACCGCGAGTGCGATACCGAGATACATCGAGGGCAGGGTGCCGAAGCGCCGGACCAGTCGCGGCGTGAAAGGCGCCGAGACGACGATGGCGAGCGCCGCCATGGCACTGTTGAGACCGATGAGCGTGGTATCGACGCCGTCGTGCTCGAGAATCAGCGCCAGGAGCGGCACGGTGAGGCCGATGGTGAGGCCGGCGGCGGCGGCGCTCGCCATGGCCACGGCGAGGCTGCGCCGGCGCTGACCGGCGGTCAATGCCGTCGCATCCGCGTCGAACGGTCGCTCGCTTGCCGCCCCCTTGACCATCCCTCCCGTCCTCCGACCGTCCAACCGTCTCGCCTCATATCACAACCGGCGGCCGCGGCGCCATGGGCCGCCCTACGATGCAGGCGCGTCGCGGCGGCACGGCGCCGTAGCGCTGGAACGGTTGCCGGCAACGGCGTAACCTCGGGTTCATGACCGACCTCGCGCTCGCCTATACCCCGGCCACGGAACTCGCGCGACGCATCGCCGAAGGCGCCCTTTCGCCCGTCGCGGTGATCGAGAACAGTCTCGCCCGCATCGACGAGGTCAATCCGAAGCTCAACTGTTTCTGCTTCACCTACCCCGACGAGGCCCTGGCCAAGGCCCGCGCCGCCGAACAGGCGGTCGCCGCGGGCGCGCCGCTGGGATCGCTCCACGGCGTTCCCGTCGCCATCAAGGACATGACCCCGACCAAAGGCAAGACCACGACCATGGGCTCGCGCGTCTACCAGCATTGGGTGCCCGAGCGCGACGCGGTGATCGTCGAAAAGCTCGAGGCCGCCGGCGCTATCGTCGTGGGCAAGACAACAACGCCCGAGTTCGCCCATTCGTCGTTCACCGAAAGCCCGCTCTGGGGCGTTACCCGCAATCCCTGGAACCCGGAGCGCTCGCCCGGTGGCTCCTCGGGCGGCTCGGGTGCTGCGGTGGCGACCGGTTGCGTCCCGCTCGCCGAGGGTTCGGACATGGGCGGCTCGGTGCGCATACCGGCGGCGCTCTGCGGCGTGGTCGGCCTCAAGCCGAGCTTCGGGCGCATCCCTTTCGAGATCCTGCCCAGCCAGTTCGACGCGCTGTCGCACTTCGGACCACTCGGGCGCACGGTCGCCGACGTCGCGCTTTTCCTCGCCGTGACCCAGGGTCCCGACGAACGCGACATCCAGACGCTAAGCCCCCCGCTCGACGTGGTCGTTCCACCGCCCGGCGATGTCTCGGGCCTCAGGCTCGCCCTTTCGCTCGACCTCGGATTCTACGCGCTCGACGACGACGTCGCGGCCAATACGCGCGCCGCCGCCGCGGCGCTTGCGGATGCCGGCGCCCGGGTGGAGGAGGTTGAACTCGGCTGGAGCCGCGAGGTCGTCGACGCCTGGGTCGCGCACTGGAGCGTCTATCTCGCCAGCTTCTTCGGCCAGCACCTCGAAGGTTGGCGCGACCGCATGGATCCCGGCGTGGTCAGGCTGATGGACACCGCTCTGGCCATGAACGCGGTCGATTTCAAGCGGCTAGAGTTCGTGCGCACCCGTCAGTGGCAGGCGCTGGCCCCGATTCTCGAACGCTTCGACGCCCTGCTCTGCCCCACCATGGCGCTGCCCGCCCGGCCGGTCGGCGGCTCGGACGACCAGTTCGATGAGGAGGACGCCGAGGGCCGCTATCACGGCTACGACATGACGAGCGTATTCAACTTCGTCAGCCAGTGCCCGGCGCTGACGGTGCCTTCGGGCTTCTCGCGCGACGGCCTGCCCACGGCATTGCAGATCGTCGGCCGGCGGTATGACGATCTCGGCGTGCTCCGGGTCGGCGCGGCGCTCGAACGCGTGCGCCCCTGGGCCGGCTCGAAACCCGCGCTCTGAGAAAGCCGCCGGCGCGCGCTACAGCGCTTCGATCAGTTCGGCGGGAAGCAGAAGATAGAGGACGAGCAGGACGAGCCAGATCAGCGCAAAGGTCGATACCGCGGCACCGAAAATGCGCCGCGCCGGGCGCCGCTCGCGGGCAGCCTGTTTGCGTTTGCGCTTTTTCGAGCGCTTGTCGGGACCGGCGACGAAAACGAAGTACCAGCGGCGGAACGGCAGCGGCACGGTGCCGCGAACGTCGACCGGGTGGCGATCCCACCGCTCGGCGCCGAAGGCGTCGCGGATGGCCGCGATCTGTTCTTCGCTGAAGCTGTTGACCAGCGCCGGCGGCACGCGCGCGTAGAACATGCGCGCAAAGCGTTCGTCGACTGATGCGTCGGTCATCCCGGTGGACACCTCTCGGAGGTTCATAGCCGGGATAGCAGGATCACGGTTAACGAAGGCTTAATCCGATCCGGATCGGGCGGTCGAACGAAAGGGCGTCCCTCTCGCGGGGCCCCCGTTCGACCCCCGGGCCGCGCGCGGCGGCCGGGCGGCTACACGTGGCGGTCAGGCCGCCTTGGCGCCTTCGATCACCTTCTTTCCGGCGACGGGCGCGGTTTCGATGGCGATCTGGCGCGGCTTCATCGCCTCGGGCAGCTCGCGGACGAGTTCGATCGTGAGCATGCCGTTGGTCAGCGTGGCGCTCTTGACGCGGACATGGTCGGCCAAGCTGAATTTGCGCTCGAAGGCGCGATTGGCGATGCCGCGATAGAGGTACTTCGCATCCTTGTCGCGGGTCTCGGAACGTTTGCCCGAAACCACCAGCAAGTTCTCCTGAACCGTGATGTTCAGGTCGTCGTCGCTGAAGCCGGCGACCGCAAGGGTGACGCGGTAGTTGTCTTCGCCGAGCTTCTCGATGTTGTAGGGCGGGTAGGTCGCGGCGGTTTCCTCGCCGCCGAAGACCGTATCGAACAGATCGTTCCAGCGGTCGAAGCCGACCGTCGAACGGAACAGGGGGGTGAGATCGTAGGTGCGCATCGCAATATCCTCCTTCAGAAGCGATATCATCGGTTGCAGACCAGACCCGCCGAACAACCGGCCGGGTCGGCGGTGGGAGCCATCATCGGCCTCCCGACCGACGGAAATGTAGGAACCGAGACGCGGGATTCAAGAGCCGGCGGCGGTTCCGCATACGGGGCGGGAGATCAACGGTTAGCGGGTGTCAATACCCGACCGGCATTGTTTACAATGCCCCGGGCGCAAGGCGTCGCTGCCGTCGTCGGCCGCGCCCGCCGACATCCGCAACCCGGCCGGAGACCGCATGCTCAACCCGGATGCCCGCTCGGTCGTCGACATCCCGGCGTCGTCGGCGCCGCGCCTCGTCGTGGTGGTCGACACCGAAGAGGAATTCGACTGGTCGCGGCCGCTGTCGCGCGCCAATACCGCGGTCGGCGCGACCCGTCATCAGGCGCGGGCACATCGCGTCTACGAGCGCTACGGCGTCCGTCCCGTCTACGTCGTCGATTACCCCATCGCGACGCAGGAGGCGGGATACCGGCCCTTGCGCGAATTCTGCGAGGACGGTCTGTGCGAGATCGGCGCCCACCTCCACCCTTGGGTCAACCCGCCGTTCGACGAGGAGGTCTCGGCGCACAACTCCTACCCCGGCAACCTGCCGCGCGGGCTCGAACGCGAGAAGCTGCGCCGGCTCACCGCGGCGATCGAGGAAAACTTCGGCGTCAGGCCGGTTACCTACAAGGCGGGGCGCTATGGCGTCGGCCCGGCGACCGGCGACATCCTCGCCGAGCTCGGTTACGAGATCGACACCAGCGTGGTGCCGGCGGCCGACATGCGCCGCGACTTCGGACCCGACTTCCGCCGTTGCGGCGCCAAGCCTTACCGCTTCGGCCCGGGCGGTCGGCTGCTCGAAATTCCGCTCAGCGCCGGGTTCTTCGGCTGCCTGTCGCGCGCCGGGCCTGCGCTCTATCCCGCCTTGACCGGGGCGCCCGGCGCGCGCCTGCGGCTCCCCGGCGTCTTTGCTCGACTGGCGCTGCTCGAATGGAGCAAGCTCACCCCCGAAGGCATCGACCACGCCGAGCACCGACGGCTGACCGAGGCCCTGTTCGCCACCGGCCACCGGGTCTTCTGTCTCGCCTACCACAGCCCGTCGCTCGAACCCGGCAACACGCCTTACGTGCGCAGCGACGACGATCTCGCCGTGTTCCTGGCGCGCATCGAGCGCTACCTCGACTACTTCTTCAACGAGCTTGGCGGCCGGCCGGCCACCGCGCGCGAGATCCGGGGGATGGTCGGCGCGTCATGACCGCTGCGCCGGGCAGCGGCGCGTCCGGCTTGCCGATTCATACAAACTTTACGGTATTTTCGTCCCAATGGCGGTGTAGACTGCCATGGCCACGCCCGCGGCGACGGCAGGCCGTAGTCATGCCGTGCGCCACGCCCGGCGATCGTCATACGCCGGCGGCGAGCGTCTCCCGGCGATCGTGAGGAACATCACGTGCTGATGCGGTTCTGGATCATTCTGGCACTCGCCGTATCGGCGTTCACCGGCGTTCAGGGGTACGCCCGGGGTCCGCGCGTCGTGGCCTGGTTCACTTCGACGCTGCTCGACGGCGGGGACGCCGGAGCCCTGAGCACACAAGGCTATATCTCGTTCGTATTCGGCCTGCTGCTGGCCGCTGCCAGCGTGTTCGTGCTCACCTTCGTGGCGATCGGTCTCGGCGACTGGATGAAGGCGCGGCACGCCCTCTCCGGCCTGGCGCGGCTCGAGACACGCCAACGCGACGGCGAGCACACCGACCGGCGCAGCTTTCTCACCGCGTTCGGAGAAGCCGATGAACTCGTCGATCTCGCCGCCAATTACAGCATCACGCTTCAGGCCGAAGACAGCGCACCGAACGACGGCCACCGCGACGCGGACCGCTATCGCGCGGTCGTCCCGGCGGCGACCTATTTCCGCCGGGAGATTCTGGTCGATGCGCGGCTCTTCGTCTGGTTCTTCCGGCGGCTGCCGGCCATCCTGTGCGGACTCGGCGTGCTCGGTCTCGCCTTCGGACTCCTCGACGGTCTCGAACATCTGCGGACGAACGCCACGACCGCGGGATGGGGCGAGGTTTCGTACGGCGCACTCGCCGTCGGCGCCCAAGGCGGCCTGATCGCGCTGTTCCTCGCGCTGTGCTTCGCGGTAGCAATCGGCTTCGTCCATCACGCCGTGGTCGCGCTGCGCTACCAGCAAACCGGCGAGATTTGCCGTCGCATCGACGGTCTCTTCCGACTCGGCGGCAACGCCCCGGACCTGAACGCCGTGACCCGGACGATCGAGAGCGAGGCCGGCGTTCTGCAACGCGCGGTCGCGACCCTCGGAAGCGACCTCAAGACCGCGCTGGGCAAGGAGAACGAGAAACTCGTCAAGGCCGTTGCGAACCAGGGCCGCGCCGCCTCCGAGGCGCTGAGCGCATCGATCCGGGCGGCGCTCGCCCGGCCCATGACCTTGCTGACCGAGGCGGTCAACCAGGCGACCCGGGACGAAGGCGAGCGCGTGCAGCAGCTTCTCGCCGCGGCCCTGGAGCGGTTCGTGAGCGAACTCGAAACGCGCTTTGGCGACCAGCTCGGCGAGGTCAACGAGCTGCTCAAATCGTCGAGCGCGATCGCCACCGACGTGGAAAAGGCATTCGCCGGGTTGGCCGACACGCTCAACCGGCAGATCACGGCGCAGGCCGAGACTTTCTCCAAGGAACTGCGCGCCGCGATCGAGGTGGAGCACAGCCAGCATGCCAAGGAAAACAAGCAGCTCGCCGCCCAGCTCAAGCGGTTCTCGTCCAATCTGGGGCGCGACGTCGACAAGCATTCGAAGCAGTTCGATGCGTTGGTCAAGAAGACCCTGGACCGGGTCGAACAGATCACCAACGCGGCGCTCGCGACCAGCGGCAAGGACCTGGCCAAGACGTCGGCCGCCTTCAGCGGCCTGCAGACCGTGGTCGAAAGCCTCGCACTGTCGGTGACGCCCATTCTCAACCAAGTGGTCGACACCCAGGACCGGCTGCTCACCGTCCTCGATGACGATGGGGCGGCGGGCAAGGTGATCGCGGGCGCCGCCACCGAGATGAACGCCGCCGCCCGGGCGAGCCGCGAAACCGTCGAAAAGTTCGTGGTGCTCGCCAGCGAACTGAGCGAGGCCGGCCGCGCCTTCACGGGCACTGCGGACATCGCCCGGCCGAAGAAACGCCGTACCGGCGGAAATGCCGGGCGGCAGACCTCGGCAAAATCTCTCGGTCGCGCACTCTCGGATCTCCGCGAGGAAACCGAAGGTGCGAGCAAGGAATTGCCGGAGATCTAGGCGGAGGCGACGTGCCCGAAACAGTCCTGGTCACCGGCGGCGCCGGCTACATCGGCTCTCACGTTGTGCGACAGCTCGTCGCGGCGGGCCACGACGTCGTCGTCTACGACAATCTTTCGACGGGTCGTCGCGAGGCGGTGCTCGGCGCGTCACTCGTGGTCGGTGATCTGGCCGACGAGGAGCGCCTTCGTCAACTCTTCGACGAGCGGCGCTTCGCCGCCGTGCTTCACTTCGCCGCCAGCATCGTGGTTCCGGAATCGGTCGCTCACCCGCTCGACTACTACAGCAACAACACCGCCAATACGCTCCGTCTCGTGCGGTGCTGCGCCGCCTTCGGGGTCGAGCGCTTCGTCTTCTCGAGCACCGCCGCGGTCTATGGCGAACCGCCCGACGGCGGCGCCGACGAGACCGCGCCAACCAGCCCGATCAACCCCTACGGCGCCTCGAAGCTGATGAGCGAGTGGATTCTCCGCGATCATGCCGCTTCCTCGGGCTTCCGCCATGTCACGCTGCGCTACTTCAACGCCGCGGGGGCGGACTTCGGCGGCCGCATCGGGCAGAGCTTCCCGGGCGCGACCCATCTGATCAAGGTGGCCTGCGAGGCGATCGTCGGCGTCCGTCCCTCGGTGACCATTTTCGGCACCGACTACGACACCCCGGACGGCACGGGAATTCGCGACTACATCCACGTCGAGGATCTTGCCCGCGCTCACCTCGACGCGCTCTCCTATCTCGAATCGGGCGGTGAAAGCGTGGTGCTCAACTGCGGGTACGGCAAGGGCTATAGCGTGCGCGAGGTTCTCGACTGCGTGATGGCGACCGCCGACGCCACGATTACGGTGAACGAAGGCGAGAGACGCGCCGGCGATCCGCCCCGGCTGGTCGCCAACAGCAAGCGAATCCGCAGCGTTCTGGGCTGGACACCACAGCACGACGATCTCGAAACCATCGTCGCCACCGCGCTCGCCTGGGAGCGCAAGCTCGCCGGCCAATAGACGCGGAGCCGCCCGTCCGCGCCGGCGCTGCGTTCATTGCTGCGACAGTTCGCGCAGGAGGGAGCGCGCTTCGTCCATGGCGGCGAAGTGTTTTCCCGACTTGACCACGCTTTCGAGCTCACGGCGCGCCTCGTCGCGCCGGCCGAGATTGTTCAGCGCCACCGCCAAATGGAAGCGGATTTCGGATTCCGCAGGCGCCTGAGCGCTCGCTTTCTTGAGCAGTTCGAGTCCTCGTTCGCCCTGCCCCTGGCGTGTCAGAATCCAGCCCAGCGTATCGGTGATCGAAACCGACTGGGGTGCGTTTTCATGAGCCTTCTCGGCGTAGTCGAGAGCCCGCGGGTCGCCGGTCTCAAGATAGATCCATGCGAGGTTGTTAAGGATCACCGGGTTTTTCGGATCGATCTTGAGGAGCTGTTCGTGATTCTCGATTGCCTCGGGATAGCGTCGCGCCTTCAGATAGGCGCCGGCAAGAACCAGCCGCGAGGCGTGATTGTCGGGATTGGCGTCGACCCAGTCCTTGAGAATCGCCAGCGCGCGGTCCGTATCGCCACTTTTGACGAGTGCGTTGTACCGGCGTACGGCGAGCGCGGCGCTGTTCTTTTTCCCGCTCGCCCGGGCATAAGCCTCGGCGGCCTCGGCAAACCGCTCCGTGCGCATCAGCGCATCGCCCACGAGCATGTCGCCGACGGGGGAGTCGGGCTGCTCGTCGCGCAGTTCCTTCGCCAGCGCGAGCGCGGCATCCGGCTTATCGTCGCGCAGCTCGAGTTCGACGGAAGCAATCCGTGCGGGCAGGAACTTGGGGTCAACCGAGCGCGCCGTCGCCAGCGATTCCCGGGCTCCCGCCATGTCACCCGCCACCACTTGTGCCGCTGCTAAACGCTGGTAGACCCCGGCTGAAGCGTTATTGAACGCGATGATGCGGCGGTAGGTGGCGACGGCGCTCTCCGCCTCGCCGTTGGCGATCTGCGCCCTGGCGAGAGCGTCGAGGGCCTGCGGACTCTGCGGGCCGATCTGTTCGAGCTCACGGGCCACGGTCAGCGCCTTTCCGGCCTCGCGCCGCTGGATGTGGAGGTTTACCAGGTACAGCCGCGCCTGCAGGCTTTTCGGATTGGCCGCGCGCGCCCGGTCGAGCAACGCGACGGCGTCATCGGGACGCTTCTCGCTCATCGCCATCCGCGCGAGGGCGATCAGCGCGCCCGCATGGCCGGCGTCAACTTCCAGGATCGACTCGTAGAGCGCCTTCGCCTCGTCGGGCCGACCCTCGCGCATATCGAGTTGCGCCAGGTTCATCGTCGCAGGAAAGTAATCCGGCTGCAGTTTGAGCGCCTGTTCGTAGCTCTGCCGCGCTTCGGCGAACATGTCCTTGCCGATCAAAGCAGCGCCTTTGAGGTTGAAGGGCAGCGGATTGTCCGGGAGTCTTTTGCCGAGCTCGTCGGCAGTCTTAATCGCTTCGTCGTAGTTGCCGCTTCGCAGTTGGGCGAGCGCGAGGAGAATTCCCGCCTGGCCTTGATCGCTGTCGAGTTCGAAGGCCGATTCGAGATCCTGAAGCGCAAGCTGGGATTCTCCGGTCGCCATGCGGCTCAGCGCGAGTTGCGTGCGGACCGACGCGGCTTCCGGTGACGCCGCCGCCGCCTTCTCGAAATACTCCGTGCTCTTGGCGTACTGCCGGTCCTGCATATACGCGCTGCCCAGGAGGGCCAGCGCCTGGGCGTCGTCGGGCGCGTCCTCGATCACCGGCAGCAACGCCTCGATCGCGCCGGCCGGTTGGTTCTTGCGGATCAGCGTGGCGCCGAGGAGTTTTCTTGCCGCCGCGTGGCGGGGGACGGCCTTGAGGTAACGTCTCAGTTGGTGCTCCGCCTGCTCGAGCTGGTTCTGGGCGTAACTGACGGCGCCGGACAGAAAGATGCTCGGCAGGTGATCGTTCAGGACGCGGAAAACTTCCAGCAGGCGGTCCTGGGCCGTGCCATAGTCCTTCCGCTTCGCCGCGAGGAGCGCCGCGAGGTAGGATGCGAGCGGGTGGTTCGGAACCGCCTTCGCCACCACGTCGATGTCGGCCAACGCCGCGTCGTCACGATTGAGGTCGATCAGCGCCGCCGCACGGCCGAGTCGCGCCGGGACGTTGTTCGCCTGGATCTCGATCGCTTTGTCGAAGTGCGAGACGGCGGCTTCGAGGTCGTGTTGGAGACGCCGAAGCTCGCCCTTGAGAACCCAGACATCGGCGATTTCGGGTGCGAGCGACAACGCCGTGTCGGCCTGTTCCTCGGCCGCCGCGATGTCTCCCTTGCTAACGAAGACGCGCGCCAGCGCCATGTTGACCCCCGCATCCTCCGGCTTGAGACGGTGCGCCTCTTCGAACGCGGCGAGGGCCTCGTCGACCCGGTTGAGGCCGAAGTACGCCTGGCCGCGTTCAAGGGCGATCGCCGCTTCGATATCGTTGCCGCGTTCGCCGCGTGGAATCTCTTCGAGAACGGCGTTGAACTTGCCCTGCAGCAGGTAAGCCCGCGCCAAGGCAACGGCCACGCGCGCCTCGTCGAGGCCGCGCTCGCGCGCCTTTTTGAGCTCCTTTTCGGCGGACGCGCCGTTTCCCGTCCGCACATAGATCTCACCGAGCAGATAGCGCGCGGCAACGTTGTCGGGGTCGCTCTGCAGTGCGTTCTTGAGCTCGATCACCGCGGCATTCACGTCGCCCTGCTTGACGTAGGCTTGCGCGTCCTCGTAGTGCCGGTTGGACTGTTCGCGGTCGGCGGCCGCAAGGGCGGGGACACCAGCGAGCGTCAGTGCAAGAACCGACGCGGCGACAAGGCGACCGATCGTTTGACGAACCGGCAAGCGGCTCCGTTGACTGGAATTCAACACGCTGGGCCTCCTTCACTGTAACGCCGAAGATCCACCCGATTCCCCGTGACCGTGCGGGGCGCAGGCCAGATTCGGCGAGCGCCTGCGGCTGTCGGATTCACCATTTGAAATTGTAATACCGCATCAGATCGTAGAGCGTCGGCCGGCTGACACCAAGGAGCTTTGCCGCGTGCGAGACGTTGCCGTCGACTTCGGCGAGCGCTCGCTGCACCGCGTCGCGCTCGGCCATCTCGCGTACGTCCTTGAGGGCGAGCGGCATCGGTTCGGTTTCGGGCGCCTCGAGTTCGAGGTCGCCCGCGGTAATGCGAACGCCTTCGGCCATGATCACGGCCCGCTTCATGCGGTTCTCGAGCTCACGCACGTTGCCGGGCCAGGGGTAATTCGTGATCGCCGCCAGCGCGGGGCCGGTAAATCCGCGGACGGAACGATCGAGCTCCTTGTTGAACTTGTTCAGAAAACTGCGAGCAAGGACGATCGGATCGCTATCCCGGTCGCGCAGCGGGGGGATCTTGATGACGATTTCGCTGATCCGGTAGAACAGGTCATCGCGAAACCGCCCCACCTTGATAAGCGCGTCAAGGTCCTGGTGGGTGGCGCAGACGATACGCACGTCGACGGGAATCTGCTTGCGCCCGCCAATCCGTTCAATCACCCGCTCCTGCAGGAAGCGCAACAGCTTGACCTGTAGCGCGACCGGAATGTCGCCGATCTCGTCGAGGAACAGCGTGCCCCCGTCGGCGAGCTCGATCTTGCCCTTGGTCTGCTTGACGGCGCCTGTGAAAGCACCCTTTTCGTGCCCGAAGAGTTCGGATTCGAGAAGGGTCTCCGGAATCGCCGCACAGTTTATGGTAACGAGCGGACCTTTCCGGCGCGCACTCAGTTCGTGAAGCGCGCGCGCGAGAAGCTCTTTGCCGGTGCCGCTCTCGCCGCCCAGCAGGACGCTGACGTCGGCCGGCGCGATCTTTTCGATCGTCCCGCAGACCTTGAGCATCTCGGAACAACTCGTGATGATCCCGCGCAAGGTCGATTCGCGTCGAGCGTCGGTAAGCCGCTGGTTGTCCGCCTCAAGCTCGTAAAGCTGATGGGCGCGCTGGATAATGAGGCCGAGCATCTCGTCGTCGATCGGCTTCTGGTAGAAATCGTAGGCGCCGAGACCCACGGCCTTTACCGCGTTGGCGCGATCCTCGTTGCCGGTGACGACGATGACTTTGGTGTCCGGCGCCCGTGCGAGAATATTCTCGAGCGTCGCCAGGCCTTCCGAGGTGCCGTCCTCGTCGGGCGGCAGGCCGAGGTCGAGCGTGACCACGGGCGGTTTTTCATCTTTCACCAATTCGAGAGCGCCGTCCCGATCTTTGGCGACGAAGACCTCGTAGTCCGAGAAGCTCCAGCGCAATTGGCGCTGAAGTCCCGAATCGTCCTCAACGATCAGCAGTTTGCGATTCCGCGCACCCATCAGGCCGTCACCTTTCGCCGATCGCCGGTGGTTTCGGGCGAACCCTTTACGACAGGCAGGATCAATCGCATTGTCGTCCCCTCGCCCGGCTCGCTGAAAACATCGAGCCGACCGCCCATGCGGCGCGCAAACTCCCGGCTTTCGAAGGCGCCGATGCCATACCCCGCCCCCTTGGTGGTCTTGAACGGCCGAAAGAGTTCCTCGCGGATGAATTCGGCGTCCATGCCGGCACCACTGTCCTCGACCTCGATGATCGCATCATCGCCGCTGGCAAACAAGCGCACCCGAACCCGAGCGGCCGGGGGCGAGGCGTCGAGGGCATTCTGGATCAGGTGCTCGACCACCGCGGCGAGGCGATCTTCATCGACGGCGACGGCAAGGGTCGCGCCGCCGTCGTCGAAGATGACCGAGGGCGCCGTGCCGGCGCGCTCGTCGACGATCCGGCGCAACAGCCCGGCGAGTTCGACAACAGAGCGGGGACTGCTCGCCGAATCCGCGTGGAGTCGCTGCAACAGACGGTTCATCTTCTCGACCGATTCATCGACTGTCCGGACCATGTCTTCCTGAAAGGCCGGGTTGTCGCGGTGCTTCGCCGCGTTTTTCGCCATCAACGAAAGCTGGCTCACGAGATTCTTGACATCGTGCAGCACGAAAGCGAAGCGCTGGTTGAACGCCTCGAACTGGCGGGCCTCGGCGAGTGCCCGCGTCGCCTGTTCTTGGGCCAGATAGCTCGCCGCCTGGCGGCCCACGGTCTTGAGCAGGTCGTAATCCTCCCAATTGAGCCGACGGGGAGCGCGAGGCTGACCGAGCACGATAAAGCCGAACAACCGCTCCTCGTGCACCAGAGGAAGGACGAGCCAGGCGCGACTCAGCCCGCGCAACCATTCGGGAACCGGAGGTCCCGTCTGCGCCTTGTCCGACCGCGCGGAATCGTTCAGATTCACGACCCATTGCCGCTCTTCGAGAAACCGCGCGAAAGCGCCGTCGGCCGGTTCTTCCACCGCCGGCCAGGCAAAGTTCCAGGTGGTCGTCAGATCGAACCGATCGGCATCCCCGCGCAGCCAGAGACCGCCGTCGGGGCTGTCTACGATGTTGGCGATGGCGCGGATCGTCTGGTCGCGGAGGCTGCGTCCCGGCGTGGCCGACGAAATCGTACGAATGAAATTCAGCCACTCCTCGCGGTAATCGTACTTGTACGTGAAGAAGTGCTTCGTGAGTAGAACCTTGAGCCGCGAGCGAAGCCGTCCGGAGGACAGGATGATGGGCAGCAGGATGGCGGCGCCGAAGAGGAAGGCCATGCGCAGCATCGCCCCCCAACTGCCGCCGAACTCTCTGAGGTAATAGCCCACACCGGCCATCAGCAGCATGTAGACGCCGGTGCCGATCAGTGCCGCCGAGTGAAAGACGACCCGCCGCGAGACGAATATGTCGAGCCGCCATTCGCGGTTGCGCGCCGCCGATACCGCGATCAGCGGAACGATCAGCGCGTTGGTGATGCCGCGCACCTCGAGGAGCTCGTAATCGAGCGCCCGCACGAGAATCGCGTCGGCGTAAAGAAAAATGTCGTAGACGAACATGCCGGCGACGGCGAAACACAGGTGCTTGATGCTCCAGCGACGCTCGGATTCGGTATTGCGGTAAAGGTTCTCCGCCAGGGCAAGGCCGATAACGGCGACGCCCAGTCGGCCGAACACCGCGCAGGCGGTACCTTCGCAAGGCAACCGCAGGATCCTCGCCAGATCGGGATAGACATCGAGGGCGAGGACAACGAGACACAATCCCGCAGTGATCAGGGGACCGACCCGCGGGACGCGCGCCGCGCCGGCGCGCCGCAGGCTGATCGTCAGAATGCCCCACAGAAGCGCGATCCAGGCGGCACTGCGCAGCACCTCGAGCACGCGCACCGGCGTCGAGAACAGGCCGCCCGTCTCCGCCACGTTGCCGAGGGCGAAATAGGCGGCCAGCGCAGCCCAGACCATCGTCGTCACGCTGGCGACGATGAGCAGCGTTCCCGCCCCCCGTCCTCGCCAACTGACCAACAGCAGAAGGGTAAGAACGGCAAAGGCGGCCGCGGCAGCCAAATGGCTGATGAAGCCGGCGTCCATTACGGCAATTCTTCAGCTCGCCGTGTCAGCGAACTCCCTCTGGCCACAAGACGACGCGAATCGTCTGCATCAATATGCTCAGGTCGAGGAATGCACTATAATTCTTAACATAATACAGATCGTATTGCAGCTTCGCCTTGGCGTCGTCGATCGAGGCGCCATAAGGGTAATTGAGTTGTGCCCAGCCCGTGATGCCGGGTTTGACCCGGTGGCGTTCGGAATAATACGGCACTTGGGCGCTCAGTTGATCGACGAAATAATGGCGCTCGGGCCGCGGTCCGACGAAGCTCATTTCGCCTTTGAGCACGTTGAAGATTTGCGGCAGCTCGTCGATGCGCGTCTTGCGAATGAAAGCCCCGACGCGGGTGACGCGGCTGTCTTTCGCCGCCGCCCAACGCGGCACGCCGTCGTCTTCGGCATCGACCTTCATGCTTCGGAACTTGAGCAGCATGAACGGGCGCCCGGCGAGCCCAATGCGCTCCTGGCGGTAGAAAATCGGGCCGTGGCTCTCCAGACGAACCGCCAGTGCCGCCGTTGCGATCAGGGGAAAGGTAAAGACCAGGAGCACGAGGCTTGCGACGATGTCGAAGCCGCGCTTCAGCACGTTGCGCACCGGTCCGGTGACGAATCCGTCCGAGAAGATGAGCCAACTCGGCTGCAGGGAATCGAGGTCCACCTGACCGGTCTCGCGCTCGCAGAAACCGGGATAATCGGTGACCGATATTCCTTCGAGCTTGCATTCGAGAAGCGCCTCGACCGGCAAGCCTGCGCGCCGATCCTCGACGGCGACCACGATCTCCTCGACACCATGATCGCGGGCGAAGGCGGCGAGCGAGTTGACACCGGAAAGAACGCGCGACGGGTTCACGCACGTCTCGGCGTCAGGCGTGGCCAGAAATCCTATCGGGGTAAAACTCTGCGCCTCGCCATCGGTTTCCAGGCGTTCGATGTGTGCCGCGCGCGCGCCCGCCCCCAGGACCAGAATCCGCCGTTTGAACGCCGCGCGGTCACACAGCTTGAGAAAGACGAAGCGCGCCGCGAGGATACCGACAAGCGCCAGGATCACGGCGACGGCGAAGGCGCTGCGCCAGATCTTGAGGTCGGGAAAGACGTAGAAAACGAGCGACAGCGCGATCAAGGCAAGACCGAAGCTGGCGATCAGGCGAAAGAAGACGGCGCGCAGATCCTGGCTGTGTTCGCGCCGGTACAGGCCGACCGCGAACATCGTGAGCAGAATCGCGCCGGCGAAAGTCAACGCCTCCGGAAGATATTCCGCTATCGCCCCGGGCGCGTAGGAGACATTGAAGTATCGGATATATATGGCGGAATATATTGAAACGACGAGTATAAGGTTCTCTATTACACAGAGAACCAAGAACGGTGTAGGTATATAATGTTTGAAGACTCTGATCATCTAAATTCTATTGTCTTTCTTGAATTTTTTGTCTTCGCAAGCCGCAGACATGCATTATGTATCCGAGATTTTGGGACGCCCTCCCGGAAGCGGCGACGGACCGTCACGAACGTCGTACGGCATGCGGCGCCGGCTATCATATATGACTAACGTGATTAACCAGTGACGGCCGTCACACCTCGGGCGATTTTTCGTGAATTTTTTCCTAATCCCTGCGGCCGGCTGCGGCCTGCGGCGCCGTGGCGCCCGTCGCGCCGCCGCCCGCGCACGGTTAACCGCGGGACAACGTCGTTAACCGTTCGCTCCGGTCGGGACGCATGAATCATCATTGCCACCCGGCCCGCGCTGTAAATAAGAACCAAACATTATGTGGTGGTTTTATTAAGGTTACCCAAGTATCCGGATTCGTTAGTCATCGGTTAACCGCTCGAGTCTATTCTGGCGACATGTGGCTCAGCGATCGTCGACGTCATGGAAGCGAAGCGACACGACCGGCCCGCCGGTCGCCGCAGCGCGGACCCGTTGCGCTCGCGCTGACGGGCGAGCACCGCCGGCGCCGCGGGCTCGGACGGTGGTTGGCTCCGCGCGGCGCAGGCATGGGCGCCGCTTCCGACCGCGCCGGCGGAAAGGGTGAACGGCGGTGGCGGCCCATCGCCCGGAACTATCGAGAGGACCACTTGAGGATCGGCGAGATCCTCGTCGACCGCGGGTTGATTACCTCGGCACAGCTTGCCGCGGCGCTTTCCGAGCAACGCGGGACCGGCGAGAAGATCGGCGAGGTGCTGCTGCGCCGGGGGCTGGTCCGCCCACACGATCTCCAGCACTCGCTGGCGCATCAAAGCCGCATGCTCATGGCGGCCGCGGCGCTTGCCGTCGGCGGCATGCTGTCGCCGAGCCTGGGGGGCGCGAGCGCCAACTCGGCGGCGGAGAGCGCGGCGATCGCCGCTCCGACCGACGCCGCCGCCGTCGCCACGCTGACTGCGGTTACGGGCAGCGTCCGCGTCCTGGCGCCGGGCGGCAAGACGAAAAACGTCCGCGCGGGAATGGCCATTCGTCTCGGCGACCGCGTCACCACCGACGCCGCGGCCAGGGCCGTCGTCGCCTTCCTCGGCGGCGGCGTCCTGGTGATGAGAGACGCCGGCACGCTGGTAATCGACGAGACGCTGCTGGGAGACGACCGGACCAGGGACGGCACCGTGGCCGGGGCGATCGAAAGCGCGTTCCGCTACCTGTCGGACCTCGTGGGCGTCAGCGAATCGCGGCGCGTCGTCGGGATCGCCCCGACGATCGGCATCCGCGGCTGATCCATCCGTCGCCGGACAGGCGGCGTCGTCACGCCTCGCGTGGTCGGCCCCGCTTGAGACCGGCGACGAAGCGCGCGAGCGTGTTGGACCAGACGCCGCGCTCCAGCATGATCTCGATGAGACGGAAGCGGCCCCGCGTCGCCGCCGCGCGGTCGAGCGCGGCGCCGAGTGCCGCTCGCGTCGTCACCCGTTCGCCGACGCCGCCGAGGGCGCCGGCCATGGCGGCGAAGCGCCAGTCGTCGAGATCGTTGAATCGCGACTCGGGCTGGAAGACGCGCAGCATTTCCCAACTCGCGTTGTTGAACAGCAGGACGATCGGATCCCAGCCGTAACGTCGGCAATTGCCGAGCTCCCAGCCGGTCATCTGGAAAGCGCCGTCGCCGACCAGGATCAGCGGCCGCTCGTCGAGCGCCGCCTGAATGCCGAGACCGCCCGGCACGCCGAAACCCATGCCGGCGTAATAGCCCGGCGCGGCGAGGCGCGTGTGTTCGATATCCATCGCCGTGAACAGGCAGTCGCCGACGTCGCAGGAAATCGGCATCGCGCCCCGGACGCGCATCATGTCGTTGACCGCGCGCGCGATGTCGGTCGGCGTGATCGGGGCGTCGTCGCGAACCAGCCCGGTCGGATACCCGGTCGCCGCCGCAGCCGAGGGCGCGCTCTCCGCCCCCTTCGGCGCACGGTCGAGCAGCGCGTCGACCAGCGCGTCGAGCGGAATGTCTGGGTAGACGTGATAACCGGCGCGCACCCGGCGCCCGAGCGCCTGGATGGCGGCGCGCAGGTCGATCTGATGGTGAGAAACCCCGAAGTTGGTGTCGCACAGGATCACCCCCAACAGCAACAGACCGTCCGAGTTTTCGACCAGCTCGGTGATTTCGGGGTCGCCCGCCACGCCGAGGTAGGTACCGAGCGGCGGCGCGTTCGAATCGGCGAGCAGGCCACGGCCCATGAAGCTGGTGACCACCGGCAGGCCGAGACGGCGGGCGAGATCGGCCACCTTGTCTTCGATGCCGTAGCGGCGAATCTCGACCCCGGCCATCAGCACCGGCGCGCGCGCCGCTTCGAGGCGCGCCAGGATTTCCCCGGCGCATTCGGCGAGCGCTTCGGGTGCCACCGGGCTCGGGGGCGCCTTTTCGACCGCCGCGCAGCGCGCCGTCACCTTGTCGCGCGGCAGTTCGAGATAGACCGGCATCGACTGCTCGTGCGCGCTGCGCAGGACCCGGGCGATCGCCGCCGGCGCGCGCTCGGGATCGTCGAGACGGGCCTGGTCGCAGGTGATCTCGCGGAACACGCGGAACTGCGAATCCAGCGTCTTGGCCTGGTGGTGGAGCGCGAGGCCAGCGGCGCGCTCGGCCGTCCCCGGCGCGCCCGAGATCACCACCACCGGCGAGCGCTCGGCGCAGGCCCCGGCCACCGCGTTGACCAGGTTGAGCGCCCCGGCGCCGTAGGTCACCGCGGCGACGCCCAGCGTGCAGCCGGCGCGTCCCGCCGCGTCGGCCGCGAAGCCGACGCCGGGCTCGTGCGACAGGGTGTAAAGCGGCAGCACGCCGCTCTCCTCGATCACCTTGAAGAAGGCCAGCGCGAAGTCGCCGGGAATGCCGAACACCTGCCGCGCGCCGTGGTCCTTCAGCGCGGCGAGCAGGGCCTGGGCGAGCTGCATGGCGCGGTCCCCGTTTTCGAGCGCCTCGCGGCGCGGAACCCCGCATGACGACGCGGACTCCCACGAACTGGAGTGTGACGCCAACCACCCCCGCCCGACTTGACCTGGATCAACCGGCGGCGATGAGGGATACGCAAGCACCGGGCGATGGGGCGTTCAAACCCGCCGAACGATCCTCATGAACGGAACGCGCGAGTCGGCTGGAATCATGCGTGCTGGTATCCGGGCTCCAAAACCTGCCACGCATCCTGGAAACGGTCGCGCCAACTCCTGAACACCGCTCCCGAGCGCGTATGCGGGCTCCGGTCCACCTTGTCCTTGACCATCACTGAATGATTGGCGCTGCCCGGGCGCGCCGCGGCATAAGGCCGATGCATTTTCAGGCCCTCGTCGCGCGCGACGTTGCCGGGGATGATCCATAGCTCATAACGACCGCCGTCGAGGTCGATCTCTTCGCCCTTGGCGACGGGCAGGACGCCATCACGACACCCTCGTCGGGCATTTTCTCAAGGGTTTGCGGCTTACCGAGTCGCAGTTCGCGCTTGGCCCGCGCGCATTTGACCGAAATCCTGATGTCGCGCCCCTGCTTGCGCGCGAGCAAGTCGAACACGGGATAGTTCCGCCGGCGCTCGTTCAGGTTCACGACGTCGAAGCCGTGCTCCTTCAGGAGACGGACGGCCAAAGCCTCGGCGGCGTTCCCCACCGTCATCGTATCGTGTCGCCGCATTTCCGAGACCCCGCAACGTTTGAGAGAGCAACCACGAAAATATACACCTCAAACCCATGATCTTCGACAGCATGACGGCGGCTGGCCCGAATGCCCGCCGCACCGGCCAACGGTCACAAAAATCAAGATGTCCGTAATCCCGGTCGGTTCGAGCGGCGAGATGCCCGTCTACGAACCGTCGCGCTTAGCGGTTCCATACGAAGCGCCAGATATATACCTAATATCTTCTCGTGATATACCGTCGAATTCTAAATTTTCTTCCTAATAAAATTCCTCTATAATTTCCAGTTTTGGAATGCGCCGTTGATTGGAGTGTAGGACAATCCCGCCATGACAACGAGAGGGATGCAGGACATGGAATACTTCAACGCTCACTCGCATATGACGCGGCACGCGCTCAGGCGGCTTCAACAGCGCGGAATCCCGTCCGAGGCGGTACAATTGATCGACGAACACGGCGACATCGAGCTGAATGCGGGGCGCGGATGCATTTCGATGCAGATCAGCCGCCGGAAGACCGCATCCCTTATGGCGGATGGCTATGCGCCCGGTCTGGTCGAGCGGGCCGCAAACCTCGTGGTGATTCGCTGCGAAGAGACCGGCCATATCGTCACGGTCTTGCATGTCCATGGCCAACGGGCGCGACGCCGTCGTCCGCGGCACAGCCCCGGCCGGTTGAATCGCTGGCGGCAAAGGCATCGGAGGCTCTGGCAATGACCGACAACGTTATCGACTTTTCCTCGCGTCATGGTTCGTCCACGCCGGAAGAACGCCCAAAAAGGGCTAAACGGCGCGAGGAAGAAGAAAAGCAACACGCCGCATATCAGGACCAGCGCCGTCAGAGCCTGAAGGCAGCCCTTGAACAACGTCCCCGAATGAACAAACCCCGAGAGAGAGGGGTTGTCGCCGAGAATCTCTGGGCCATCCTTGAACAAGTCGAGCGAGGCGGCATCCGAAAATCGGAGATTTTACATGCCGCCGGATACGGCAAACCGGAAGACTCGACCAAGCGTCTGCCACAATATGCGCTCGACTCTGATCTTCCGGAAGAAAAGAAAAAAGAAAGAAGGAGAAAACTTACCCAGAGTACGCGTGGTTATATTAAAATTGCGCAAGAGGCGGCCAAGGCGCTTGACAAGCAAGAAGATGCATTTCTTCTCCGACTCTTTGAAGGTACGGATTATCTGTCCGCGGATAAGAGTATCCAAAGCAGCGAAGCGGAATGGTGCCATACCATCAGCGACATGTTGCGCGGCATGTGCGATTGGGTTGCGAAAAAATATTCTCTGGATGAATATTTTTCGTTCATAATGAACAACAGTGTTCTATTCGATAAAGAAGGAACAATTATAGGAATTGATCCCGGAGATAGTCGTTACGGTGAATTTGATTATATCCATGATCAATCCTATTCTGGGTTAGACGACCTTTGCTGGGTGCCGGGCATCCTGATCTATCAGGTGATGGGCGACGTCTTGGCATCAGCGCGGTTCATTGTCGAAGATGCCACCGTGATTCTCAAAGGCACACATCCCCCGTTCGACCGTTACGATCGTAATCCTCGCAACCTTCCGGACGGCGTGATAGAGGCGAAAGACGTGACAGCCCGGCGAGTCCGCGAAATCTGGCTCACCATCGTTCCGGTTGGGGAGAGTGAGCCACCCAGGGCTGCCTTTCAAATATGCCATGCGCTCATTTTTAGAGGGCAGTTAAAGGATGGCAATTTCTTCGAGGTGCGAGTTAATGCTCGTGCTATGTCATATCCTATTACTTATTGGGATTCCTGCATTACGAAATTGGACAATTATCCATTAGGTTTTTTTAATTTTAAAGAAAAGGAGTTTACTAAGCTATTTAAAGCGGAAGAAAAATGGAGTGATTATTACGAATTCGTAACGCCCGCTTCATGTAAAAAATATCTATCTATAAAATTGCCTCATTTTGCGTTTTCTGGCGAATGGGCCAATCTTGAGGGGGAGGGCCCTGCTGAAAGCAGCCACCTCGAGAAATTTACGGAGGCGCCCTACCTTTCGGTCGCCGCTTCGATCGAATGGAACCTCGGGATCGAGCCCGATAACAAGGAGTGGGATCTCGGGGATGAGGCCGTGGACCTGCGCTTGGACACTCAGTTGGCCCGCGAAGCGAAACGTCGGGTTGGCACCATCGACGCGTATAAAAAAAAGGTGGAAAAGGCTATTAAAGACCGCAAGAAAAGAATCGCTCGTCGCTGGAAACTTTGATCCGGCAACCGTCATCCGGACGTTCCCCCGCGCCGATCTCAACCCGGATCATCGCTCATCGATCTTAGCCGCAGCTGTGAGCCGGCGTGCATGCGCGGGCGATGGGGCGGTTATATTCCTGACATGAAACATTTATTCAGACATTGAAAGATTGCCGCGCCGGGGCTAATCTGCGGCCATCGCGAAGCGCGCCGGGAAGGAAGACATCATGTGCGGCATCGCCGGTATCCTGTTCAAGAACGCCGGAAGCAATCTCGCGACCGGCAAGGCGCTCATCGACATGCTCGACGGCTGCCAGCACCGCGGCCCCGATTCGACCGGCTTCGCGCTTTACGGCGAGGAACGCGACGGCGAGCTCATGCTGCGCTTTTTCGTCGGCCGGGGCGGGGAAGCGGACGCGACGGTGCGCCGCATCCGCGCGGTGCTCGCCGACCACGACGCCGAGATCGTCGAGGAGGAACACGTCGGCGACGTCTATCGCGCCGTGGTGCGCATCGCGGGCGATCTCCAGCGCTTCGCCTACGCGGTCGAGCACGCCGCCAAGGTGGTGTCGATCGGCGAAAGCCTCGAAATCCTCAAGGACGTCGGCAGCGCCCACGACGTCGATGCGCGTTATCATGTCGGCGACTACCGCGGCACCCACGGGCTCGGTCACGTCCGGCTGGCAACCGAATCGGAGGTCAAGCCCGAAGCCTCGCATCCCTTCTGGGCGACCGGATTCGCCGACGTCGCCATCGTCCACAACGGCCAGATCACCAACTACTGGAAGATGCGCCGCCGCCTCGAGCGCCGCGGCTTCGAGTTCACCACCGACAACGATTCCGAGCTCATCGCCGTCTACCTCGCCGACAAGCTGGCCCACGGCGTGGCGCTCAGGCAGGCGCTCGGGCAGTCGATCGACGACCTCGACGGCACCTTTTCCTTCCTGGTTTCGACCAAGGACGAGATCGGCTACGCCAAGGACCGTCTCGCCGCCAAGCCGATGATCATGTACGAGAACGACGACCTCATCGCCATCGCCTCGGAAGAGGTCTCGCTCAACCGCCTGTTCCCGGGCCAGGCGCTCGACACCCGCGAGCCGCCGCCGGGAAGCTACGACACATGGTCACGCTAGACCTGGCGAAAATTCCGGTCCGCGAGGCCAACGAGATCATCCGCGCCTGCGGCGCCCGGGGCGAGGACGTCGAGGTCGTCAACCCGGACGCGCGCCACCATATCGGCGTCGGACTGGCCGATCCGATCACCGTGCGGGTGCGCGGCTCGGCGGGCTATTTCTGCGCCGGTCTGACCGACGGACCGCGCTTCGTCATCGACAACAACGCCGGCTGGGGACTCGCCGACAACATGTACCGCGGCTCGGTGGTGGTCGGCGGCAACGCCGGCGCGATCGCCGGCGTCGCCATCCGCGGCGCCGAGGTCGTGGTGCACGGCAACATCGGCTCGCGCGCCGGTCAGGTGATGAAGGCGGGAACGCTGTGCTGCGCCGGCAACGCCAATTTCATGGCCGGCTACATGATGTACGGCGGGCGCATCATCATCCTCGGCGATTCCGGCGAGCGGGTCGGCGAGGACATGACCGGCGGCGAGATTTTCGTCGGCGGCAACCTGCGCGAGCTCGGCTCCGACGCCATGCTGACCGACATCGCCGCCGAGGAGATCGAGAGCATCAGGGAATTCCTCGAGCGCTATGGCATCGCCTTCAAGGGCCGCTTCCAAAAACTCGTCAACGCCGGCAAGAAGCTGCGATACGGCACCGTCGAACATCAGGTCCGCAGCATGCCGTTCTTCGCCTTCTCGGGCGCGTCGGATTACTGGAACGCCAAGGTTCAGGAAGACATCCACATCAAGTCGCAGACCGGCCGCTATCGCGTCCGCGGCTACGGCGGCGCGCGCGAGTTGCCGCATCTCTCGGACCTCGCCTTCCGCAGGGACGTCTCGCACGCCGGCGCGGCGGCCGACCCGGTCTCGCAGGTCCGGATGCACACCCTGGTCGGCGGCAAGAACGGCGCCAAGCCGCTCGATCTCTCGATGCCGGTGATGATCGCGCCGATGAGCTACGGCGCGCTCAGCCGCTCGACCAAACAGGCCATCGGCATCGCGTCGAGCCTCGCCGGGATCGCGGAGAACACCGGCGAAGGCGGCATGAGCGACGCCCAGCGCGACGCCGCCAAACAGCTCGTCTTCCAGTGCCTCGGCGGCCGGCTGGGCTGGAACATCCACGACATGAATCGCGCCGACGGGCTCGAAATCTACATCAGCCAGGGCGCCAAGCCCGGCTTCGGCGGCCAGCTCATGGCCAAGAAGGTGACCGAGGAGCTCGCCGCCATCCGCGGCATTCCGGCCGGGATCGACCTGCGCTCGCCGTCGCGCCACCCCGACATCCTCGGCGCCGACGATCTGGTCATCAAGGTCGAGGAGTTCCGCGAGGCGACGGGCTACCGGCTGCCGGTGAGCGTCAAGCTCGGGGCGGGGCGGATTCGCGACGACATCAAGATCGCGGTCAAGGACGGCTTCGATTTCGTCGAGCTCGACGGCATGCAGGGCTCGACCGGGGCCGGCGGCGCCGAGGTCATGGAATACGTCGGCATTCCCACCATCGCGGCGATCATCGAGGCGCTCGACGCGCTCGACGAGATCGGCTGCCGCGACAAGATCGAAATCGTCCTCATGGGCGGGCTGCGCGACGGCGTCGACGCCGTCAAGGCGCTCTGCCTCGGCGCCGACGCGGTGGCGTTCGGCACCTCGACGATCATCGCCGGCGGCTGCATCGCCTGCATGCAGTGTCACGTCGGCCAGTGCGTCACCGGCATCGCGACCCAGGATCCCGAACACGAGAAGCGCTACAAGCCGCAGATCGAGGCGCGCCACATCCACCGTTTCCTCGAGGGCGTACGCTGGCAGATCGCCGCGCTGACCCGGGCGCTGGGCTACGACGACGTGACCCGGCTCAACCGCGACGACCTCGTCGCGCTGACGCCCGAAGCCGCGGCGATCACCCGGCTGCCCTACGCGCCCGAGTATCGCGAGCAGACGCTGCGGAAAGCCGGCTGACATGCCGGACGATCGAATGCCCGACGATACGCCCGAGACGTTCGCGCCCGAAGACTTCGCCGACGACACCGCCGATCCCCACTTCGTCCCGGCGCCGTGCCAGGTCGCCTGTCCCGTCGGCACCGACGCGCCTTCGTACATCGCCTATATCTGGGAAGGGAAGTTCCACGAGGCGTTCGAGGCGATCACCGCGACCAATCCGTTCAGCTCGATCTGCGGCCGGGTGTGCGACGCGCCGTGCGAACCCGCCTGCCGGCGCACCGCGAGCGACGGTCCGTTGCAGATACGCAATCTCAAGCGCTTCGTCATGGACAAGCTCGGTCGCGACTACGAGCCGCCGGCGGCGGCGATCACGCGCAACGAGACGGTGGGCGTCGTCGGCGCCGGTCCCGCCGGGCTGGTCGCCGCGCACGATCTCTGCGTCGCCGGCTTCGAGGTCCATGTCTACGAGATGACCGACCGCCCCGGCGGCATGATGAGCTGGGGAATCCCGGCGTTCCGTCTGCCGCCCGGCATCATCGACGAAGACATCGAGCGGTTGACCAAACGCTGCCCGGGCCTTCATTTCCACTTCAACACGGCGCTCGGCGCCGGGGTGACGCTCGAAGAGCTCAAGACGCGGCACGACGCCGTGCTTCTCACCATCGGCGCCTGGTGGGGCAAGCGCATGAACATCCCCGGCGAGGACGACCCGCGCATCGTCGACGGGGTCGAGTTCCTGCGCCGGGTCAACGCGGGCGCACGCCCCGAGATGCCGGAGACGGTCGTCGTCATCGGCGGCGGCGACGTGGCGATGGACGCCTGCCGGGTCGCCCGGCGACTGCCGGGCTGCGCGCAGGTCAAGGTGCTCTATCGCCGCGGTCCCGAGGAAATTCCGGCGCGCAAGATCGAACTCGAAGGCGCGATCGCGGAAGGCATCGAGTTCATCTACAACACGCGTCAGGTTTCGGTTTCGCAGCAGGGCAACGGCCTCGCACTCCACTGCGTCCGCACCGAAGCCGGCGAGCCCGACGCCGACGGCCGCCGCCGCCCGGTAGACGTCGCGGGCAGCGAGCACGTCATCTCCTGCGGCATGGTCATCGCGGCGGTCGGGCAGTACGCGGCGTGCCAAGACCTCGACGCCGCCGGCCTGATGGGCGCCGATCGCGTGCGCGCCGACTTCGACGGCATGACGACGCCCGACGCCAACGTGTTCGCGGCCGGCGACGGCGCGTTCGGCGGCTCGACCATCGTCATGGCGATGCATCACGGCCAGCGGGCGGCTTATTACATCAAGGCTTATCTCGACGGTCGCGACGATCCGCTGCCCTATCGCACGCCCTATCGGACGCGCCGGGTTCCGGTCGCGCAGGACCCGCTCTGGGAAAAACTCGGGATGCATCACCCCGAGTTCTTCGGCCTGGGCAAGGATCCGGCAGCTTTTCCCGAGATCGAGGCCACCTACGACTGGGAAACCGCGCGCCGCGAAACGGCGCGCTGTTACCGCTGCGACGCCGAGACCGGCTCGGCCGACTACGCGGTGCATCACCGCGAAGACATCTTCGCCATGGCGCGCACCAACCCGGGCGATCACGCCGGACAGGCGGCGATGCTGGCGAAGCGGCTCCGACCCCGCGACAATCCCTTCCCCGAGGACCGCCCGGCGACCCTCGACGATCTCGTTTTCCTGCCGGCGAACCTGTCTCGGCTGGTCATCGATCCCTATCGCGAAGCCTGCAAGGTGAGCACCGAGATCGGCGGCGGCATGGCGCTGCCGCAGCCCTTCTTCGTCGCCGGCTTCGACGACGCGCCCGACGACGTGCGCCGGGGCGTGGCGCTGGGTCTGGCCGAAAGCGGTTGCGGCTACATCGGCGTCCGCCCGATCGGCGACGACGTTCCCTGGTTGCAGCTCGTGGCGCCGGGCGAAACCGCGCCGAGCGCCAATGCCGCCGCGCTGATCTACGCGCCGGGCGAGCGCTTCGCCGCGCTCGACGTCAGGCGGTTTCACGACGATCAGATCCTGGGACTGGCGGTTTCTTCGCCGCAAGCACTCGAAGAGGCGATCCCCTACGCGCTCGGCGCCGGGTTCGACATGCTGCTGCTCGACGGCAGCGCCCGCCTGGGCGCGTCCGGGGCCGAGCTCGCCGCCTCTCCCGATCTCGCCATCCTGCGCGACACGATACGCATCCTCCGCCGCATCCGTCGCGAGGAGGAAATCGACCTGGTTTATTTCGGCGGCGTGCGTTCGGGCACCGACGCGGCCAAGGTGATCGGGCTGGGCTGCGTCGCGGCGGTGCTGGGGGTCGCGGCGGCGCTCGCCGCGGGCGGTGAAATCACCGCGGACCACGGCGTCCGCTTCAGCGCCGACCGCACCGAGGAGGAGCGCGCCCATGCGGTGGCCGGCATCATCAAGGCGAGCTCGGGCGAGGCGTCGATGATGGCGCGCTGCACCGGCAAGACCAAGCTGCACAACCTCGAGCCCGAGGACATGCGGGCGCTGACGCTCGCCACTTCCGAGGCGACCGGGATCGCCCTCGTCGGCGGGCATTAGCAGGCTGCTGAAAAAGTATTGAGAGTGGGGGAGGCCTCACCCTTCGACGGGCTCAGGGTGAGGTCAATCCCTTGGATTCGCTCGCCCTCATGCTGAGCGTGTCGAAGCAGGAGGGCGAGCGACAGCACTTTTTCAGCAGCCTGTTAGAGGTCGATCATAGTGACGTCTCCATGATGGGGCCGTGCGTCGAAACTTCAGCCGGCCTTGCGCGGCTGCCACGCGCGCGGAGCGAACGCCGCATCGAGCGGGGTGCCGACGAGATGGTTGGCGTAGTTCGAGAGCGTCTTGAAAGCGACGCCGAGAACGACGTCGAGCGCCTGGGCGCGGCCGAAGCCGGCGGCGAGGAACGCCTGCACGTCGTCGTCGGTCACCCAGCCGCGCTTTTCGACCACCGCTTCGGCGAAGCGGCGCAACGCCTCGAGCCGCGCATCGCCGATCGGCCGGCCGTCGCGCAGCGCGGCGATCACGTCCTCGGGCAGCTTCTTCATGGCCGCGCTCATCGAGTGCGCGGCGACGCAGTAGGTGCAGCCGTTTTTGGCGCTCACCGCGATGGTGACGACGTCGCGCTCGGCCGGCGTGAGTGACGACCGTGCGAATATGTCGGACAGCGTAACGTAGGCCTCAAGCGCCGTCGGCGCTTCGGCCAGCGCGCCCATGAGGTTGGGCACGAAGCCGAACTTGCCCTTGACGTCGTCGAAAATCGGCCGCGCCGCCTCAGGCGCGGTTGCGGGCGTGTGGATCGAAAAGCTGGTCATCAGTCTGGCTCCTTGTCTCTATCTTTGGATTGGGTCAGGTTCATGCGCCGGTGTATTCGCACAAGCGGGGCTCATTCTCCCGCTGTCCGGCAATCGAATCGCGCCGGTTGCGACGCGCTCCAGATGTCGTAGCAGTTGAGCATGAACAGGGTCGTCTCGGTCTCCCGGTCGGCCCGCTCGCGGAGCGGTCTTGCGGGCGTGCTGTAATCGCTTTGCATGGTCCCTCTCCTTTCGTTTGCCATTTCATTCACAATTCAAGACCGAACGGTCCAGATAATTCAAAAAACATCAATCGAGCGCCGCCAACACGACGCGCACCACGTCATCGAGCACCGCCCGGTCGGCGTTGGCCTTGGCCATGACGATGACGCCGTTGAGGCTGCTCGTCAGATAGCGCGCCAGCGCCCGCGCGTCGCGCCCGGCGCCGATCTCGCCGCTCGCCTGCCCCTGCCGCACCGCCTCGAAGAACGCGGTTTCCATGTGGGCGAAGCCGGCGCTCACCCGAGCCGCGGCGGCGCTATCGCGGGGCGCGAGCTCGACCGCGCAGTTGTTGATGAAGCAGCCGCGCCGTTCGCCGCCCGCCGCCGTGTCGTCGACGACACCAGCGAACACCCTGGCGATTCCGGCCCTCACGTTTTCGGCGTCGGCGATCACGCCGGCGACGCGACGCGAGGCGACGGTCTCGTTGTAGTGGTCTATGGCCGAGAGAAAGAGGTCGTGCTTGCTGCCGAAGGTGTCGTAGAAGCTGCTCTTCGACAGCCCCATGGCCTCGATCAGGTCGCAGAGCGAGGTCGCTTCGTAGCCCTTGCTCCAGAACACCTGCATCGCCCGGGCGAGCGCCTCGTTCTCGTCGAATTCCCGTGGCCGCGCCATTACCGGAAGCTCTTTCATCCATGTGCGATGAAGCCGATATAGCTATTCCGGACCGATCAGTCCAGTAAACAAATCGTGAGCCCCTCAGAGCTTCCCGATCGAGTTGGTTGTCCGCTTCAGAGACCAAGTCCCGCGCCGATGCGCGCTTCGTCCAGGCCAACGCTGCGCGCGGCATCGGCCAGCACCCGTCGCGTCGTCTCGCTCAGCGGGATGCCGCGGGCCAGACGTTCGGCGCGTCGCCGGCGCTCGATCTCGCCGGGGACGAGGACCTCGCCGCCCGCGCACGCCGGCCGGGCGCTCTTGAAAAAATCGACGAAGCGGCGCACCTCGGCGGCGAAGGCGTGCTGCGCGTCGAAGGCGGCGACGTCCATGTAGACCGACAGCATGCCGTTGAAGACATGGTGCTTGTCGGAAGCGGCGCAGCCCGAGCCGGCAAGCGCGCCGGCAAGTATCTCGCACATGAACGAAAGGCCCGAACCCTTGTGCTCGCCCATGGCACGCAACGCGCCCCGGCCGCGGCGCGCGCTCGGCGGCGTATCCGCGCCGGCCGCGCCGTAGAACGCGCCGGGGTCGGCGGTCGGCTTGCCGTCGTCGTCGATCAGGCTGCCCTCGGGCAACGCCGGGCCGCCTTGGAACGCGACCAGCGCCTTGCCCTCGGCGACGACCGAGGTGGCGAAGTCGAGGACCAGCGGCGGCGCGCCCGCCAGCGGTACGCCGATCGCCACCGGATTGGTCCCCAGCCGGCGCTCGACCCCGCCGAACGGCGCCACCAGAAGGCTTCCCGAAACATTGACGAAATGGAGCGAGACAAACCCGGCCTCGGCCGCCATCTCCGCCCAGTCGCCAATGCGGCCGAGATGGCCCGCGCGTCTGAGCGCAACGACCGCGACGCCGCCTGCCCGCGCCTTGTCGATGCCGAGCCGCACCGCCTGCGGCCCGATCGTCTGACCGAAGCCGAGGTTGCCGTCGACCACGGCCATTGCAGCGTTCTCGCTGACCACCGTCATGGTGCGGTCGGGAAAGACCTCGCCCTCACGCAGCATCTTGACGTAGCGCGGCACGCGGATGACGCCGTGGCTGTCGTGCCCCGCGAGATTGGCCTCGACGAGTCGCCCGGCGATCGCCGCCGCTTCGACGCCCGAACAGCCCGCGGCAACGAAGATGTCGGCAACCAGCCGCTCGATCCACGCCTTCTCGACCGGAACGGTCATCGGCGCCGCGGCGTTCACGCCGGCCCGGGGATCGTCAACCCGATGAAACTGCGGTTCCAGGTCGGGCTGACGAGAATCTCGTTGAGACAGACGTGACGTGGCATGCGAGCGACGAACAGCACGATTTCGGCCAGGTCCTCGGGCTGGAGCATGCGCGCCTTCTCCTCGTCGCCGAGCGGCGCCGGCCGCTGGTCGAGGATCGGGGTGTTGACTTCGCCGGGACAGATGGCGCAAGCGCGGATGCCGTGGCGGCATTCCTCCATATTGAGGCTGGCGTTGAGCGCCAGCATGCCGTGCTTCGCCGCGCCGTAGGCCGGCCCGCTGACGACCGAGTTGTAACGTCCCGCCCAGGAGCTGACGTTGATGATCAGGCCCTCGCCCCGGTCGCGCATCATCGGCAGCGCCGCGGCGGCGCAGTAGAAGGCGCCGTTGAGATTGACGTCGACGACACGGCGCCAGGTCTCGGGATCGAGATCGGCGAACCGCCGGCGCACGGTGTTGAGACCGGCATTGTTGAGCAGGATGTCGAGCCGGCCGAACCGGTCCCCGATCCGCTTCGCCGCCGTGGCAACGGCCGCGCGCTCGCTGACGTCGAGCGGTTCGACCACGGCCTCGCCGCCGGCCTCGGCGATCTCGCGTGCGGTGTCGCCGAGCCGGGCCTCGCGCCGGCCCGAGAGCACGATGCGCGCGCCGGCGCCGGCGAGCGCAAGCGCCGCCGCCCGGCCGATGCCGCTGCCGCCGCCGGTTACCCAGGCGACCTTGCCGTCCAGGCTTTCCATCCGGATTTCCTCCCCGCTGGCCTTTCCGTCCGACGGTTACGCGCCGTGCCGCGTCTTCGCGACCGTCGGCAACGGGTGGTCGCGATAGGTTTCGCGCAGCGCGATCTTCGAGACCTTGCCGGTCGCCGAGAGCGGCAGATCGTCGGCAAAGACCACATCGTCGGGCAGCCACCATTTGGCGACCTTGCCCGCGAGGAAACCGATGATGTCGTCGCGCGTCGGCGCGGCGCCCTCGCGCGGCACGACGACGAGCAGCGGTCGCTCGCCCCACTTCGGATGCGGCAGCGCGATGGCCGCGACGCGGGCGACGTCGGGATGCGCCATGGCCGCGTTCTCGAGGTCGATCGAGCTGATCCACTCGCCCCCCGACTTGATCAGGTCCTTGGCGCGATCGGTGATGCGTACATGGCCGTCGGGATCGATCGTGGCGACGTCGCCGGTGCGGAACCAGCCGTCGTCGTCGAAGGCCGCGGCGGTCGCCGCCGCGTTGCGGTAGTAGCCGCCGGCGATCCAGGGCCCGCGCACCAGGAGTTCGCCCTCCGCAACGCCGTCCTGCGGCAGTTCGCGCCCCGCGTCGTCGACGATCTTCATATCGACGCCGAAGAACCTCTGCCCCTGCTTGAGCTTGAGCCGGAGCCGGTCGTCGCGGTCGAGACCCGCGAGAGCGTGACGGTGGATGCCGACCGCCCCCACCGGGCTGGTCTCGGTCATGCCCCAGCCATGCCAGACGTCGACGCCGTACTCCTCTTCGAGCGCGGTGATCAGCGAGAGCGGCGGCGCCGCCCCGCCGATGACGAGCATGCGCAGATCGTCGAGACGCTTGCCGGTCTCGCGCAGATACTCGACCAGCGCGAGCCACACCGTGGGCACGCCCAGCGATACGGTCACCCGTTCGCCGGCGAGCAATTCGTGAAGGCTCGCGCCGTCGAGCCTCGTTCCGGCGAAGACGAGCTTGGCGCCGCAGACCGCCGCCGAATAGGGCGCCCCCCAGGCGTTGACGTGGAACATGGGCACCACCGGCAGCACCGTATCCTGCGCGCTGAACCCGGAAGCACTGGCGAGGAAGCCGAAGGCGTGAAGCACCGTCGAGCGGTGGCTGTAGAGCACGCCCTTGGGCTCGCCCGTGGTGCCCGAGGTGTAGCACAGCGCCGCCGCCTGGCGTTCGTCGAACTCGGGCCAGTCGAAGCGCCCGGGCTGCCCGCCGATCAGCGTCTCGTAACAGAGCGCGCCGAGCAGCGTGGTTTCGGGCATATGCGCCTCGTCGGTCATGACGACGAAACCCTCGACGCCGGCGAAGCACCCGGCGAGCCGTTCGACCAGCGGCACCAGATCGAGATCGACGAAGACGAAGCGGTCCGCGGCGTGGTTGACGATGTAGACGATCTGTTCGGCGAACAGCCGCGGGTTGATGGTGTGGCAGACCGCGCCGACGCCGGAGATCGCGTAGTAGAGCTCGAAATGGCGGTAGCCGTTCCACGCCAGCGTGGCGATGCGGTCGTCGGGCTTCGCGCCCAGCGCCGTGAGCGCGTTGGCGAGCCGTTGCACCCGACGGTAGCAGTCGCGATAGGTATAGCGGTGGATCGGCCCCTCGACCGTGCGCGAAACGATCTCGGTCGCGCCGTGGCAGTTGGCGGCATACCTGATGATCGACGAGACCATCAGGGGCGTGTCCATCATCAGGCCGTGCATGGCACCCTCCCCTTGGGCCCTCGCCGCCGGCGATCGTTCGGAGTTTGGCCGGTCGGTTCGAAGAGTCTAGGGAGCGCCGGGTCAAACGGTCAAGGGATCAGCGCGGTCGTGCTACTGCGCCCGATCCTCCAGCCACTTGCGCGCGCGCTGCTGGGCGTCGGTCATCGCGCCGGACGACAGGCGCACCGCCGCCTTCTTGCTGTGCTTCTTGGCCGGCGTATAGCCCTGCTGCATCGCGATCATGGCCCACAGGTACGACTGATAGTAGTCTTGCGCCACCCCCAGACCCTTCAGGTAAAGGCGCGCGAGATTGCTCTGCGCGGGGGCGTAGCCTCCCTTCGCGGCGCGCCGGTACCATTCGGCGGCCTGCGTGTAATCGCGCTCGACGCCTTCGCCGATCTCGTAGAGCTGACCGAGATGATACTGCGCCCTGGCGAACCGCTGCGCCGCCGCGCGGCGGTACCAGCCGATTGCCTTGTCGTAGTCGGGCGCGGCGTCGAACCCGCTTTCGTAGAGTGCCCCGAGGTAGTATTGGGCGGCCGCGTCGCCCTCCTCGGCGAGCGGTGAAAGCTCCTTGAGGGCGGTCGTGTAATCGCCGCGCTCGTAAGCCGTAACGCCCGCGTTGAGGCCCGCCCGGGCGGGCGCCGACAGCAGGAAAGTCAGAAGGAAAGCGAACGCGATCTTCTTCAAGGCGGCGTCTTTTCCGTTGCGGGCCGATACGGGACGCCGGGGCGCCCGCTTCCGTTGTAGCCCGGCCGGCTTAACGACGGCTTAACCTTCGGGCGGCGGCGCGTGTTCTCAAGACGGTGACAGTCGGGGTGCCGGGGCCGGGCGCCGGGTCGGGCGCGCGTCGTCAGGCGCCGAAGCGGTAGCTCTTTACCAGCTCGACCACGTTGTCGACCGGCAGGCCGTGGCGCGTGTTGCCGTCGCGCCCGACCATCGTCCCGGACATGAACATGCTGTCGAGGATCGCCTCTTCCACCGCCTCGATGACCGCCTGACCGAGCGCGGTCAGCACCCGGTGTTCGTTGGCGAGGGTCGGGCGCGACAGGAGCGGCGATTCGGGACGGTCGGGGATGCGGTAGGCGGTGCTGAAGGCGATCACGACGTCGCCGCTGCCGGTGTGGCAGGTGCTGCCGGTGCGGGCGAGCCCGAATGCGGCGCGCCTCGACAGCCGTTCCAATTGCCGCCCGTCGAGCGGCGCATCGGTCGCGATCACGATCATGATCGAGCCGTCATCGTCCTGCGCCCGGGCGTTCGGCGGAACGATGTGTCGACCCACCGGCACGCCGGAAACGACGAGTTCGGAAGCGCGGCCGAAATTGGTCTGCACCAGCACGCCGACGGTGAAACCGCCGGCCTTCGCAGGCGCGACGCGGCTGGCGGTGCCGATGCCGCCCTTCCATTCAAAACAGCTCATACCGGTGCCGCCGCCGACGCTGCCTTGTGCGACCGGGCCGGCGGTCGCTTCGGATACCGCCGTGCGGACCTCCGTCTCGCCGATGCGCCGCGCGTGCACGTCGCTTAAGTATCCGTCGGTGCATTCGCCGACCACCGGATTGACGCTGGCGTAGCCCTGGCGGCCCGACACCTCGAAACCAACCCCGATGTACGGGTTTTCTTCGATCGCGAGCGTGATGAGCGCGTCAGCGACGCGCGGCGTGTTGAGCGTGCTGGTCAACGCGATCGGAGTCTCGATATTGCCGGTTTCGCGCACCTGCTCGAACCCGGCGTATTTGCCGAAGCCGTTGATCACGTGGACCGCGGCCGCGACCTTGTCTTCGTAGAGATTGCCGGTATGGGGCAGGATCACCGTGACGCCGGTGCGAAACGGGCCGCGGCCCTCCCAGCGACCGTCGCCTTCGATGACGGTGCAATGTCCCACCGCCACGCCGGCGACGTCGGTGATGGCGTTGTGCGCGCCGGCCGGCAGGGCACCGCGGCAGAGGCCGAGATCTCGAATACGGGGCATGGCTCCTCCCGTCGCCCGGGCGGTTACGATTTTGAGCGCGGACCCGCCGACCGTCGCACGCAATACGGCGTTCTTCGTTCGGAGGAATGATTCATCCTACGCCTGATGTATAGGAGCAGAAGTCCAGTGTGATCCTTTAAGCGATGATTCATTATCGATGTATATAGAGCTATTTGGCAACCAGTGGCCTTTGCCGGACAGGCGGTCATTGCGAGTCCACCGCGCGTCAGCAGGCGAACCCCGGCACGATGGTCACCCCTTCCAAGGACGGCGTTAACTGGCGATACGAGCGCAACCGCTTCGTCGCGTTCGCCTTCGCCGCCGCGGACGCCTTTCTCGAAGTGGACGCCGAGCAATCGATCAAATACGCCGACGGCGCCATCCAGTGGCTTACGGGGTGCGCGCCGGAGCGTTTGACGGGAGTCTCGCTGTTCGATCTGGTGATCGGTGCCGACCACGGACTGGTCAGGGCGGCGACGATGATTCCGACCACGGAGGGACGCTTCGGCCCCATCGACGTCCGCTTTCTGCAACGAAACGGCACTCCGCGGCGCGTCACCATGGTCGGCCTGGCACTCCCGGGCTACGAAGGGCGTGTGTTCCTCGCCCTGAGCGCTCCGCGGATCGGGGTGGGCGAGAAGATCGGAGACCAACGCGCCGACGATCGGGAAACCGGCCTTCTCGACAAGGACGCTTTCTCACGGATCGCCACCGAGGCCCTCGCCGCCGGCAAGGATCACGACCACGCGTACAACATGACGCTGCTCAGCTTCGAGGGTCTGGAGGACCTCAAGAAGCGGCTCGACGCCGAGCGTACCGACGAACTCGTCAGCAGCATCACGACCTACCTGAAAGCCAGTTCGGTCAATGGCTCCTCGGCGGGGCGGCTCGACGACGAACAATACGGTCTTGTCCACGAGCCCGGGCTCGATGTCGCCGCGCTCGAACAGATGATCGTGCAGCACGCCGCCGATCTCGACCCGGCGGACGAAGGGCTGAACGTGGCGACGACGACGATGGAGCTCGAAGCCGATGACGCCTCCGAGGCCGATTGCGCCCAGGCATTGATCTACACCATCAACAAATTCTCTGAATCGCACGGCGACTTCACGATCACCGATCTCTCCGAGAGCTACAAGCTGATGCTCGACGAGACGCGTAAGAGAATGAACGCCTGCAAGCAGATTATAACGACCGGAGCATACGATCAGGTGTTTCAGCCGATCGTCGACCTGGCGACGCGCGAGGTGCATCATTACGAGGCGCTCGTAAGAGTGCAGGATACGACGCTGGAGCCGTCGACGTTCAAGTTCATCAGCTTCCTCGAGGGAGTCGGACTGATCGCAGAATTCGACCTCACGATGTGCCGCAAGGTCATCGACAAGATCAGGAGCGCACACCAGAGCGGCGGCGACATCAGTGTCGCCGTCAACCTCTCGGCGCGCTCGCTCACCAGCCCGGCGTTCGTCGACAAATTGCACAAGCTGCTCGAAGGCTGTGGGTCGATGCGCAATCAGCTTTTGTTCGAGGTCACCGAATCATGGAAGATCAAGGACCTCGATGCGATCAACGATATTCTCCGCGGGCTCCGCGCGCGCGGGCACCAAATATGCCTCGACGACTTCGGCGCCGGTTCGGCGGCCTTCCAGTACCTGCGCGCCCTCGACGTCGATTACGTCAAGATCGACGGCGTCTATGTACGTGAATCATTGACCAAGCCCAACGGCAAGGCGTTCCTCAGGTCGATGGCGAACCTGTGCCACGAGCTCGACATCGATACGGTGGGGGAAATGGTCGAGAACGAGGACGTCGCCGCCTTCCTGCAGGAAGCGGGGGTGCGCTATGGTCAGGGGTATCTCTTCGGCGAGCCGACGATGGGCGTGGGCCCGATCCAGCAACGCCGGGTGTCCTGAGCCCCGACAAGGATCAGGCGGCTGCCGACTGCGCGAACTTGGCGAGCCCCGTGGGGATGAATTCGGAACCCTGATTTTCCGCTTCGAGGCAGTCGTACTGGCCGCGTATCCGGGCCGTCTTGAACAGCCTCTCCGCCGAGAGTTCGGCGAAGGCGCCCAGCATCTGCGAAATTTCTTCCTGCGTCAGCAGGTTCGATTCGGCCAGCACCGCCCGCAGGTAAGCCATGAAACGCGGCCGTATGGTCGCGGCGTTCTCCGACCAATGGTCGGCAACGCCGGTCGCATAACCGAGAAGAAACCGTTTTTCCTCGACGGTGCCGCCGAATTTTTCCGGTGCCGCCGATCTCGCCGCCGCAATGAATTCGGACATCTGGCGAACCATGTCGTCGCTGTCGGCGGTCAGGTCGTGGCCGTGATCGGCGTCGAGTTTGGCGTTCTCCACGGCCGCTTTGATTTCCTTGAGGACTTCGGCGCGCCGGCGCTTGGTCTCACTGCGGGAGGTCGCCCGCGTCCAATGGATCACGCGCTGCAGAAGGACGTTCAGTTTCGATGACTTTATCAGATAATCGTCGCCCCCCGCCGCCATGCATTCGTGGAGCCGGTCGAGGGCGTCACTCGCCGTGAGGAAAATAACGGGCACGTCCGCGCCAATGATCTTGCGGGCCTGCCGGCAGGCTTCGATACCGTCCATTTTCGGCATCATGATGTCGAGGATGAGAATGCTCGGGGTGAGGTTGTGCAACAGCGGCAGAACCTCGGCGCCGTTCTTGGCGGCGACGATCGTAAAACCCTGGTGGCCGAGATAGTCGGAGTAAAGCTTGCGGAGCTTGTCGTCGTCCTCGGCGAGTATGATGAGACCTGAGTGCACCTGCGCCCTTCCTGCGGCTGGTGACCGGTAAATACAACTCAGACAAACAAAAAAGAGTAAACCAACGATGAATCGGCGGACGCGCCGCCGTGCGGGGTACCTTTTCCCCGGTCAGCTTTGCAGCATGCCGCCTTCGCGCGCGGCGAGGATGCGGTCGAACGCCTCGAGCCGCGTCGCGACGCGGCCATAGACCGTCTCCGGCGGATAGCGCCCGTCGTCGTCGGCGACCCCCGCCTCGATGCCGGTGAACAGCGTTACCGCATCGTCGACGCCGGTCACGCTGTAGACGTGGAAGCGGCCCTTCGCCACCGCCGCTGCCACGTCGTCGCGGAGCACGAGGTCGCTTTCGTTGGCGGCCGGCACGGCGACCCCCTGATCGCCGGTCAGGCCGCGGTCGTCGCAGGTGCGGAAGAACCCTTCGACCTTGTGATGGGCGCCGCCGATCGCCTGCGCCTCGCCGCGCTGGTTGACCGAGCCGGTGATCGCGAGGTCCTGGCGCAGCGGCGCCCCGGCAAGGTCGGAGAGGATGGCGAGAAGCTCGGCCAGCGAGGCGCTGTCGCCCTCGACCCCGCCGTAGGTCTGCTCGAACGTCACCGAACAGTTGAACGACAGCGGGAAGCGGCGCGCGAAATGGCCGGCGAGGAAGCCTTGCAGCACCATCACCCCCTTCTGCTGGATCGGACCGCCGAGGTCGGCGTCGCGTTCGATGTTGATGACCCCTCGCCGGCCCGGGCTCGCCCGCGCGGTGACCCGGCTCGGCGCCCCGAAAGCATGGTCGCCGAGGTCGCGGATGGTGAGCGCGTTGACCTGGCCGACGGCGGCGCCGGTGGTCGCGATCATCACCCGACCGCGCGCGATCGCCTCCTGCATGCGGTCCTCGACGCGGGCGTTGCGCCGCCGCCGGTTGGCGATGGCGGTCTTCACCGCTTGTTCGGTGATGCGGTCCGGTCGGGCGCCGCCGTCACCTTGCGCGGCTTCGGTCAGGACGTCTTCGAGAAGCTCGAACCGCGAGCTCAGCTTGCCGCGGTCGCCGGCCCAGCGCGCGGTCATGCCGAGGAGATGCGCAACCGCTTCGTCGTCGCACGCCACCCCGAGCCGGTCACGGACCAAGCCGCGGATCAGGCCCGCGTAACGGGCGAGGTTATCGGTGTCGGCTTCCATGTCCGCGTCGATGTCGGCCTTGACCTTGACGTGGCTTTCGAAATCGGGATCGAGCGAGAAGAAGGTGTAGTAGTGCTCCGGTCCGCCGATCAGGATCAGCTTGACGTCGAGGCGGATGGGTTTGGGCCGGGGCGCGCCGGCGATCGGCGGGCCGCCGCGGCCGACCTCCTCGATGCGGACCTCGCGGTCGCGCAGCGCGCTCTTGAGGAAGCCCCAGATCGCCGGCGTCGCGGTCAGGTCCTCGGCGCGCAGCACCAGACAGCCGCCGTTGGCGCGGTGCAGCGCGCCGGAACGGATCAGGGTGAAGTCGGTATCGAGCGCGCCGCCGACCTGGCGATACTCGATGCGGCCGAACAGGTTCTGGTAGGTCGGATTGGCTTCGACGATGACGCCGGGATGGAGATCGTCGCTGTGGTCGACGAACAGGTTAACGGCGTAGCGGCGCTCGGGCGGGCCGCCGGTCGGCGGGGTTTCGCCTTTCGCCGGTTCGCGGAAAAGCTCGAGGTTCTCGACCACGTCGCGACGCATTTCGGCGAACCAGCGCGTCAGCCCCCGGTGGCCGTCGAACGCCGCCTCGACCGCGGCGAACGGTGCGGCGATAGCGCGCCCGGCGGCGTCGCGCTGGAATCCCTGGACTTCCTCGACGACCGCGGTGCGACGGCGCGCCGCTTCGCGGTTTACCTCGCGCAGACGCTGCTCGATCTCACGCGCGGCGGCTTCGGTCTCGGCGCGCCGTTCGGGCGCGATTTGATCGCCGGACAGCGGACTGCCGTCGTCGTCGACGGCGACGATCGCCGGTCCGTTTGCCGATTCGATCACGTCGAGCCCGCGCGTCCGCGCGTCCGCGCGCACCGCCTCGATCTCGCGGGCGAGACTTTCGCGCAACGTCTCGCCGCTGCGGCGCAGGCGCTCCTGAAACGCCTCGCCTTCGAAGGTCGCCGACAGCGCCTCGCGCAACTCGGTCACGAGCCGCGCAAGACGGGCGCGCAGGCGGCGTCCTTCGCCCGCCCGAAGGCGATAGGGCTTGGGGCGATGCGGTCGGCGGAAGTTGTTGAGATAAATCCAGTCGTCGGGCGGCGGCTTGTCGGCGACGTAGTCGCCAAGAAAGCCGAGCGTCGCCGTCATGCGGCCGCTGCGGCGCTCGCCGAGAACGAACACGTTGAAGCCCGGGTCGGGCACCGAGAGCCCGAACTCGAGCGCCTCGCGCGCGCGGCGATGACTCGACAACGCGAACACCTCGCCGGACTGCGCGTCCCCGGGGTCGAAACGGGGAAGGCCGATCTCGGCGGCGGAAAGCGCCTTGGCTGGCATGGGATATCCCATCCTCTGCGACGGTTCGGCGATGATCGCGCGCGCCGTCGCGGCGATCAAGCGGCGATCGCGCCTTTCCGGAAACGGCGGGCGGTGGCGGAGAGGCGGGAGCTCAGGCACGGTTCCGTCCCTTTCAAGGGGAAGGAACTTCCGAAAAATCAGAATGTTATCGGGAACTCAAGAACTTGCGAGGGTAGTGGTGGAGCCGATCGGAATCGAACCGACGACCTCTTGAATGCCATTCAAGCGCTCTCCCAACTGAGCTACGGCCCCGCAAGGGGAATGGTCCGGTGCGCAGACGACCTCGCCGGCCGGAAAGGTAGGAAGCCGGCCCGGATCGCGCAAGGGAAAAAGCTTCCCGCGACGTTCAGCGCTCGTCTTCGGGCTCCTCGTGGCCCGACTCGATCACCTCGGCCATGTCGTCCTCGTCCTCGCCGAGTTCGGAGGCGTCCTCGATGATGTCCTGACCGGCGTGTTCGTCATCGGTCTCGATGGCGACGACTGCAACCTCGTCGTCCGGCGGCGCCGCCTCGACGGTAACGATTGCCTCGATCGGTCGCAGCGCAGCCCTGGGCGCGCCGCTCGGTTTCGCGGGCGTCGCCGCGCGACGTGGTTTCGCGGGCGCCGGAGCCACGTAAGGCATATCGCACCTAGGGCAGACGATCGGATCACGTTTAAGGTCGTAGAAACGTGCGCCGCAATTCTGGCACAGCCGTTTGCTGCCCCACTCCGGTTTCATCACCGTTCGACACCCCCTGTCGATCCCGTCTTGGCGAAGCGCGGGCAGTCCACTTGCCACGAACTCGCGGTGCTGTCAAAAACAAATTTCAACCCTCTGCGCGGCGGCTCTGTCGCCGCGTCCCGAGGTGTGATAGAGACAACCGAGCCCGGCGCGCCGGGCCTGAACTTCGCTTTGCGACGAACCCGTGCCGATCCCGAAGCCGATTACCGCCCGACCCGCCGGTCCGCTCGTCGGCGAGACCCTGCTCCCTGGCGACAAGTCGATCTCGCACCGGGCGTTGATGCTCGGCGCTCTCGCCGTCGGCGAAACTTCGATCGGCGGCCTTCTCGAGGGCGACGACGTGATGCGCACTGCGCAGGCGCTACGCGCGCTGGGCGCCGAAATCGAGCGCGGCGACGACGGCGTCTGGCGGGTCCGGGGCTGCGGCGTCGGCGGGCTCGCCGAACCCGCGGCCACGCTCGACATGGGCAACGCCGGCACGGGCGCGCGGTTGTTGATGGGCGTGGTGGCGAGCCATCCCATCACCTGTCAGTTCACCGGCGACGACAGCCTGTGCGCGCGGCCCATGGGGCGTGTCGCCCGGCCGCTCGAGCGCATGGGGGCGCGCATCGTCGCGCGTCGCGGCTGCCGCCTGCCGCTCGCGCTCGTCGGCGCGGCGGATCCCTTGCCGATCGTCTACCCGGTGCCGGAACCGTCGGCGCAGGTCAAGTCGGCGGTCCTGTTCGCCGGCCTCAATGCGCCGGGCGAGACCTCGGTAATCGAGACGACGCCGACGCGCGACCATACCGAAAGGCTGTTGCGTCACTTCGGCGCCGAACTGCGCATCGCGCCGGACGACGACGGCGCCCGCACCATCACCGTCGTCGGCCAGCCCGAACTCTCGGGCCGCGCCGTCGCCGTCCCGGGCGATCCGTCGGCGGCGGCCTTTCTCGCCGTCGCCGGACTCGTGGTGCCCGGCTCGACGCTCACGCTGCGGGGCGTGGGCGTCAACCCGCTGCGCACCGGCCTGTTCACCACGCTCCGGGAGATGGGCGCCGATCTCGCGTTCGCGAACCCCCGCGAGGAAGCGGGCGAGCCGGTCGCCGACGTGGTCGTGCGGGCGAGTGCGCTGTCGGGCGTCGAGGTGCCGGCGACGCGGGCGCCGACGATGATCGACGAATACCCGATCCTCGCCGTCGCCGCGGCCTGCGCCGAGGGCGAGACGGTGATGCGCGGACTTGCCGAACTCCGCGTCAAGGAGAGCGACCGGCTCGCGGCAATCGCCCGTGGTCTTTCCGCCTGCGGCGTCGGCGTCACGATCGCCGGCGACGACCTCAGGGTTGCCGGCTGCGCCGGCCCGCCGCCCGGGGACGGACGGGTCGAAAGTCGTCTCGACCACCGCATCGCCATGGCCTTCCTCGTCTTGGGCATGGCCGCGCGCCGGCCGGTCGCGATCGACGACGGCGCGACCATCGCCACCAGCTTTCCCGGCTTCGTCGAGCTCTGCGCCGGGCTGGGGGCGGATATTGGCTGAACCGGCGAAGCCGACGATCATCGCCATCGACGGCCCGGCGGCCGCGGGCAAGGGAACGCTCGCGCGGCGGCTCGCCGCCCGCCTCGGCCTGCGCTATCTCGAAAGCGGCCGGCTCTACCGCGCCGTCGCCGCACGCGTGCTGCGCGAGGGCGGCGATCCGGCCGATCCGGCGCAGGCGGTGATCGCGGCGCGGGCGCTCGACGACGCCGATGTCGCGGCCGACGATCTGCGCGACGAGGCGGTGTCCCAAGCGGCCTCGGTCGTCTCGGCGATTCCCGAGGTGCGCGCGGCGCTGCTCGAATACCAGCGCCGCTTCGGCCGCACGCCGCCGGGCGCGGTCATCGACGGTCGCGACATCGGCACCGTGGTGTTCCCGGACGCGACTCACAAGCTGTTCGTCACCGCCCGTCCCGCGGTTCGCGCCGAGCGCCGATACCGCGAACTCCGCGCCCGCGGCGTGGTCTGCGAGCGCGCCGAGGTCGCGCGCGAGATGGCGTTACGCGACGCCCGCGACGCCGGACGCGAGGTCGCGCCGATGGCGGCGGCGACCGACGGCGTGGTGCTCGATACCAGCGATCTCGACGCCGAGGCCGTCTACCGGGCGGCGCTCGCCGCCCTGGGTCTCGATCCGGATCCGGCGGAATAGTCGGTTCCGGCTAGAAAAATTACCGGAAATTGTGGCATAAGCGGTTGCAGAATGACGGTCCCGACTGTATAGATTCCCGCCTTCGGATCACCGCCTCCGGCCGCGTCGTTTTCAGCCCGGGGCGCAGGAAATAGCAAGGCGTCGTTGCGCGCACCGGGGTGGCCCGGTTGCAGCCCGACGCCGGAGACCGTTCAAAGCTGGGAGTTCGTATGACCAACGAGCGCGCCGTGTCCGGCGAGGACACGCCATCGACCGAGGAAAACTTCGCGGCGCTCTTCGCCGAGTCGCTCAAGGAAAAGGACGCCGTCGAAGGTCGCGTCATCAAGGGCACCATCATCGCCATCGAGAACGACATGGCGCTGATCGACGTCGGACTCAAGGCCGAAGGCCGTGTCGCGGTCAAGGAATTCTCCGAAGGCGGACAGCCTCCGGAAGTCAGGGTCGGCGACGAGGTCGAGGTCTTCCTCGACCGCCTCGAGAACCGCCAGGGCGAAGCCGTGCTGAGCCGCGAGAAGGCGCGCCGCGAAGAAGCCTGGATTCAGCTCGAGGCCGCGTTTCAGAAGGGCGAACGCGTCAAGGGTTCGATCTTCGGCCGGGTAAAGGGCGGCTTCACGGTCGATCTTTCGGGCGCGGTGGCGTTCCTGCCCGGAAGCCAGGTCGACATCCGTCCGGTCCGCGACATCGCGCCGCTGATGGGCGCCGAGCACGAGTTCGCCATCCTCAAGATGGACCGCCGTCGCGGCAACATCGTCGTCTCGCGCCGCGCCGTGCTCGAGGAAGCGCGCGCCGAAGCCCGCACCGAGCTCATCGCGAACCTCAAGGAAGGCCAGGTGCTCGACGGCGTGGTCAAGAACATCACCGACTACGGCGCCTTCGTCGATCTGGGCGGCGTCGACGGGCTGTTGCACGTCACCGACATCGCCTGGCGGCGTATCGGCCACCCCACGGAGGCGCTGTCGATCGGCCAGACGGTCAAGGTTCAGGTTATCCGCTTCAATCCCGAGACCCAGCGCATCAGCCTCGGCATGAAGCAGCTCGAGGAAGACCCCTGGGAGGGTGTCGAGTCCAAGTATCCGGTGGGCACCAAGTTCCTCGGCCGCGTCACCAACATCACCGAATACGGCGCCTTCGTCGAACTCGAACCGGGCGTCGAGGGGCTGGTGCACGTCTCCGAGATGAGCTGGACCAAGAAAAACGTCCATCCCGGCAAGATCGTCTCGACCAGCCAGGAGGTCGAGGTGATGGTGCTCGACGTCGACCCCAACAAGCGCCGTATCAGCCTCGGACTCAAGCAGTGCCGCGACAATCCGTGGCAGGAGTTCCTCGACAGCCACCCGGCGGGCAACGATATCGAGGGCGAGGTCAAGAACGTCACCGAGTTCGGCCTGTTCGTCGGCCTGTCGGGCGGCATCGACGGCATGGTGCACATGTCGGACATTTCCTGGGACCGCCCCGGCGACGAGGCGATCAAGGACTACAAGAAGGGCGACATGGTCAAGGCCCGGGTGCTCGACGTCGATACCGAGAAGGAACGCGTAAGCCTCGGCATCAAGCAGCTCGCCGGCGACGACCCCTTCACCGACGCCGTGAGCAAACTCAAGCGCGGCGCCCGGGTGACCGGCACGGTGAGCGCGGTGCTCGACAACGGCATCGAGGTCTCGGTCGATGGCGCCGTCGGCTTCATTCGCAAGTCGGATTTGTCGCGCGCGCGGAGCGAGCAGCGACCCGACCGTTTCGCCGTCGGCGAGAAGGTCGACGCCAAGGTCACCAACATCGACCGGGCCGCCCGGCGCCTTACGCTCTCCATCAAGTCTCTCGAGATCGAGGACGAAAAGCAGGCGATGGCCGAATACGGCTCGTCCGACAGCGGCGCGAGCCTCGGCGACATACTCGGCGCGGCGATGTCGCGGGCCAGCAAGCAGCGCGCGACAAAGTCCGAGGACGGCGACAAGGAAGCGGCCGTCGAGGAGAATGCGGACGCTGAGACGGCCGTCGAGGAGAATGCGGACGCCGAGGCGACCGGCGACGCATCCGCCGCCGGGGATTCGCCCGACGAGGCCGCGGCGGAGGAACCCGCCGGCGACCCGGAGGCCGGGAAGAGCGCTCCGGCGGAGGACGGCGCCGACGAGCCGAAATAACGGAAACCGCGGATCGGGCCGCGGCCCCGGGGCGACATGACGCAGGAAGCCGATCTGCTGATCGACCGACGCCGTCTGAAGCGGCGGCTCGCCTTGTGGCGCGTCGTCGCTATCGTCGCGCTGGTCGCGGTGGTGCTCGCGGTGTTCTCGCGCTTCGACCGCCTTACCGAGCGCGACCACGTCGCCCGGCTCGAGGTCGGAGGGCTCATCGTCGAGGACGACGCAACGATCGAGGCGCTCGCGGATCTCGTTGACGACCCGCACGCCAAGGCCTTGATCGTACGCATCGACAGCCCGGGCGGCACGTTCGTCGGCGGTGAATCGCTCTATAACGCCCTGCTCAAGGTCGCGGCCAAAAAGCCCGTGGTCGCGGTGATGGGCACGGTCGCGACGTCGGCCGGTTACATGACGGCGATCGCCGCCGATCGCATCTTCGCCCACGAGGGCACCATTACCGGGTCGATCGGGGTGCTGGTGCAGACCACGGACATCACCGGACTGCTCGGCAAGCTCGGGGTGACGGCCGAGGCCATAAAAAGTGCGCCGCTCAAGGCGACGCCCTCGCCGTTCGAACCGCTGACCGATGAGGCGCGCGCCGCCACACAGGCGATCATCGATGACATGTATGGGCTGTTCACCGACATGGTCGCCGAGCGCCGCGGCTTCGACGAACGGCGCGTCCGCGAACTCGCCGACGGGCGCGTCTATTCCGGCAGGCAGGCGCTGCAACGCAACCTGATTGATGCGATCGGCGACGAATCGGACGCGCGCGTCTGGCTCGCCGAGACCAAGGACATTCCGGAAAGCCTGCCCGTGCGCGATGTGGAGATCAACCGTCCCGCCGAGGAGTGGTTGCCGCGCATCTCGTCGCTCGCAGGAAAAATGTTGCTTTCAGAACGGCTTACCCTTGACGGGCTGATCTCCGTTTGGCACCCTGCTCCCGAGTGACGCAGCCGTCGCGACGATATCGGGGATAAACAGACGAGCGAACCGGCGGCGGGGTTGCTGCGGTGCCTGGTCCACGCAAAGGGAGGGGGCCCACTGATGACGAGATCGCAACTGATCATGCGATTGGCGGAGATCAATCCGCATCTTTATCATCACGACGTCGAGCGCATCGTCACCACCGTGTTCGATGAGATTTCGGCGGCGCTGGCGCGCGGCGACCGCGTCGAGTTGCGCGGCTTCGGCGCGTTCTCGGTCAAGCGGCGCGCGGCGCGGGTCGGCCGCAATCCGCGCACCGGCGAATCGGTTCAGGTGGCGGCCAAGCATCTGCCCTATTTCAAGACCGGCAAGGAGTTGCGCGAACGGCTCAACGCGGAATAGGTTGGCGCGGGCGCGGCGTAGCCGTGAATCTCCTGCGGTGGTTGGTCGCCGTCGTCGTCGGGGTCGGCGTCGTGGCCTTCGCGGTAGCCAATCGTGCGACCGTGGGCGTCAGCCTCGACCCCCTGCCTTTCAGATTCGACCTCCCGCTCTTCGGGGTCGCGTTTGGCGCGCTCGTTGCGGGTTTCGTGCTGGGCGCGGCGAGCGCCTGGTTGAGCGCCCAAAAATGGCGACGGCTCGCGCGTCGGCGCAAGCGGCGTCTCGGGACGCTCGAACGCGAGGTCGCCCGCCTGAACGAGCCGGGCGAGTCGGACGCCGAGTCCGCCGCCCGATTGCCGCGAGCGGCCGACGCGGGCTGAGCCGGGCCGGCATACGGGACGGCCGATGAGCGGCCTCCGCATGATCGACGCCGCCGCGGTCCACGGCGCCGCCGACTATCCGGCGCTGGTCGGGGCGCTCGGCGAGATGTACCGGCGGGGCTGCGAGATAAACGAACTGTTCCGCGTCGATCTCGCGAGCGCCGGAGGCACCGTCAACAACCTGCTGCTCAGGCCGGCCTGGCAGCGTGATCGCCACATCGGCGTCAAGCTGGTGACGGTGTTTCCGGACAACAACGCCAAGGGCCTGCCGAGCGTGATGGGCGTCGTCGTGCTGATCGACGGCACGACCGGCGAGCCGCTTGCCTGCATCGACGGTACCGCGCTCACGCTCTACAAGACCGCGGCCAATTCGGCGCTCGGCGCCTGCTATCTCGCGCGCGAACAAGCCGAAACGATGCTGATGGTGGGGGCGGGCGCGCTCGCCCCCCATCTCATCCGGGCGCATGCCGCCGTCCGTCCGGTCCGCCGCGTGACCGTCTGGAACCGCACGACCGCGCGCGCCGAGGCGCTGGCGGCCGAACATACCCGGCCCGAACTGCCGATCGCCGCCACCGCCGATCTCGAGGGCGCAGCGCGCGGGGCCGACGTCATCTCCTGCGCCACCATGGCGCGCCAACCGCTGATCCGCGGCGCCTGGCTCAAGCCCGGCGCGCATCTCGATCTGGTCGGCGGCTACACCCCCGAGATGCGCGAGACCGACGACGAGGCGATGCGCCGCGCCCGGATCTACGTCGATACCCGCGAAGGCACCCTGCGCGAAGTCGGCGACATCGCCGCCCCGCTCGCCGCCGGCGTGATCTCGGAGGCCGACATCGAAGGCGATCTCACCCAGCTCGCGCGCGGCGAGGTCCCGGGCCGACGCACCGCCGACGAGATCACCGTGTTCAAGAACGGCGGCGGCAGCAACCAGGATCTGGCGGTCGCCCAATTCCTCGCCGCTCGCGTCGGCTGAACGCACCATCGGGCATTTCCCGTATCTCGATGTTTGTCGATCTGCTATAAAGGACGGTCAAGCGGCCGCCGCAACAAGGCCGTCCGGAGGAGCGCCATGACAGAAACCGAAGCCGCGAAGCGTCTGCTTTGCGCCATCGATACGGTCGACCTCGACGGCGCCGTTTCGATCGCGCGTTCGCTTCCGGGCGTCGTCGGCGGCGTCAAGCTGGGGCTCGAATTCTGCACCGCGCACGGTCCGGCGGGGGTGGCCGCCGTGACGGAAAGCGGGCTGCCGCTGTTCCTCGATCTCAAGTTCTACGACATCCCGAACACGGTGGCCGGCGCCATTCGCGCCTCGGCCGCTTTCAACCCGTTCATGATTACCGTGCACGTCGCCGGCGGTCCGGCGATGCTGCGCGCGGCGATGGCCGCCTCGTTCCGGGTCGGCGAGGGCAACGGCGGCCGCCGGCCTCTGGTCGTCGGCATCACCGTATTGACCAGCTTCGACGACGACGACGTCGCGGCGGTGGGCATGAGGGGACCGCTTCCCGATCAGGTCCGCCGCCTCGCCGGCCTCGCGCAGGAGAACGGTCTCGACGGCGTTGTCGCCTCGGCCTACGAGATTACCGATCTGCGCGCGCAATGCGGCGAAGACTTCAAGCTCGTGGTGCCGGGAATCCGCCCCGCCTGGTCGTCGGCCGACGATCAGAAGCGCATCGTCACCCCGGCCGACGCCATGCGGCGGGGCGCCGACTATCTCGTCATCGGCCGGCCCATCACCCGTTCCGATGATCCGCCGGCGGCGGCGCGGCGCATCCTCGAAGACGTGGCCGGGGCCGGCGGCTGAGCACTCGCGCATGCCGGTCACCGCCAAGATCTGCGGCATCAACGCCGCCGACGCGATGGTCGCCGCGGTATCGGGCGGCGCGAGCCACATCGGCCTCAATTTCTACCCGCCCTCGCCGCGCCACGTGACGCCGAGGCAAGCGGCGGCGCTTGCCGACGCAGTGCCTGGTGGGGTATGCAAGGTCGGCTTGTTCGTCGAGCCCGACGATGGCGTGCTGGCCGCGACGCTTGCCGAGGTCACGCTCGATCTTCTCCAGCTTCACGGCGACGAGAGCGTCGAGCGGGTCGCGGCGGTGCGCGCGCGGTTCGGCGTCCCGGTCATGAAGGCCATTCGCATCGCCGGCAAGGGAGACGTCGAGACTGCCGAGCGTTTCGCCGAAGTCGCCGACTGGCTCCTGTTCGACGCCCGCGCGCCGGCGACGTTCGAAGGCGCGCTGCCCGGGGGCAATGCCCTGGCCTTCGACTGGCGGCTGCTCGCCGGACGGGACTGGCCGGCGCCGTGGATGCTGTCGGGCGGGCTCGACGCCGGCAACGTCGCCGAGGCGGTCGCGATCAGCGGCGCCCGGATGGTCGACGTGTCCTCGGGGGTCGAGGACCGGCGCGGCCACAAGAGCCCGGAGAAGATCGCGGCGTTTCTCGCGGCGGTCGCGGCGCTGTGACCGACGGCGAAGCGAGCGAGGGAAAGAGCGAGGAGCGGGATGAAAGCACTGAATACCTACAAGGCGGGTCCGGACGAACACGGCCGCTTCGGTCTCTACGGTGGGCGTTTCGTCGCCGAGACGCTTATGCCGCTGATCCTCGACCTCGAAAAGGCGTATTTCGCGGCCCGCGACGACCCCGAATTCCAGGGCGAGCTCGACGGCTATTTCAAGCATTACGTCGGCCGCCCCAGCCCGCTCTATTTCGCCAGCCGGCTGACCGAGCATTTCGGCGGCGCCCGGATTTATTTCAAACGCGACGAGCTCAACCACACCGGCGCACACAAGATCAACAACTGCATGGGCCAGATCCTGCTGGCCCGGCGCATGGGCAAGACGCGCATCATCGCCGAGACCGGCGCCGGCCAGCACGGCGTCGCGACCGCCACGGTCTGCGCGCTTTTCGGCTTGCCTTGCGTGGTCTACATGGGCGAGGTCGACATCGCCCGCCAGCGGCCCAACGTGTTCCGCATGAAGCTGCTGGGCGCCGAGGTCGTTGCCGTCAAGTCGGGCTCGCGCACGCTCAAGGACGCGCTCAACGAGGCGCTGCGCGACTGGGTGACCAACGTCGAGGATACCTACTACATCATCGGCACGGTGGCCGGACCCCACCCCTACCCCTTGCTGGTGCGCGACTTCCAGTCGGTGATCGGCCGCGAGGCGCGCGCCCAGATGATCGAGGCCGAAGGGCGGCTTCCCGACACCCTGGTCGCCTGCATCGGCGGCGGCTCGAACGCCATGGGCCTGTTCCATGCCTTCCTCGACGACGACGGCGTGCGCATCTGCGGCGTCGAAGCGGCCGGGCGCGGCATCGAGACCGGCGAGCACGCCGCCTCGCTCACCGCCGGCTCGCCCGGGGTGCTGCACGGCAACCGCACCTACCTCCTGCAGGACGGGGAAGGCCAGATCACCGAAGCCCACTCGATCTCGGCCGGCCTCGATTATCCGGGCATCGGCCCCGAGCACGCCTGGCTCAAGGACGTCGGCCGGGTCGAGTACGTCGCGGCGACCGACGACGAGGCGCTCGCCGCGTTCCAGCTTTGCTCGCAGCTCGAAGGCATCATTCCGGCGCTCGAACCGGCGCACGCGCTCGCCCATGTCGCGCGCATTGCGCCGACGCTGCCCAACGACCACATCATCCTCATGAACATGTGCGGACGCGGCGACAAGGATATCTTCACCGTCGCCGACGCGCTCGGGGTGACGCTGTGAAGGACGCCTCGGGCACGGCGCGCGTCTCGCGCCGCTTCGCCGCGCTGGCCGAGGAAGGGCGCGGCGGTTTCGTCACCTTCGTCTCGGCGGGTGATCCCGATCCGGCCCGGTCGCTCGAGATCCTGCGCGGACTCCCGGCGGCGGGCGCCGATCTGATCGAGATCGGCATGCCGTTTACCGATCCCATGGCCGACGGCCCGTCGATTCAGGCTTCGGGACAGCGCGCGCTCAGGGCGGGGCAAACGATGGCCGCGACGCTCGGCATGGTGCGCGCCTTCCGCGCCGACGACCCCGACACCCCGATCGTTCTGATGGGTTATTACAACCCGATTTACATCTACGGCAACGGGCGCTTCCTCGCCGACGCCATCGACGCCGGCGTCGACGGACTGATCGTCGTCGACCTGCCCCCCGAGGAGGACGAGGAACTCTGCCTGCCGGCGATCGAGGCCGGCGTCAACTTCATCCGGCTCGCCACGCCGACGACCGACGACGCGCGCCTGCCCGCCGTGGTCGCCAACACCTCGGGCTTCATGTACTACGTCTCGATCACCGGCATCACCGGCGCGAAGGGCGCCTCGGCCGAACTGGTGGGCAAGGCGGTCGCCCGCCTGCGCCGCCACACGGCGCTCCCGGTCGCCGTCGGCTTCGGCATCAAGACCCCCGATCGGGCCGCGGCCGTGGCGCGCGTCGCCGACGCCGCGGTGGTCGGCTCGGCGCTGGTCGACCGGGTCGCCGCCAACCTCGACGCCGACGGCGCCGCCAAACCCGGGCTGGTCGACGACGTGCTCGGGCTCGTCGCCGACCTCGCGGGCGGCGTGCGGGCGGCGCGCCGTTAGGGCGAACGGGCGGGATCGACGGCCGTGAACTGGCTGACCAGCTTCGTTCGCCCCAAGATCCGGGCGCTGGTGCGCAAGCCGGACATCCCCGACAACCTGTGGGAGAAATGTCCGTCCTGCGAACAGATGATCTTCCATCGCGATCTGGAGCCCAACCAGTATGTTTGTCAGCACTGCGACTGGCATATGCGCCTCGCCGCGAAGACGCGGCTAAAGGCCCTGTTCGACGACGGCGAATACCAGCATGTCGAGCTTCCCAAGGTGCCGTCCGATCCGCTCAAATTCCGCGACAGCAAACGCTACGGCGATCGCCTCAAGGAGGCCCAGGGACGCACCGGCGAGAGCGAGGCGATCATCGCTGCGCACGGCAAGCTTGGCGGCATGGGCGTGGTCGCCGTCGCCTTCACCTTCGATTTCATGGGCGGCTCGATGGGGGTTGCGGTCGGCGAGGCGATCGTCGCCGCGGCGCGGCTCGCCACCCTGCAGGAGGCGCCGCTGCTCATCTTCCCGGCCTCGGGGGGCGCCCGCATGCAGGAGGGCGTGCTCTCGCTCATGCAGATGGCGCGCACCACCATCGCCATCGACGAGGTCAGGGAGGCCGGGCTGCCCTACATCGTCGTGCTCACCAATCCGACGACCGGCGGGGTCACCGCCTCGTTCGCCATGCTCGGGGACATCACCCTGGCCGAGCCCGGCGCCGTCATCGGTTTCGCCGGCGCCCGGGTGATCGAAGAGACCATCCGCGAGAAGCTGCCCGACGGCTTCCAGCGCGCCGAGTACCTGTTCGAGCACGGCATGGTCGACATGGTGGTTCACCGCCACCAACTGCGCGACACCCTGATCCGCCTGCTCGACCTGCTGCGCAACCCGGGGCCGGTGGCCGAAGTCGTGGCGTTGCCTCAGCCCGGGCTCGAGATTCCCGCGCCGCTGAACGAGAACGCCGAGGTCGAGGAAGCGCCCCCTGAAGAGTGACGTTCTGCTCGAGCGCCTGCTGACGCTCCACCCCAAGCTCATCGACCTCTCGCTCGGCCGCATAGAGCGGCTGCTCGCCGCGCTCGACCATCCCGAGCGCCGCCTCCCGCCGGTCGTCCACGTCGCGGGCACCAACGGCAAGGGCTCGGTCATCGCTTACCTGCGCGCCATGCTCGAGGCGGCGGGTTACGCCGTCCATGTCTACACCTCGCCGCATCTGGTGCGCTTTCACGAGCGCATCCGGCTCGCCGGCGAACTCGTCGCCGAGTCCGATCTCGCCGACCTGCTCGCGGAGGTCGAGACCGCCAATGCGGGCGAACCCATTACCTTCTTCGAGGTCACCACGGCGGCCGCGTTCCTCGCCTTCGCGCGCGTCCCCGCCGACCTGCTGCTGCTCGAAAGCGGCCTCGGCGGCCGGCTCGACGCCACCAACGTGATCGCCCGCCCGGCGCTCACGGTCATCACGCCGGTCTCGATCGACCATACCCAGTATCTCGGTGAAGGGCTCGCCGCCATCGCCGGTGAGAAGGCGGGCATTCTAAAACCCGGCGTCGCAGCGGTGCTTGGACCGCAGGAACCGGAAGCCGCCCGCGTCCTCGCCGGACGCGCGGCGGCGCTGGCCTGCCCGCTCGCCCGTCACGGCGTCGATTTCATCGCCGAGGCGCACACCGGGGGCATGCGCTACCACGCCCGCGACGCCGATCTCGAATTGCCGCTGCCGGCGCTTCCCGGCCCCTATCAGATCGACAACGCGGCGACCGCCATCGCCGGTCTCGACGCGCTTGCGGACTTCCGCGTCGATGCGGCGCGGATTGCGACCGGCCTGCGCCGCGTCGACTGGCCGGCGCGAATGCAGCGGCTTGAGCGCGGACCGCTCGCCGCTTGCCTGCCCGGCGATTGGGAACTGTGGCTCGATTCGGGCCACAACGCCGCCGCCGGCGCGGCGCTCGCCAAGACCCTCGCGGTCTGGCGCGACCGCCCGCTCTATCTCGTCGTCGGCATGCTGAACACGCGTGATCCGGCGGACTTCCTGCGTCCGCTCGCGCCGCTCGCGCACGTCGTCGGATGCGTCGCCATCCCCGGCGCAAACGCGAGCTTTGCGGCGGAGGACGTCGCCGCAGCGGCGCGCACGGTGGGGCTCGCGGCAACCGCGCACCAAAGTGTCGTCGCCGCGCTTCGGGCGCTCGCGGAAGGCGCGGCCGAACCGGCCCGCGTCCTGATCTGCGGCTCGATCTATCTCGCCGGCACGGTTCTGGCGGAGAACGGCTGAGGCGCGCTACAACGCCCTCAGGTACCAGTCGTACTCGGTGGGCGTGATGCGGGCGCTGAACCCGGCATACTCGTGGCGCTTGCAGGCCGCGTAGACGCGCAGGTAATCGGCGCCCAGATAGTCGGGTAAAATCTCGGCCGCTTCGAGGACGCGGATCGCGTCGAGCCAGTTCGAGGGCAGCGTCGGCGGGTGCTGTTCGTAGGCGTTGCCGCGCGTCGGCGGGCCGGGATCGATCTCCCGCGCGAGGCCGTGGTGGATGCCCGCGAGCACCGCCGCCGCGGCGAGATAGGGGTTGGCGTCGGCGCCCGCCGTGCGGTGTTCGATGCGCCGGTTGCTGCCCCGCGCCGCCGGCACGCGCAGCGCCACGGTGCGGTTGTTGAAGCCCCAGGCGGTGGCGAGCGGCGCGTAGTTTCCCGGCCTCAGCCGCCGGAACGAGTTGGCGTTCGGCGCGAACACGAGCATCGCTTCGCCCATCGTCGCCTTGAGGCCGCCGACCGCGTGCCACAGATTGCGGTCGCCGTCGTCGCGGCCGTCGTCGAAGATGTTGGCGCCGTCGCGGTCGAGCAGGCTGACGTGGATGTGGAGTCCGTTCGCCGCGATCTCGGGAAACGGCTTGGCCATGAAGGTCGCGTCGAGTCCGTGCCGTCGCGCCACCCCCTTGACCGCGCGTTTCAGCAGCACTGCATGATCGCAGGCGGCGACCGCGTCGGCCTCGTGCTGAAGGTTGATCTCGTACTGGCTCGGCGCGTATTCGGCGATCGCGACGCTCGCCGGAATGCCCTGGAGCGCACAGGCCCGGGCGATGTCATCGAGGATCTCCGCGGCATCGTCGAGGTCGTCCATGGCGTAGACCTGGGTGGCGCTGGCGCGGCGTCCGTCGGGGCCGAGCGGCGGCTGCGGCCGGCCCTCGTCGTCGCGCTCGCGGTCGAGCAGATAGAATTCGAGCTCGATCGCCACCACCGGAGTCAGGCCCAGTTCGTCGAAGCGCCGCAACACCCCGGCGAGCACGTGGCGGGGATCGAGAAAATAGGGGTTGCCGTCATCGGTGTACATGCTGGCGAGCACCTGCCCCGCCGGCCCGCGCGCCCAGGGCACGGGCTTGAGCGTCTCCGCCACCGGACGGCAGACGAAATCGGGATCGCCGCTGACCAGACCGATCCCGGTGGCGTCGACATCGTTGCCGGTGACGTCGAGCGCGAAGGTCGAGCCCGGCATGAGAACCCCGTCGCCGAACAGCTTGCCGAGCGCGTCCGCGGCGAGGCGCTTGCCGCGCAGGATTCCGCACATGTCGCAGACCAGCATATCGACCGTGGCGACGTCGGGATGGGCGGCGCGAAACGCCGCCGCGGCGTCGGCCCTCGCACCACCGCGCGACGGACCGTTGGCAGGCAACGGCGGCGCCCCGTCCCCGGCGGTCTCGTCGGCGAAGAAGTCGTTGGCCTCGACCCGTCCGCCGCTCGCCCGGGTGATGCGCCGCATGATCTCGGGCCGCGGCAGGCGCTTGCCGGCGACGTAGCGGCTCATCGACTGCTCGCTCACTCCCACCGTTTCGGCGAATTCGGTAAGCGAGAGCTCTGCGTCCTTGAGATATTCCCTGAGTTTCATGGCAATATGACGCCAAATTGGCGTAACCTTGTCAAGACGTATTACCGAATCGGTTCATTATGATCGAAACTTGGCTCGATTTCAATAAAAACCCCGCCGAATCGGCGGGGTTCCCGGGGTAAAGGGTTTGGCGTCAGATGACCGATTCGACCCACTCGACCAGCTTGTTCCGGGGCAACGCGCCCACCTTGGTTGCGGCGACCTGGCCGTCCTTGAAAACCATCAGGGTCGGAATGCCGCGCACGCCGTATTTCGTCGGCGTCGTCGGGTTTTCGTCGATGTTCATCTTGGCGACCGCGACCTTGCCGGTCATATCGGCGGCAATCGCCTCGAGCGCCGGGGCGATCTGCTTGCAGGGACCGCACCACTCGGCCCAGAAATCGACGAGCACCGGCCCGCTCGCCTGAAGGACCTCGTGTTCGAAGGTGTCGTCGCTGACGTGCGAAATGCTCATACAGGTGTCCTCTGATTGCTTTGCCGGGACGGTCCGGGAATGCCGCCCCGCGTGGATTGCGCCCCCGGAATCTAGGTGAGGGGTAAGGGGGCGTCAAGTTGTCCGCGCTGCGAGCAGTGCGGGGTCGAGCACCATCAGCTTTGGTCCCTCGCTCCAGAGAAGAGCGCAAGTTATTGTCTTGTCGGGATAAATCCTGGAGAGAACCGCGCGGTAGGCAGCCATCTGATCGAGATAGGCGGGATCGACCCCGGCCGGGCTCGCGGGCGGTTCCCGGTTCGACTTGTAGTCGACCACCATGACTTCGTCGTCGAGCACGACGAGGCGGTCGACCTGACCCGTGACCGTCCGGTCGCCGATGACGCCGACGAGCGGCGCCTCGGCGCGGCTGCCGGGGCCGAACAGGGCCGCGAAGCGCGAATCTTCGAGAACGGCAAGCACTTCGGCCGCGACCGCCGCTTGGGCGTCGTCGTCGAGGTCGTGACCGTGCCGGGCGAGCAAGAGGCGACAGGCCTCGGCCCGTGTTTCGGGCGCCAGATCGGGCAACAGCTCGAGAAGCCGGTGGATGAGCCGCCCGCGGCGGAAGCGCGCGCCATCGTCGCCGGCGGCCAGCGGCGACAGCGGCGCGGCCTCGGCCGATTCGGGACGCGAGGGCGCGAGCGGCCAGGGCGGCGCCGGTTCGGGCGCCGGCGCCTCGCGGGCGAAACCGGGCAGTGCCGCGGGCGCCGCCGTCGCCGCGCGCGCCGCGGCCGGCGTCGGCAGCTTGCGCGTCTGGCGGTCGACCAATTGCAGGCCCTGCCCGCGCCAACCATCGCCGCCGTCGAATGCGAAGGGTTCGGCCACCGGCGCGAGTCCCGTCTCGATCAGCCGATACCAGCAGTCGCCGGGCATCTCGTGCTTGCCGCGCCAGCCACAGACGTAAAGGCGATCTGCGGCGCGCGTCATCGCGACGTAGAGCAACCGGCGGTACTCCTGCATGTCGCGCTCGCGCATGGCGTCGGACGCCGCGCGGCAGCACGTCTCGTAGTACCCGGTGCGCACCGGCCACAGCAGGGCCTCGGGCGCCGCGTCGCGCCACAGGATCTGCGGTCCCTGCGAGCGCGGTACGGTCGTCGTGTCGGGTAGGAAGACGATCGGCGCTTCGAGGCCCTTGGCGCCGTGAATGGTCATAACCCGCACCTCGTCGCGGCCCTGATCGAGGTCGCGCTTTATCTGGTCGTCGCCCGTCGCCACCCAGTGCAGAAATCCCTGTAGCGAAGGCGGGGCGACGCGTTCGTAGTCGAGAGCGAGCGCGAGGAACTCGTCGATCGGGTCGTTGGCGTCGGGGCCGAGACGCGCCACCAGCCGCCGCCGCCCCTTGCCGGCGCCGAGCAGATCGGCGAACAGTTCGTAGGGCGGGGTGAAATCGGCGCGGGCGAGCAGACCGGCGAGCGTGTCGTGGGCGCGGGCGAAGTCGGCGCGTTCGTCGCGCCGGCGCACGAGCTCGCGCCACAGGCCGCCCTTGCGGCCGTAGGCGAGATCGAACAGCGCGTCCTCGTCGAGACCGATCAGCGGCCCCTTGAGCACGCAGGCGAGGGTCAGATCGTCGTCGGGCAGCAGCAGGAACTCGGCGAGCGCCGTCAGGTCCATGACCGCGAGCTGATCGCCCAGCACCATGCGGTCGCTGCCGGCGACCGCCACGCCGCGGGCCTTGAGCGCGCGCAGCAACTCGCCGACGAAAGCCGAGCGCGTGCGCACCAGCACGAGAATATCGCCGGCGCGCACCGACCGGCCGCGCGATTCGAGAATTTCGCCGGCATCGAGCCAGCGCCCGACGGTCGCCGCGATATGCCCGGCGAGGCGCGCGTTCGGCCGCTCGCTCGGCTTGCGCGCGAGCGGCGGCGCCCACGAGGCGTCGTCGGCGTCCTCGGCGGGGCCCACCACCGGCCACAGTTCGACCCGGCCGGCATGGCCCTTGCGTTCGGCGCTGTGGCGGATCGCGTGATCGGCGAAGGCGACGCCGTCGCGCGCGCCGGCGAGCGCGAACACCGCATCGACCGCCCGCAGCACGGCGGGAACCGAGCGGAACGAACGGTCGAGCGGCACTTCCCGCCAGCGTCGTTCCGCCGCCGCCTTGTCGCGAAAATGAGCGCGTACGCGGTCGAGCTCGTCGAGGTCGGCGCCCTGGAAACTGAAGATCGACTGTTTCTCGTCGCCGACGACGAACAGCGTACGCGCCGTTTCGCGCGTCCCGCGGCCGGCGAAGAACTCGTCGGCAATCGCGGCGATCACCCGCCACTGTTCGGGGCTGGTGTCCTGCGCTTCATCGACCAGGATGTGGTCGAGACCGCCGTCGAGCTTGTAGAGCACCCAGGGCGCCGCGTCGCGCCGTTCGAGCAGCCCCATCGCGCCCAGTATCAGATCGTCGTAGTCGAGACGGGCGATCACCCGCTTGCGCCGGTCGTAGGCGTCGAGCATCGCCCCGCCGAGCCGCAGCAGCGCGGCGGTCGCGCGCGCCACGATAACGGCGTTGCGACGCTCGATCACCCGCGCGAGGCCCATCTGTTCCACCAGCAACGCCTCGAAGGCTTCCGGGTTGCCTTCGCGCACCGCCTTGGTCATCAAGTCCTTGCGGGGGACGCCGGCGGCGGTGAGGAACGCCTTCTTGTAGTCCTCGAACAACGCCGGCCGTTCGTGGCGGGACGCCGCGAGCCAACAGGCGATTTGCGTGCCGCGTTTGCGATCCGTGGTGCTACCACCCTTGAGCGCATGGACCGCGGCGCCGAGCGCCTCGCGGTTGAAGGCGCCCTCGGCGCAGGCCGCGAGGAGGACGTTGTCGACGGTTTCGCCGGCCTCGACGCCGAGCAGGCGGAAGGTCGCCGCGATCAGCCCGTCGAGGCCATGGTTGGCGGCGATCAGCGCCCGCAGACGGCCGCGCAGGCCGCGCAGTCTTTCCAGCAGATCGCGGAACGAGCCCTCGTCGGTGTGGCCGGCGACCTCGGCAAGCGCGTCGCCGAGCAAGGCGTCACGGCCCGCCCGGGCGCTTCCGAGAACACTTTCCTGAGCGGCGTACATGAGCTCGGCGGCGGCGCGCTCATCGAGCACGTCGAAGTGCGGCGCGATGCCCGCCTCGACCGGAAAGCGCCCCAGGAGAGACTGACAAAAGGCGTGTATGGTCATGATCTTGAGGCCGCCCGGGGCATCGAGCACGGCGGCGAACAGGCGGCGGGCACGGCGGCGCAGGGCGTCGTCGGGCGGCGTTCCGGTCAACGCTTCGAGATTGGCGTCGAGCTCCGGGTCGTCGTCGGTCGTCCAGCGGCCGAGCTCGGCGTTGATGCGATTCGCCATTTCGGCCGCCGCCGCGCGGGTGAAGGTGAGACAGAGAAGCTTCTCGGGCGGCGCGCCGTCGAGCAGCAGACGCAGCACCCGGTCGGTGAGCACCTTGGTCTTGCCGGTGCCCGCCGAGGCCGCGACCCAGACCGAACCGCCCGGATCGGCGGCGTTGCGCTGCGGCGCGTCGATGCGCCGACGGGGGAGGCGCGTGCGTTGCGCGGCGCTCACGGCTCGCCCTCGTCGCCGATGTCGGCCCATTCCCGAACGCGGGCGAGATGGTCGTAGTCGTTGAACCGCGGCGCCTTCGCCGGATCGGGAAGCGCATGATAAGGCGTCGCGGGATCGTCGAACGCGGCGATCAGAGCTTCGAGTCTGGCGGCGGCGTTCTCGGCGCTTGCCATGGCGTCGAGTGTCAGGGGACATTCCTTTCCGGCGGGCTCACCGCCGGTCAGCCGCCAATATGAGAGCGTCGCGATCCCGCCCGCCGGCACCCCGGCGAAACCGCCCGCCGCGGCGATCGCCGCTTCGAGCGGAAGCTGCGGCGAATAGCCCTGCTCGATATCGCCCTTGCTCGGCAGGGTTCCGGTCTTGTAGTCGATGATGGCGAGGCAATCGCCAGTGTCCCGTTCGATGCGATCGGCCTTGGCCGTCAGGACAAACGTTCCGCCGGGCCCTTCGAACGCGCGCTCGCCCTCGACCTCGGTCCACAGACCCGCGAGGCCATCGCGCCGTTGCCGTTCGGTCTCGACGAACCAGCGGGCGATGCGGACGAAACGCGGCCACCAGAACGCCCGCACACCGGGGCGGTCGAGCGCGCCGCCGAATGCCGTCTCGCCGCACGCCAGAAGCCGGTCGAGGGCGTCGTCGGGCAGGCGGCCGGGGTGGGCGCGGACGAAGCTGTCGAGCGCGTCGTGGATGATGCTGCCGCGCTCGGCGGCGCCGGGATCGGCGTCGATCGGATCGAGCGGCTTCAACCCGAGAATGCGGCGGGCGTAGATCGCATAGGGATCGCGCTGCCAGGTCTCGATCGCGGTAACGGAAAGCCGGCGCGGGCGCGCCGCGAGCGGCGGCTTGGGCGCCGGCGGCGCGCAGGGAACCACGGCGTCCGGCCGATCGAGCGCGAGCTGCCATTCGCGCCACGGCGTCCGCGGAACGATCCGGCCGGCGCGCCGCCAGCCGGCGAGCAGGTTATCAAGTCGCGCGAGCCAGCGCGACGGCACCGTGGGCGTGCCATCGACTTTTTCGGCGCGGGTGAGGACGACCTGTCCGGCCGAGGCGCATTGCACGAAGTCATGGGCGGCGAGGCCGATGCGGCGCTCGGGCGGCGGCAGACCGAAGCGGGCGCGCATCGGCCGGCTGAGCCAGGGATCGGCCGGGGCCTCCGGCGGCCAGCTGCCCTCGTTGAGACCGCCGAGGATCATCAGGTCGGCGCGCTGCAGGCGCGCCTCGAGGGGGCCCCAGATGTGAAGCCGGGGATGCCGGCCGTGACGGGGCCGCGCCACGCGTCCTTCCAGCAGGCTGTCGAGCAGCGCCGGATACGCGCGCCCGGCGAACGGCGGCAGCGTTTGCGCGTCCTCGACGAGATCGGCGAAGAAGGCGGCGGCAGCCTCGCCGGCCTCGCCCGACCAGAGCCGGGAGGCGCCGGGTTCGCGATCGGTGGCCGCAAGCCATTCGGCGAAGCCGAGATGGGCGCGGACGAGCGCGGCCAGGCGCGCATCGGGCGCCGCGATCAGCGTGGCGAACGCGTCTGCGGCGGCGGCGAGACCGGAGAACCAGCGCCGCAGCGCGGCGGGCGCCTTGGTTTCGTCGAGAACCCGGGCGATTCCTCCGAAGCCTTGGTCGGGCCGCGGTCCGCGCAACACCCGGCGCTCGAGTTCGCGCACCCGGGCGCGGAACACGCCGGCCCTGACGCCGCCTGCGGCGAGCGGATGCTTGAGCGCGGCTAGCAGCGCAAGCGGCGCCGCTTTTTCGGCGACCATCGCAGCGCCGAGCCTGAGGAAACTTCCGGGCGCCGTGTCGGCCAGCGGCTGACCGGCCGAATCGTCGACCCCGATGCCCCAGCGCCGCAGTTCGGCGGCGACACGGCGGGCGAGCTTGCGGTCGCGCGTGACGAGCGCGGCGGTCCGGCCGTCGTGTTCGAGCGCCTCGCGCAGCCTGAGCGCAATCACCCCGGCCTCTTCCTGCGGTCCCGGGCAATCGATGCGTTCGAGGCCGGTGAACGCCGCGGCGGGCGGCGGCGGCTCGTCGCGCCAGGAATCGGTCGTCCCGGCCGGGCGCAGGGCGATCGAGAGCAACCGGGCGCGGCCGGGATGGGTCGCGGTAAGGCCCGTCACGAACCAGTCGCCGACCCGGTCGCGGTCGATTTCGAGGCGGTCGAGAAGCCGTTTGAGGCCGTATTGCGGATGGCTCGCGTCGATCGCCTCCCAGGTCGCGTCGTCGGCTTCGCGGTCGAGCCCGGGCAGCACGACCTCGCCGGCCGGCAGGCGGGCGATCACCGCCAGCAGTTCGGCGGTCGCCGGTATGCTGCCGGTCGAACCGGCGGCGATCACCGGTCCGGCGGGCGGGCGGGCGCGCCAGCGTGCGGCGAGCGCCTCGATCATCAGGTTGCGCCGCGCCGCCGGATCGATCAGCCCCCGTTCGGCGAGGATCTCGGGCCAGTGCCGGGTGACGATGGCGAGGAACTCGAGCGTCTCCTGCCAGTGGGTCGCATAGTCCTCAGGCACGAGGTCGCCAAGCGTGTCGAACGACAGCCGCTCGGTCTGCACCTGGTCGATGAGTCGCGCAAGTTCGGCGGCGAGACGCGCCGCCTGTTCGACGCGACTGAAGGCGCTGCTGCCGGGCCACTCAGCGATCAGGCGGGCGAGCAGCATCCGGCGTGCGAGATCGGAGACCGCCGGCGGTGCGTCGGCGTCGTCGGCGAGCAGGCCCTCGGCGTCGGGCTCGATCTCGTCGGGATCGATATCGCCGAGCGGAGCGATGCGCGGCAGGAGAAGCGCGGCGCCTTCGCTTTGGCGCAGGAAGGCGTCGCGCAGCGCAAGGCAGGCGCGCCGGGTGGGAAGCAGCAGGACGACGCGCGCGAGATCGAGGGGCGCGGCGCCGTGGCGCGCCAGCACGCCGGCGGCGAGCGCGTCGACGAAAGGCGCACCCGGCGAGATGGTCGAAACGTTGGGACGCCGCTCGGCCATCGCGTCAATCGCTCCCGCCAGGCGCTTCGCCAAGCCGCCGCTCGGCCTCGGCCAGCCCGGCGAGGGTGCCGACGTGCAGCCAGTCGCCGGCGTGGACGAGGCCGCGCAGCCGGCCGGCGGCGAGCGCCCGGTCGTAGACCAGGTTGAGCGAGAACGGACCGGCGGGGGCGTCGCGGAACAGTCGCGGATGCAGGAGCTGAACGCCGGTAAAGACGTAAGACGCATGCGCTGCCGCGCCGCGCCGGCGCAAACCGCCGTTCGGGTCGCGTTCGAAGTCGCCGCGGCCCTCGTAACCGACGGCGCGCTCGACCGGCACCACGAGCAACAGCGCGTCCATCGCGCCGCCGTCCCAGACGGCGGCGAGTCGCCCAAGCGCGCTTGCGCCCGAATCGCGCCACAGTACGTCGCTGTTGACCGCGTAGAAAGGCGCGTCGCCGAGCAGCCCGAGCGCGTTGACGACTCCGCCGCCGGTGTCGAGCAGCTCGGACTCGTGCGACAGCGCGATGGCCGGCCGGCGACGGTCCGCGAGATGGCGTTCGATCGTCCCGGCCATGTACCAGAGGTTGACAACGGCGCGCGTCACCCCGGCCGCGGCGAGGCGGTCGAGGACGTGATCGATCAGCGCCTTGCCGGCGACCTCGACGAGCGGCTTGGGACGCGCATCGGTCAGCGGGCGCAGGCGTTCGCCGCGTCCGGCGGCCAGCACCATGGCGGTCTCGGGCGTCATGTCGCCAGCGCCTTGACGGGTCCGCGCATCCCGGGCGGAACATGGGCGTCGAACCAACGCCTGACCGGCGCGAGCGCCGGATGCGCGAGGTCGCGTGCGAGATGGCCCCAGACGCGCGGCAGATAGTCGAGGTAGCCGGGTTTGCCGTCGCGTTTCCACAGCCGCGTGAAAATGCCGACGATCTTGCAGTTGCGCTGGGCGCCGAGCACCGCGTAGGCGGCGGCGAAGGCGGCGGCGTCCAGTTCGGGCCGGGCGTCGAGATAGCGCGCGATCATGGCCTCGACCGTCGGCTTCGCCACGTCGCGGCGGGCATCTTCCAGCAGCGAGACGAGATCGTACGCGGGCGGGCCGATCACCGCGTCCTGAAAATCGAGCAGCCCGACGCGCGCGACGCCGCGGCGCTCGGGAAGCCACAGCAGGTTATCGGCGTGGTAGTCGCGCAAAACCAGCGTTTCGCCGCCGACCCGCGCCAGCGGGAAAACGGCGTCCCAGGCCGCGCGGTAGGCCGCGCGCACCGCTTCGGGCGTTTCCGTCCCGGCGCTTGCCGGCAGAAACCAGTCGACCAGGAGGTCGGTTTCCGCATGCAGGCGGGCGTCGTCGTAGGACGGCACGTCGAGTCCGCGCACTGACGCGCCGTGCAACGCGACCAGCAGGTCGACGGCCGCGGCGTACAGCGCGGTCTCCTCGCCGCCATCGGCGAGCAGGCGGGTATAGAGATCGTCGCCCAGGTCCTCGAGCAGCAGAAGTCCGGCCTGCACGTCGGCGGCGAGCACGGCCGGGGCGCTGAAGCCGAGCGTCTTGAGGTGGCGGGCGATCGCGAGAAATGGTTGCACGTCCTCGTGGTCGGGCGGGGCGTCCATCAGTACGGCGCGACGGCGGCCGTGGCACAGCCTTTCGTAGCGCCGGAACGAGGCATCGCCGGCGAGCGCCCGGCGGGTCGCGCCGTCCCAGCCGTGGGCGGCCAGGAAAGCCGCGATCTCCCGGGCGCGCTCAGTCACCGGCTTTACTCACCAGGCGGGCGAGGCGCACGCGCCACGAACCGAAACCGGCGAGGCGCACGCTGCGGGCGTCGGGCGCGGCATCCGCAACGAGCGTCACCTCGAGCCGGTCGCCGGGGAGGAACGGCCCCAAACGTTCGGGCCATTCGACCAGCGCAACGCCTTCGGCCAACGCTTCCTCGAAGCCGAGCTCGAGGATCTCCTCGGGCCGCCCGATGCGGTAGAGGTCGAAATGCCAGACGAGCAGCCCGCCGACCTCGTAGGTCTGCGCCAGCGTGAACGTCGGGCTCGGCACCTCGCAGGGACCGCCGGCGAGCGTCTCGATAATGTCGCGCGCAAGCGTCGTCTTGCCGCTTCCCAGAGCGCCACCGAGCGCGACGACATCGCCGGGTCGCAGCAGGGACGCGAGTCGCGCGGCGAAGCGTCGCGTCGCGTCGCGATCCGGCAGCGCGACCTCGGCCTGGCGGGGTGCGCTGTCAGCATGGTTCGATCTCATCACATCTCGCTCTGGCGTCGCCAAGTGAAATTCCGCAACCGGGGGACGGTGCGGAGACTTGCGCTCGAACGCGCAGGCCGCCATGTTAGGAGCAATTCTCCGCCCGCCCAACCCGGAGCGCGCATGTCCGCGACGCAACACGAAACCGACATCGTGATCATCGGCGCCGGCCCCGTCGGTCTGTTCGCCGTATTCGAGGCCGGAATGCTGCGCATGCGCTGCCATGTCGTCGACGTGCTCGAGGAAACCGGCGGTCAGTGCAGCGCGCTCTATCCCGAGAAACCGATCTACGACATCCCCGGCTACCCGCGGATCGAGGCGGGCGAACTGATCGACAGGCTCGCCGAGCAGGCGGCGCCCTTCGCGCCGACCTACCATCTCGGCCAGCAGGTAACGAAGGTCGAACGGGTCGAAGGCGGATTTCGCGTCGGCACCTCGCAGGACGTCGCCATCGCCTGCAAGGCGGTCGTCGTCGCTGCCGGCTGCGGCGCCTTCGGCCCCCATCGCCCGCCGTTGCCCGGCATCGAGGACTACGAAGGCAAGAGCGTATTCTACATGGTGCGCCGGCGCAGGGACTTCCGGGACAAACGTATCGTCATCGCCGGCGGCGGCGATTCGGCGGTCGACTGGGTGCTGTCGCTCGCCGAAGTGGCGGCGAAGATCTACGTCGTCCATCGCCGTCCCAAGTTCCGCGGCGCACCGGAGAGCGTAGAGCGCATGAAGCGCCTCGCCGACGACGGCGCCATCGAACTCGTCGTGCCGTATCAGCTTGCCGCGCTCGAGGGCGGCGACGGACGGCTCGACGCCGTGGTGGTGCGCGCCTTCGACGGCAGCGAGCGCCGCCTCGAGGCCGATGCGCTGCTGCCGTTCTACGGTCTGGCAATGGAGCTTGGGCCGATCGCCGACTGGGGTCTGGCGCTCGAACGCAAGCAAATCGCGGTCGACCCGGCGACCAGTCAGACCAACCTTCCTGGCGTCTTCGCCATCGGCGACATCGTCACCTATCCCGGCAAGCTCAAGCTCATCCTTTCGGGCTTCTCCGAAGCCGCCATGGCGGCGCACGCCATTTACCCCCTCGTCTATCCCGACCGGGAACTCCATTTCGAGTATTCGACCACCAAGGGCATTCCCGGGCCCGACGACGCCGCGGAGGCCTCGCGCGGCTAATCCGGGTTACTCGTCGCTGCGCGCCATGGCTTCGAGCGCGGCGCGGGCATCGACGGGCAGACGGCAGGTGACGCGCGTCCCCTGTCCCGGTCGGGAATCGAGTTCCACCTCGCCGCCGTGCAGTTCGACGAACGACTTCACCAGCGCCAGGCCGAGCCCACCGCCTTGCCGTCGCGCCCGCACCTCGTCGCCGCGCCAGAAGCGATCGAAGACGTGTCGCTTGTCGGCGTCGGCGATGCCGATACCCGAGTCGCTGACGGCGATGGCGATTCGGTCTTGGTCGCGCTCGACGGCAAGCGTGACCTTGCCCTCGGGCAAGCTGAACTTGACCGCGTTGGTGAGCAGATGGAAAACCACCTGCTTGATCCGCTTCTCGTCGCCGACCATTTCGCCAAGCTCGCCCGAACGATCGTATTCGACCTTGACGTTGTCGACGCCGAGGTTGTGGCCGCCCAGCGTGATCACGCTCCTGAGCGCCAGGTCGATGTCGAAGTTGTCCAGGTCGAGTTCGATGTGCCCCGCCTCTATTGAGGCAAGGTCGAGGATGTCGTTGATGAGCTGCAGGAGCTGCTGCGACGATTCGAGGATGCCCTTGACATACTCGACCTGACGCGCGTTGAGCTCACCGAAGAACGCGCCGTCGAGCAGTTCGCTGAAGCCGATGATGGTGTTGAGCGGCGTGCGCAGCTCGTAGGAAACGCTGGCGATGAACTCGGTTTTCAGCCGGTCGGCGGCTTCGAGCGCCTCGGCGCGTTCGCGCAGGGCGCGCTCGACCTTGATACTATCGGTCACGTCGAGATAGGTCATCAGCGTGGCGCCATCGGGCAGCGGTACGCTCGCCCAGTGGAGCACCGTTTGATCGCGCCGCTCCAACCGGTCGAAGGCCGGGACCCGGTCGGTTGTCCGCGCGACGATGTGCGCCTTGTACGTGTCCCAGTCGTCGCCGTAATCGTAGAGCGCCTTGCCGCGTTCGACGACGTCGGCGATGTGCGGTTCGCCCGCGAGCTCCTGCGGCTCCAGGCTCCATAGCCGGGCGAAGCCCGGATTGCTCAGCTTGAGCCGGCCGTCGCTGCCGAACACGGCGATCCCCTCGTAGAGATTGTCGAGGGTTTCCCGCTGGACGGCGATCAAGGTATTCAGGTTGCGCTCGAGCTCGAGCCGCGCGGTCACGTCCTCGAAGGTAAAGAGCAGCCCGCCGAAGGGGTGCGGCGTCACGATCATGCGCAGGGTGGTGCCGTCGGGCAGGTGCAGAAGCTCCTCGTGGGGCTCGATGAGGTCGGTGAACATCGCCTCGCGCTTCTTCTTGAAGGCGGGGAAATCGGGAACATCGGCGATGCGATGCGTGGCGCGCAACGCTTCGAGAATCTCGCCGAGCGTCGGCTCGTCCCGCAGCCAGTCCTCACCGACCCGCCACAGCCTGGCGTAGGCGCTGTTGAAGAATTTGAGCTGCCTGTCGGAACCGAAGATGGCGATCGCCGTCGCCAGGTTCTCGAGCACCTCGGCATGGGCGGCGATATGGCGCGCGAGATCGCGGTTGGCGTCTTCGACGTCGGTGACGTCCCAGGCGATGCCCAGGGTGCCGCCTTCGAGCGGCGCTTCGTTGATCCTGAGCATCCGGCGTGCCCCGTCGACCACCACATGATGGTCGGCGGCGCGCAGCGTCCCGGCCTCGCAGGCCTCGCGGGCGAGCGCCTGCCCCCAGGCGCGTTCCGCCTCTCCGACCAGCTCGACGCCCGCTCCCGCCACGGCGGTTCCGGCGTCGATCTCGACGATGTCGGCATAGGCGCGGTTGCAGTAGACCAGCGAGAGGTCGGTGGCGCGCCGCCACAGCGGCAGCGGGATGGCGTCGAGGGTGTTCTCGAGGCGGGCGCGCTCGGCGCGGACGGCGGCGATCTCGGCGGCGAGGTCGCTAATGTCGCTGATCCACAATACTGCGCCGACCGGCGTCGCGCTCCCGTCCTCGACGAGGCGGCCCTCGGCGCGGAAACGGCGCTTTCCTTCGCAGTCGCCGAGGCTCAGTTCGAACCCCTCGCCGCCGGCGCGCAGTTTGGCGAGCGCCTCGCTCAAGGCATGGGCGCCGTCGCCGTCGAAACGAGCGATGACCGCCTCGAAGCCGGCGCTCCCGTCGTCGAGCCCGAGCAAGGCGGCGAGCCGCGGCGAACGACGTTCGCCGCCGTCACGCAGGTCCCAGAAGTACCAGGCGCCCGGAGCGCCGGTGAGGAGCGCATCGAGCGTCGCGCTCCGCCGCTGCTCGGCCGCGACCGCGCGGCTATGCCTCTGGGCCTGAAGACCGAAGGTCAGCGCGGCGACGAGGAAGGCGGCGGCGACGAACACCAGCGCCGCGGTGCCGCCGGTGACGCCGCTGGCGGCGACGAGAGCCGCCGCCGCCAGCACGGCGGTCGCCCCGGCGGCGAGAACCCACGGCCACGCCGCCGTCACCTGTCCCGACTGTCTCTTTCCGGCCACGTCGGGCCTCTTGTACCCGAACTCGCCGCCGCGCACTACAGTCGGCGTTGGATCGGCGCGCCGCCGCGCATTCTAATAGCGGTAGTGGTCGGGCTTGTAGGGTCCGTCGGCGTCGAGGCCGAGGTACTCGGCCTGCTTGTCCGTCAGCCGCGTGAGATTCACCCCCAGTTTTTCGAGATGCAGCGAGGCGACCTTCTCGTCGAGACGCTTGGGCAGGACGTAGACCTTGTTCTCATAGCGATCCGGGTTGTTCCACAGTTCGATCTGCGCCAGCACCTGGTTGGTGAAAGAAGTGCTCATGACGAAGCTGGGGTGCCCGGTGGCGCAACCCAGGTTCACCAGCCGCCCCTTCGCCAGCACGATCAGGCGCTTGCCGTCGGGGAACTCGACCTCGTCGACCTGGGGTTTGACCTCGTCCCACTTGAGGTTCTTGAGCGCCGAGATCTGGATCTCGCTGTCGAAATGTCCGATGTTGCAGACGATGGCGCGATCCTTCATGGCGCGCATGTGCTCGACGGTGATGACGTCGACGTTGCCGGTGGCGGTGACGAAGAGGTCGCCGAGGGGCGCCGCCTGATCCATGGTCACCACCTCGTAACCTTCCATCGCCGCCTGCAGCGCGCAGATCGGGTCGATCTCGGTGACCATCACCCGCGCGCCCTGGCCGCGCAGGCTCATCGCCGAGCCCTTGCCGACTTCGCCGAAGCCGCACACCACCGCGACCTTGCCGGCGAGCATCACGTCGGTCGCGCGTTTGATGCCGTCGACCAGGGACTCGCGGCAGCCGTACAGGTTGTCGAACTTGGACTTGGTGACCGAATCGTTGACGTTCAGCGCCGGCGCCATGAGCGTGCCCTGACGCTCCATGTCGTAGAGCCGGTGCACGCCCGTGGTGGTCTCCTCGGACAGTCCGCGCACCCCGGCCATGAGCTCGGCGTGTTTCTGGTGCATGACGAGGGTGAGGTCGCCGCCGTCGTCGAGCAGCATGTTGGGGCGCCAGCCGTCGGGGCCGAAGATGGTCTGCTCGATGCACCATTCGTACTCGTCCTCGGTTTCGCCTTTCCAGGCGAACACCGGGACGCCGCGCGCCGCCATCGCCGCCGCCGCCTGGTCCTGGGTCGAGAAGATGTTGCACGAGCTCCAGCGGACCTCGGCGCCGAGCTCGATCAGGGTCTCGATCAGCACCGCGGTCTGGATCGTCATGTGCAGGCAACCGGCGATGCGCGCGCCCGCCAGCGGCTTGGCGGCGCCGTATTCGCGCCGCAGCGCCATCAGCCCGGGCATCTCGGTCTCGGCGATATTGACTTCCTTGCGGCCCCAGTCCTTGAGCGAGATGTCGGCGACCTTGTAGTCGGTAAACTCGGGCATCGCTGTCTCCTGGAATTCGGCGGCCGGCGGGCGAAATTCGAGCCGTCGTGCAGGCGCCTGCGTAACGGCTCTCGGACGGCGCAAAACATATAGGGGATTCGCGCCGCGAGTCCAGTTCGGCTCGCGGCCCGGGCGGTTCAACGTTGGGGGCAAGTTCACAACAGAGAGGACTCTCAGGCAACATGGCCCTAATGCAGGGGGAAGCGTCAAGCTTCAGCCGCTTGTTAGCTTGGCTCTGATCCCTCGCCCTCCTGATCGCAGCCTTGCGTGAGCTTGTTGTCGATCATCGCGTGGTGGTGTCGCAAGGTTGGTGGAAAAATGGAGAATTGGCGTAAGCTCCTGATT